>NZ_JAXMIH010000010.1 GCF_034366625.1 Prosthecobacter sp.
TGCCGCCATGTCCGGCGTGTATGAAACCGGGCTCCTTAAGTCAGCGGTCAGGTTGTGTGTTGTGGTTGTTAGGGACGGTTTTTCGGAATGCTGGCCATCGTAAAAAACGACCGGAATAATCGCCGACAGAAAGCTGACACCAGAATCCAAGCATCCTCAGCAAGCCGAAACACACCAGACCCCCTAAAAAAATCGCGGGCAGTTTGGTCCGACGCTCAAAAAACTCCACTTTCACAGCCAAGGACTCCACCCATGAACGGGGCATCACAGCCCCCACCATGACGCCCATTCCAACGAGCACAAAGAAGCCTGCGAAGGGATGAAACAGGAACGAAGCCCGCCATTCACCCCTCAGCAGGGCGGAGGTGGCTCGGGTGAGACCGCAGCCGGGGCAGGGCAGTCCGGTCACCTCCGCAAACGTGCAGGGCCACAGTTTCCAGTTCATCCACGCGCCAAAACCCAGCACCATGAAGGCCACCGTCAGACCACGGCACATCGCGCGCTGTCGCAGCAGGGGTGCCAGCCAGGGTTTGAGCAGAAGTTGGATGAATCGCATGATGTAGCCTGCAAGGGGTTGGCGAGGCCTCATGAAAGTCAATGTCAGCCTCTTCATTGACGCATGCTTTCAGCCGCCGATTCTCGCCGCATGAAGATTCTCGCAGCCATGTCCGGAGGCGTGGACAGCAGCGTGGCCGCCGCGCAGCTCGTCCGCGAGGGGCATGACGTGTCCGGTGTGTACATGAAGAACTGGATCAATGAGGAGAACATCATCGGCCACTGCCCGTGGGAGGAGGACATCGTGGATGCGGAGGCGGTCGCCAAACAGCTCGGCATCCCGTTCCGCGTCGTCAATCTCATGACCGAATACCGCGAGAAGGTCGTGAAATACCTCCTCGAAGGCTATCAGGCCGGCATCACGCCGAATCCCGATGTGATGTGCAACCGCGAGATGAAATTCGGCGTCCTGTGGGACTGGGCGAGCGAGCATGGGTTTGAAGGAATCGCGACGGGGCATTATGCGCGCAAAGAGTTCGCGGTTCGCGGTTCGCGGTTCGCGGTTTCAGACAACAGCGAACCGCGAACTGAGAACCGCGAACCTGCGATCTATCGCGGTGCTGATCCGAACAAGGATCAAACGTATTTTTTAGCCATGATGCAGCCGCATCAGGTGCGCATCGCGCAGTTTCCCATCGGTCATCTGCTCAAGCCGGAGCTGCGCGACCTCGCGCGTGAGTTTGGCCTCAAAACGGCGGACAAAAAAGACAGCCAGGGCATCTGCTTCATCGGCCAGGTCAAAATGGAGGACTTCCTGCGCACCTTTGTGCCGGATAAACCTGGCCCCATTGTGAACCTCGAAGGCAAGGTGCTCGGTGAGCATCGCGGACTGCATCTTTACACGCTCGGTCAGCGCAAAGGACATGGAGTCGCCAGTCCGCTGCACAAGCAGGCCTATGTCGTCGTCGCCAAGCGTCCGCAGACAAACGAACTCGTCGTCGCCATCGAAAGCGCCGACACGCCGCTGCTCTGGGCGCGCAAAGCCGTGCTGCACTCGATTTCGAGCACCGGAGAGCCGTTGCATGACGAGCGCCTGCTGCAAGCCCAGCCACGTTATCGCTGTCCCGCAGGCGATGCGATCTTCCGTCCGCTCGGCGATGGCCGTGCCGAGCTCGAATACAAAGAACCGCAGCGTGCGCTCACTCCGGGACAAATCTGCGCGTTGTATGAGGGCGAGCGATTGCTCGGCGGGGCCGTCTTTGAATCCATCCAGCACGAATGAGCGCCTCCATCCTCATCCTCGGCGGCGGTTGTTTCGGCCTCACGGCTGCGCTCGAACTCCGCGCTCGCGGCTGGAAGGTCACGTTGATCGATCAGGGGCGCCTTCCACATCCAGACGCCGCCTCCACCGACATCAGCAAGGTCGTGCGCATGGACTACGGCAGCGACGAGCAGCACACCGCCATGGGAGAGCGAAGTCTCACGCGCTGGCGTGCCTGGAACGCGAAATGGGGCGAGGAGTTGTATCACGAGGACGGTTTCCTCGTCATGTCGCGGGATGAAATGCAACCCGGCGGCTTCGAGCACGACAGCCGCCAGTTTCTCACCGCACGCGGTCATAAACTGCGCCGTACTTCCGCCACGATGCTGCGCGAACTGCATCCCGCGTGGAATCACAGCGCCTATCGCGATGGCTATCTCAATCCCATCGGCGGCTGGGTCGAAAGCGGGCGCGTCATCGCCAAACTCGCGGCTGAAGCACGCACTGTGGGTGTTGAGATCATCGAGGATGTTGCCAATCCACAGCCACAGTTTGTCGGCGCACTCTGCATCGGCATCTCATCGAGCAACGGCATTCAATGGAAGTCCGATCACGTTCTCGTCGCCGCCGGTGCGTGGACGCCCACGCTGCTGCCGCATCTTCAAGACGTGATGTGGGCCACGGCGCAGACCGTATTTCACTTCAAACCACACAACCCAAGCTCGTTCTCACCGCCGCAGTTTCCCGTCTGGGGTGCCGACATTGGCAAAACCGGCTGGTATGGCTTTCCCGCGAATGCCGACGGCCTCGTCAAAGTCGCCAACCACGGCCCAGGCCGCCGCGTGAATGCCAACGATCCGCGCACGTTGCCCACAGGCGAGGAGGAACGCTACCGCACCTTCCTGCGCGAGACTTTTCCATCGCTCGCCGAGGAGCCGCTGCATTCTTCCCGCGTCTGCCTCTACTGCGACACCTTCGACGGTGCTTTCTGGATCGATCACGATCCCGATCATCCTGGCTTGATCGTTGCCGCTGGTGATTCCGGCCACGCGTTCAAATTCACGCCAGTCATGGGCGAGATCATCGCGGATGTGGTGGAGCGAAAAGCCAATGCGTGGGCTGCTCGTTATCGCTGGCGTGAAAAAACGGCTGCGAGTGCGGATGGAGCACGGGCTTCGAGTTAGTTGCCGATTCAACTCAGGCGCGCACGAGCACTGTCTGGTGGCCGACATGCATCGTCCGCCAACCGCGTTCGAGCAGCCATGGCACGCCCAGCGTGCCTTTGCCCTGCCATTGGCCGGCACGGATGGAGGTGTCATCATAGACGACCATGGTCTGCGCATGCAGCAGCTTTTCCGCCGCTTGAATTTCGCGCAGACCGTGTTCCGCAAAGCCGGGAACGTAGGTGTCCCAGGAGTCCAGGTAGAGCAGATCGACGGATTCCTGGCGTGTTGACAGGTAATGCAACGAGTCGTTGCAGTGAATGCCCACACTCTCACCAAAGATGCGTGTCCAATGGCGGGCAAAAGCACAATTCTTTTCTCCCTTGTCCACGGAATCCAATCGCCCGCCATGAGCGGCGGCAAACGCCCCGAGCAGGTAGGTGCTGAACCCCGCACCGCGCCAGTCCTCTTCGGCACGGATGCAGCCGGTTTCCACGATGCGTGGAGAGGTGAAATGAGAGGCATGGCGAAGCATGAGGTCAAAGGACTTGTCACGGTCAATGAAACTGCGGTAGTCGGAAAGTCCGCCGCGTGTCAGGTCCGTGACCCAGTGCTGCATCATGACATCCCTGCCAATCTGACCACGACTGAGATAGCGCGGCGCGGCCAGCAACTGGCGGCAGGTGCGGCCCACGAGGGACGGTCGAAGGTGATCCGCGTGTTCTTCGATAATGTTGTAAAACCAGCGGGTGTAACGGTTGCCCTTCGGCGCACTTTTCTTGAGCGTGATGTTCACTTGGTTGGCACGTGGCAGGCTGAACCTCGCCGGATGCTGGCCGCCGAGCCACAGGCCGACCGCCGGTGTTTCAGTGAAGCGGCAGAGGTGCAACGGGCCGCTGTCCACGCCCACCAGCAGATCGGCCTGCATGATCGTCGCCAGCAGTTCTTCGACCGAGAGTCGTTTCCAGTCATCGGTCAGATGCTTGATCCGGCCGTGTGCGACGCGCGGCACCCGGTTGTCCCAGTCCAGCAGCAGCAGCGTACCGCCTGTTTCATCCAGAATCGTCCGGTAGATTTCAACCGCCATCGCATCGGACAGACTCTTGACCTCCCGGGAGGTGTTGCCGGTGCCATGCAGCAAAATGATGGGCCGCGCGAGCTTGCTGAAGTAATCCGCCACCATCTGCTGCACCGCAGGGCTGACACGTGACCCTAGATCGACTTTCACCGCGCAATACTCATCCCACAATTCCGTCGATGGCGGGCCGATGTCTGGCATTGGAGCCAATGAAAAATTGGCCATCGCCTTGTTGGCCTGCCAGTGGTTCGTGTCGTCCAATTTTTCCAGCCCCACCCCATGCTTCCACGGCAGCGGCACATGCGAGGCATCTGGCTGCGTGGTGCATGCGGGAGCAAAAAGAAATTCCTTGTTCACCTGACAACCGACCTCGAACTCAAAACCGCGCCGCTGATACAAGGGCAGTTGATGGGCAAAGAACACGCAGTCGCCCAGACCGTGGTTGAATTTGATGTGCTGCGTGGACATGGTGGGAAAGGTCGATCATCGAATCATCCGCGGAACAATGCTCCGAGTTTCTTCCCCAGAATCACTCCCGCTCCGAGGATGGTGACTGCGAGGAAGATCATCGCCCACACACCGAGAGCTGACGCGAGGTTAGGGCCGCTGCCGAGAGCGAGGACCAGCGAGTAAATCGCCTTCGTGATCGGGAAGTGCGCGGCTTGTTGCGCGAGGATCATGGAGTCACTGACTTCGAGCATGGCGAAAGAAAAGGCGAGCAGGCCACCGGCGACGAGATTGGGGGCCACCAGCGGCAGCGTGATGCGCCACAGGGCTTTTTCGGGACGTGCGCCGAGGTTTTGCGCGGCTTCTTCGAGCGTGGGGCTGACTTGTTGAAAGCCGGCGGCGGCGGAGCGCACGACGTAGGGCAGTCTGCGCACCGCATACGCGATGACGAGCAGCAGAATCGGATCATCTCCGAGCATGAGCCAGTGGAAGGGCTGGCCTTCACGCGTCATGGCGAGATAACCGAAGGCCATGACGATGCCAGGCACGGCGAGCGGCAGCATGGCCATCGCGTCGAGGATTTGACGGCCCCAGATGCGGGTGCGGACGGAAACGTAGGCCACACCGATGCCGAGGACGAGCGCCACCAGCATCGCCAGCGCGGAGTACTTCAAACTGTTGGCGATAGAAGACAGCGTCAGTTCATGGCCGAGGGCGTCGTGGTAGTGAGACAAGGTGAGCGAATGTGGAATGACCGTGCCATACCAGTCTTTGGAGAACGACAGCAGCACGACGCCGAGATGCGGCAGCACGGCGAGGAAGGTGACGCCCGCAAAGAACGCAGTGCAGGCCCAGCCGAGCCAGGGTGGTAATTGAATCGTCTCGCGGCCTGTCGTGGCCCGTCCGCCACCGCTGGCGCTCGAACTGCCAAAGAGCAGCTTGCTCGTGAGGTAAAACAGCGTGCTGAAAACGAGCATCACTGTCACCAAGGCATAAGGAAACGGGTTCCCGCTCAAATCATTGATGCTGCGAAACACCTGCACGGCGGTGACGCGGTCGTAATCAAACAGCAGCGGCACACCCATCTCGGTGAAGGACCACACAAACACGATCGTGCCGCCCGCGAACACGCCGGGCATGATGAGCGGCAGCGTCACGCGCCAGAAGCGGCTCCACGCGTTGCAGCCGAGGTTCGCAGCGGCTTCTTCCATGGCCGGGTCGAGATTCGACAGCGCGGCAGCGGCGTTGAGGTAAATGATCGGGTAAAGATGCAGCACCTCCATGATGATGATGCCCAGCATGCGCTGCTGACCGAGCCAGTCGGTCGGATGCATGGCATCCATGAGTCCGAGATTGATCAAGAGACTGTTCAACGCCCCCGCCTGGCCCAGCATGGCCTTGATGCCGATGGCGCCAACGAACGGTGGCAGGATCATCGGCATGAGCACGAGCGAATTGAGCAGCGCCCGGCCAGGAAACGCGAAACGCACATAACAAACCGCCAGCGGCAGTGCGATGACAAGAGAACCCAGCGTCGTCCACACCGCGATGATGAACGAATTCCACAAGCCTTCGCGATACAGCTCGTTGAGGAAGACCTCGGTGATGTATTCCAGCGTGAACTTGTGATCCGGCCCTCGAAACGCGGATTCCAGCGCCGCCCAGATCGGATAGGCGAAGAAGCACGCGAAGAACGCGGTCATCACCAGAAAGATCAGCAGCGATAGGGTTTTGGACATGGGGCGGGAAGATCAGGAGCCACGACGAGCGATGGTGCCGGCGCGGATGAATTGATTGCGGAAGGCGTCGCCCAGCTCGCGGGCAAGACGGGTTTCCTGGGCTTTGTCACGGGCGGCGAGGATTTTGGCGATGTTGCCGGTGGCGGCCTCGTACTTCACGCGGGTGAGGTCTTCGAGCACGGTGATGGCACGTTCAGGCATGCCGTTGTCGATGATGCGCTTCCAGGCATCATGCAGTTCATCGTGGGAATCGACGCAGATGACGCGAACAAGGAAACGGATGGCATTGAACGCGGCTCCGGTGCGCTCGGAGTGGTAGGTGAAGGCTTGGGCCTTTTCAAACGGTGCTTCTTTGCCATCGCTCATGCGGGGAATGTTTTCTGGCGTGTAAAGATCACGTCGCACGGGCAAACGCCGCAGCGCATGCTGACGCGGACCGCCAGCTTCGCCGACGCGAAAGCTCCAAAGCTTCTGGCCGTGTTCGCCGAGCACGAATTCAATGAAGGCGGTGGCGATTTCAGGATCGGGCGCACCGCGCAGCATGCCGATGGGATCAACGCTGATCGAAGTTCCGCCGAGCGGAGCGATGAAACCGACTCGGGAGGTTCCATCGGCCTTACGCACGTCTTCTTCAGCGGAGCGGCCATAGAAGTCGATGCACATGCCTGCTCCGGCGTCGCCACGGGCGACTTCGAGCGGGATCTTCGTGGAGAAGTCGGTGAAGTAACGGGCATTGGCACTGATGCGCAGGATCAGGCGCAGTCCTTCATTCCAACCGGCCGCCACGCCTTCGGCTTCGAGTTCTTCCGGCGTGAGTTTGGCATTGGGAACAGCCTTGAGCCGATCAATGGCGATCTGCATCTGCTGCTGGATGAGCATTTCGAGCGCTTTGGTGACTGAACCGCTTTTACCTGGGTCGCTGAGGGCGATCTGGCCGTAGTAACGAGGATCAGCAAGATCTTCCCATGCATCAGGATCGTCCGCGATGCCGATGCGACGCAGCACATCGCGATTGAAGACGATGCCGCTGCTGGAAAGACACGCGCCGCACCAACGGCCCTGTGGATCGCGAAACGGCTCGCCGCTGAGTTTTTCGGGGATGCCGTTCTCGCCGAACCACTCGGGATGTTTTTTTGTCAGGCCGCTGATGCCGGTCTTTTCGCCATCTCCAGCCACGAGTGTGCCCGCCTTGGCCTGTTGCTCAAAATCATACGCACCGCCGCCGAAGAAAACATCCATGCCAGTGGTGAGATTGGAAGCGAGATAGGCCTGCCGAGCAGCATCTTCGGGAGCAGCCTTGGGATTCAAACACGCCTGCGCCACCGCAGGCGACCACGCTTGCTTCAATTTCGACTGCCAGTGCTGCTGAAATGCGGCGCTGGCCTCAGATTTGATCAGCATCGCGATTTCGGAAGTGCCGCCGGGGACGCGCCAGTCGATGAAGAGTGTTTGTCCGGTGCTTTGCTTCCAATGCGCGGCAAACGCCTGCCCAAACTCCTCGCGGATGCGGTCATGATGCGGCGAGATGATGACGAGGCGGCGATCGTATCGTGCCGGGGCGGTGCTTTGCGCCGGTTTCAGCAGGAACGGGCCGATCATGGTGAGCAGCATCGCCAGCACGACGGCGAGTTCCTTGCGCCATTGCCGTATCCAGGTGAGCACGGCCTGCGTGCGCGGGTGATTCAGCAAAGCTGTGAGCCGTTCATTCATTTGCGCAGGATCACCACGTCGTTCATTCCCGCCATGGCGCGGACTTCTTCCTCGGAAGGCGGGCGTATTTCCTGCGGGTTGATCTCGCAGACTTTCATGAGTGGCCCGTTCTGCACCTGAAGGAGGTATTGCACGGTGGGGCCGAGATACGTCGTGTCGATGATGTGGCCGGGGAAGCGGTTGGGTGAATCGAGCACGTTGCCAAAGGTGAGTGCTTCGGGTCGGATGCTCAAGACGACCGGCTGGCCGGGCGCGGGCTGCCAGGTGGTGTCATTGGTGCGGCCACGCAGCACGCCGAAGGGCGTTTCGACATCGTGGTAACCGGCGCGGCTGCTTTCCCGTAGCGTGCGGCCTTCAACGAAGTTCGTCTCGCCGATGAATTCGGCGACCATGCGCGTGGCGGGATTGCGATAGACTTCGGTGGGCGTGCCGACCTGCACGAGCTTGCCGCTTTCCATGATCGCCATGCGGTCTGCCATGCTGAGAGCTTCATCACGATCATGCGTGACGTAAATCGCGGTGAGACCGTGTTGTTTGCAGATGCTTCTGATTTCACTGCGCATCTCCAAACGCAGTTTGGCATCGAGATTGGAGAGCGGTTCATCGAGCAGCAAACATTTCGGACGAATGACCAGCGCACGGGCCAGCGCGACACGTTGCTGCTGGCCACCGGAGAGCTGCTGGATTTTGCGCGAGCCAAGGCCGTCGAGTTTGACCTGTGAGAGAGCTTCGGAAACGCGGTGTTCGATCTCCTTGCGTGGTCGTTTCCGTTCTTCGAGGCCGAAGGCGACGTTTTGCGCGACGTTGAGGTGCGGCCAGAGCGCGTAGCTTTGAAACATCATGCCCGTGCCGCGTTTGTGGGCGGGCAAATGCGTCACGTCCTCGTCATCGAACCAGATTTTACCCGCGTCCGGCGTGTAGAAGCCGGCGATGTGACGCAGTAGCGTGGTTTTGCCGCAGCCGCTGGGTCCAAGCAGGAAAAACAGCTCTCCGGCCTCGATTTGCAGGTCCACGCTGCTCAGAACGACACTGCCGCTGAAACGTTTGGTGAGTTCTTGGATTGTGATCGTGACCATGCGGAATATCCGTCAGGTTTTACTTGGATGGCACTGTAATGGCAAGCCTCGCGGGACATTCTCAACAGAACGCAACATCGCAGTTGCAAAGACAGCCGCTCTGTCCAGAATGCGCATCTCTCCAACCGGCAGCCACCCCAACGCGGCACCGCTGGAGAGAAGTCAAACTAGGTCGGGCTGTAGTTCAGCCTGGTAGAACGCTTGCATGGGGTGCAAGAGGTCGTGAGTTCGAATCTCGCCAGCCCGACCATTGGTTTGATTGCCTGCGATGCCGGTCATTTTGGAACCGAAACCGCTTTCTTCGGCTCCCGGAAGAAGATCATGAACAACACCAGCACCACTACGGCGATCCATGCGGGAGTGCTCCAGATGGCGGCCCAGTCGTGGGCGATGTCGCCTTTCGGAGTGGCCAGCTTGTGCATGTCCATGACGCGCCCGGCCAGGTAGGTGCCGACGAGTGAGCCGAAACCCCACAGAATGATGGCGATCAGGCCCTGGGCCGCGCCACGCATGCGTTCGTTCGCTTCGTCATCGACATAAAGCTGTCCGGCGATAAACAGGAAGTCATAGCAAACGCCGTGCAGCAGAATGGCCCCAAAGATGAGCACGGTGCCGGTGCTGGCAGCACTGGCGCTGAGCATGAAGTAGCGGGCGACCCAGGCCAGGATGCCGAGGAAGATCGTTTTCTTGTAGCCGAGCTTCTTGAGCATCAGCGGCAGCAGGATCAGGAAGACGATGTCGGAGACTTGGGCCAGCGTCATCTTCTGCGCCATGTCCTCCCACTTCAACTGGGTGAGGTAGGTGCCCATGTTCACGAAGTAAAAATACAGCGGGATGCAGATGAGGAACATGCACAGGATGAAGATGGCAAACGTGGGCTTCTTCAGCAGCGCCAGGGCATCGAGGCCGAGAACCTCGCTCAGCGGCACATTCTGCCCCTTCTTCTTCGGTGGTGTGTGCGGCAGCGTCAGCGCAAAGAGGCCGAAGACCATGGAGGTGCCGCCTGCCAGGTAGTATTGCAGCGAAGACTGCTCGCCCTTCAACTGGCTGAGCACCACACCACCAGCGATCCAGCCCACGGCGGAGAAAATCTTCACAAAGGGGAAATCCTTCTTCGCATCTGCCAGATGGGTCATGGAGATCGAATTGCCCAGCGCGAGCGTCGGCGCGTAGAGCGTGCAGTAGAGGATGAGCGTGGGATAGACGCTGCCGAAGGTCTTCAACTGCGGGATGAAGAGCATCACCAGTCCACCGGCGATGCCGAGCACCGCGATGATTTTCTCCGAGGCAAAGAAGCGATCCGCGATCAAGCCGACGATGAAGGGCGAGAGAATCGCACCCCAGGCGAAGGCGCCATACGACGCGCCGATTTCAGTGCCGGTGAAGTTCAGCGTTCCGAGGTATGCACCCAGCGTCATGTACCAACTGCTCCAGATGAAATACTGGAGAAACATGAAGAAGGAGAGCTTGATCTTGAGCTGTGTTTGCATGGTGGTGTGGTTGAGGTGCGGTCTGGAGGAGGGAGGGGGATCATTTCATGCCATCGGCGGCACCCCATGGTTCGAAGAGCCGGAGATTACGGGATTTTAAGCCGACGTAGCAATCGGGAAGATCGAAATGCTGCAGCACCTGCGGCAGCATGAAGGCGGTGGGCCACTGCTGGTCATCGTGAACGGCCAGTTCATGAAAAGACGTGAGCGCATGCTTCAGAGTGACCTGTTTGACCTCGCGGCTAAGCAGGGCAGCGAATGCGGCGGGCAACGCACCCCAGCCTTGACCGGCGAGATGGATCTCCGTGTGACCGGCAGCGGCAAGAAGCTGGATGACGCGCAGCACATCGAAGGTGCGCTGGCCGAGCAGCGGGCGGTCGAGCATTTGGCTGTAGGCGGCGTAGAAGTAGTGGCTGCCGTAGCGGCCGAGGAATTGGTTCGCGCCGCAGGTGTTGGGTTGCGAGTCGCCGATGCCGCGCACGTCGCAGGCAAAGAAAGCCGCGTTGGGAGCAGAGGCGATGAGTTCCTGCACGAACGGGTCATCGCGCAGCTCGGCATCGGCGGAGCGATGCGAGATGTAGAGCACGGCTTTGCTCAAACCGCGTGGCAGGCGCGAGGTGAGCGCTTCATCGCTCAAGCGCGTGACCAACGCATGGATCATCGGCTCTGTTTCGACGGCGTAGGTGCAGTAGGCTTTCGTGGGATACTTGCGCGCGCCCACGCTGCGCAGGATGCGGTAGTCAGGCGGTGAATCCGCCAGCGCGGGCAGTTTCAACACGTCACGCACCGCTTTCTGCAAGGCTTCACCGGTGAGGTGTTTGCGTTTGGCGGCCAGATCGTCGGCTTTTTCTCGCGTGAAGGACATCAGTGTGCGCGAACCGGCTTCGGCCACCTGACCGCGTGGAGTGCAGAGCAGATCCGCGTCTTTTTCGACGGTGATCGTGGGTTCGGTGGCAGCAGATGGAATGCCGGTGACTTTGCCGAAGAAGCGATACATCGCCTCGCGGTTCGATTGCGTGTAGCCGTGCGGATCGGGGCCGATGTGGAGCTGGATGTTCTCCGGCTTGCCGAGCAGCGTGTAGAGCTTCTTCAAGCGCTCGTAAGTCTCGGCGGAGCCACGCGCATCGAAGTAATCCTTCTCCTGCGCCATGATGATGACCGGTTTCGGTGCCATGGCGGCGAGGAAATCGCAATGATCGAGGTCGTGTGCCAGCACACGCGGCGGACACTGCTCCATGTCCTGCGGCAGTTCGTTTTCGGCATCGCGGCGGAAGGTGGTGACGAAGCAGGACGGTGCGCCCATCGTGAAACGCGACTCCATGCCGCAGAGCCAGGTCGTTTGCGTGCCACCGCCGGAGTTCCCCGTTACGCCGAGGTGCTGCGGGTCGATTTCTTTGCGCGTCAGCAGGTAATCGAGCGCTCGCATGGCATCCCACACGAACCAAGTGCCAAGAAATTCGCCGATGAGTGCCTGCGGTCCGCCCATTTGATTGTGCTCGGACGTTCCGCCGCCGAGACGGGAACCGAGCTTCTCATTCAAATACTGAAACCGCTCGCCCTGGCCGGCGGGATCAATGATGAAGCAGGCTTGGCCTTGTCGCGCGAGTCCCTGTGCGAAGCTTTGATAAGCCTCCGCCGCCTTGCCGTTGAGCGAGTGGCCGCAGACGCCGATCACGCCGGGAACGGGGCCTTGGCGGTTGGTGGGCAGGTAAAGATTGCCCGTGACGAGAAAATTCGGACGGCTCTCAAAGACGATGTTCTCGATGCGGTAGCCATCGCGCTCCAAGGTCTTCGTCACCCTGGCGTTCAGCGGCGTTTTTTCGGGGAGGGGGCCGAAACACTGGCGGATGCGCTCTTGCACCGACTTCACATAAGCCTCGGCATCGGCCTTCGTCTTCAAAGCATCACGCCCGGCATTGCCACGCTGCTCGGCGGCTCGAACTTCAGTGACGAGCCAGTCCTGCATCATGCGCGGGAAGCGGTTCAAGGCTGGAACGGCTGCCGCTGGAGCTGTGGCAGCGGTTTGGGCCAATGCGGTGCTCGTGCTGCCGAAAAACGACTGCATCACGGGCCAGCTCAGAAGACCCATGCCGGTGGTTTGAAGAAAGTCACGACGGCGGGGCAGGGGAGTGGAGTCCATGAGTGAGTGGCGTGCGTTGGAGTGTGATGAATATCGGAACTGATGCGCGTTTCTTTCCCATGCACACGCCTGCTTCTCCGAATCGTCGTCAATTTCTCCGCACCGCTGTTCCTTTCATCGTTTCCGCCGCCACGCTGGGCCGCGCGGGCGCGGTGTCGCCGAATGGGAAAGTTCGCATCGCCTGCATCGGTGTCGGTGGCCAGGGCACGAGCAATCTGCGGGCGCTGATGGGCGATGAACGCGTGCAGATCGTCGCCGTGTGCGATGTGGACTCCCAGCATTCCGAGGCCGCAGCAAAACTGGCCGGATTGTCGAAGGGCGATGTGTATCGTGATTTTCGCGAGGTGCTGGCTCGCAGCGATGTGGACGCTATCATGAACGCCACGCCGGATCACTGGCACTCGAACGTGGCCATCGCCGCGGCGAAGGCGGGCAAGGACTTGTATTCCGAGAAACCGCTGGGCGCGAGCATCGTCGAAGGCCGCGCCATCTGCCGTGCGGTGGAGGAAAACAAGCGCGTGCTGCAATGCGGCACCTGGCGGCGCTCCGGTTTGAAGGTGCGCATGGCCTGCGAGCGTGTGCGCAACGGCTACATCGGCGAATTGAAGGAGATCGAGATCGGCGTGCCGGGCAAGTTTGCCATTCGTGGCGGTGTCACCGGCCTGGAAGCGACGCAACCCGTGCCAGCGCACTTTGATTATGCCATGTGGCTCGGCCCGGCGGTGGAGAAGCCGTACACGGCGGCACGCTGCCACTTCAACTTCCGCTGGATCGAGGAATACGCGCCCGGCTACATCACCGACTGGGGCGCGCATTTCCTGGATGTGGCGCAATGGGGCGCGGGCATGGATGAAACGACGCCGACCGAGGTCAGCGCCACCGAGGTGAAGCGCCGCGACGCGGGCATCTACGATGCCGCCGAGAGCTTCCGTATCGAATACCGCTACGCCAACGGCGTGCGTGTGGTCATGCTCAGCACGGACGACAAAACCAAGTGGGGCACGAAGTTCATCGGCAGCAAGGGCTGGATTTACACCGAGGCGGAGGTGCTCAAGGCCAGCTCGGACGACATCCTGCGCGTGAAGCTCAAGGACAGCGACGTGAAGCTCTACGAATCGAAGCATCATCACCGCAACTTCATCGACGCCGTGATCTCACGCGGACGCACCGCCGCCACGGCGGAGATCGCCCAGCGTGCCGCCACGACCTGCCACATCGGCGCGATTTCAGCGGTGCTGAAGCGTCCGTTGAAGTTTGATCCAAAGGCCGAGCGCTTTGAAGGCGACGAGCAGGCCAATCAGATGCTGCTGCGGCCGATGCGCGAGGCGTGGAAGATTGCATGATCGCAGCCACGGCTTGCGTCGCGTGGTGCTCTGTTTCATAGACAGGGAGTGAAAGCCCACCTGCCGAATCATCCCACCCAGCTCTATTTCATCCGTCACGGCGAAGTGGAGGAGAAGTATCACAAGGTCTTCGGCGGCTCGCGCATCGACATGGCGTTGTCGCCGTTGGGCGTGAAACAGGGCGAAGCAGTGGCGAGCTGGTTGAAGGACACGAAGATCGACAAGATCTATGCGAGCCCGATGTTGCGCGTGCAGCAGACGCTGGCGCCTTCCGCAAAACAGCGCGGCATGGAGCCGGAACTCATGGACGGGTTGCGTGAAATCGATTTCGGCGACTGGACCGGACATCGCTGGGACGAGGTGCAGTCAAACTTTGGCGTGAGCGCGTTTGACTGGCTGGAGATCATGGAGAGCGACGGCATTGCCAACGGTGAAAGCGTTCACGGGTTCACCGCACGCGTGCGTGAGTGCCTGCTGCGCATTCTGCATGCGCATCCGCATCAAAAGGTGGCGGTGTTTTGCCACGGCGGGATCATCCGGGTGATGATCGCCCTGCTGCTGGAGTGGCCGCTCGCGCGCATGGCGCACTTCAACATCGAGTATGGCAGCATCTCAGTGGTAGAGCTGCTACCGGAACGGAAGCATGCGGTGGAGATCGAACTGCTGAACTTTCAGCCGCCGGTTTGATCTAGCTGCATCAGTAATTCAACGGCTTGAGTTCGGGCAGGACGAACTTGCCGTCTTTGCGGACGAGCTGGCCGTCGAAATGGATTTCCCCGCCGCCGTAGTCGGGGCGCTGGATGTTGACGAGATCCCAATGAACCTGGCTACGGTTGCCGTTGTCGGCGATGCCTTCGTAGGCCTGACCGGGGGTGAAGTGGAAGCTGCCGGCGATCTTTTCATCGAAGAGGATGTCGCGCATGGGCTCTTTGATTTCGCGATTGAAGCCGATGGCGAATTCACCGATGTAGCGGGCGCCTTTGTCGCTGTCGAAGATCTTGTTGATGGCCTCGGTGTTGTTGGCGGTGGCCTGGACGATCTTGCCTTTGCTAAACTCCAGCTTCACGCTGTCGAAGGCAATGCCCTGGTAGATGGTGGGGGCGTTGTAGCTGATGACGCCCTCGACGCTGTCTTTGACCGGGGAGCTGAAGACTTCGCCGTCTGGGATGTTGTGATTGCCGCCGCAGGCGATGGCCTTGAGGCCCTTGAGGCTGAAGCGCAGATCGGTGCCGGGTCCGGTGATGTGGACGTTCTCGGCCTTGTCCATGAGCTTCTTGAGGGCGTTCATGGCGGGGAGGAGCGCCTCGTAGTCGAGCAAGCAGACGCGGAAGAAGAAGTCCTCGAAGGCCTGGGTGCTCATGCCGGCCTGCTGGGCCATGGAGGCGGTGGGCCAGCGCAGGACGACCCAGCGCGTGTGGGCGACGCGGCGGTTCTGCAAGGGACGCAGTTTTTTCATGACCAGTTTCATCTTGTCCGGCGGCACATCGGCGGATTCGGTGATGTTGTGGCTGCCACGGACGGCGATGTAGCACTGCGTTTGTTTCATCAGGGCCAGGTTATTCTTGGCGATGAGGTCGTACTGCTTCTCATCGGCGTGAATCATCTGTTCTCGGGTAATGACGGCGTCGTTGATCCGCACCATTGGCGTGCCGCCGGCGGCGACGACTTCACGGATGAGGCTCTGCCCGACGGTGTTCGGCACGTCGAAGAGGTCGATCCAGACGAAGTCGCCTTTTTTGACCTTGGTGGAGTAGCGGACGAGCTGGCGGGAGAGGGCGTCGATTCGGGGGTCGTGCATGATGGGCGGATTGTGGCGATAAAGACACAGGCTGGCAAAAGGGAAAATCGAGGGAATGCTGGGAACATGACGCATCGCCTGCTCCTGCTGATCTGCTTTCTGATCCACTCCATGGTGGGTGCCCAGGCACAGGAATGGACCAAGGGGCTCACGCCTGGCACGGCGGGATCGCACCTGAGTGTGCCGCCCTGCGTACTGACCTTTGAACTTGGCTGGAACAATGTGATCACGGCGGGCAAGGCAACGCTGACCGTGCGGGAGGCGGGGGATTACTGGAGGGCCGACGCCACCGCCGCGAGCACTGGTTTTGCGCGAACGCTGTGGAAGTACGACTGCGAGATGACCTCCATCATGCATCGAGATGATCTGCGGGCGCGCTTTCTTCAACACAGTGAAACAGACTGCGATGAAACCTGCAGCTACCGCGTGTCTTTTGAAAAAAAGCAAGTGGTCACGGAAACGCTCATTCAACCACGGAAAGGCACACCGGCGATTTCAACGACGTTGTGTTCGTATGGGCCGATGGACGACCTTCTTTCGGTGATTCTGTACGTCCGTAGCCTGGAACTGAAGAACGGGCAAAAAATCACCCGAGTGGTGCAGCCATGGGACAAGCCGTATCTGACCACATTCACCGTGCTGGGGCGTGAAACACTGGCATTCGACGGGAAAAGCCACCCTTGCATCAAAGTGGGACTGCAGATCCGAAAGATTGACCGCAGCACGCTTACGCTGAGCGCTTACAAGAAGATGAAAACCGCCACGATCTGGGTTTCGGATGATGCCTTGCGCGTGCCCATGGAGATGCACGCGGACGTTTTCATCGGCTACATGTCCGCACGCATGACGGACATCAAAATGCTTCAAGGGAAGGGCGCTATGGCATCGCTTCCGACCCCGATGACGGTCAAACTACCACCCGTCCAATGAATCAAGGAGCAGGTGCTGCCTCGATGCTGATGCGGATGTCGTCAAAGAAAACCGGTTCTCCCGAGAACGGAGTGGCCCAGATGGCACATTTGCCCTGGCCTTTGAGTGCCTTTTCCTCGTGCTTGATGAGCGGTTCGGCGGGTTCAGCGGCATCGGCGGGCCATGCTTTGCCGGTGATGATCCAAGCATCTCCCCCTCCCTTTTTGGCTTCGAGTTTGAGCTTCACCCAGGCTTCGCTGGTCCACGTGAAGGGTACGGTAGCAAGCGTTTGATCGTTGCGGACGAGTTCGAGCGCCTTTTTGGCCGGATTGATCATGAGGCGATGGCCGCTCATGCCATGTACGCTAACCCCGAAGCGCGGTGTGCTGCGGCCACGTTTGATGGCGAGGATTTTTGCCTCGATGCTGGCGTTGCCGCTGGCGGAGATGGCAAGCTGGGCGCTCGCGTCAGTGATGGGATTGGGATCAACGACGATGGCCTTGTTACCGTCGCGTGAGGCGATCTTGATCGTGCCATCGACGACAAAAACCTCTTTCGGTGGTTCGCCCTCGGCCCAGTCGTCCGCCTTGATTTCAAACATCTGAAGCTGCTGCGCAGCTAGGGAGGTGGCAGCACAAAGGCAGGCGGCAAGGAGCAGTCGTTTCATGGTTGGCGTGATGCGAAACTGGATCAGCGCACGGGTTCTTTCAGCAGGGCGAGCGCTTCGAGGGCCGATGCGTCCTCGTGCACAACAGCGGCGAGGCTGCGGGCGATGGCGGCGGGGTTTTTATGCTGCCAGACGTTGCGGCCGATGGCGATGCCTGCGGCACCGGCGTCCATCGCATCTTCCACCATCTTCAAGAGGCCGGCGTCGTCTCCCATCGCGGCACCACCGAGAATGATGACGGGGACGAAGCATTGCCCAACGATGCGGCGGAAGTCATCGACCGTACCGTTGATGGGGTAGGGGATCTTGACCACATCCGAACCCAACTCTGCCGCCAGTCGGGTGGAGAAGCTGACATTTTCGACGGTATATTTTTCCGGCGCGCCGAGGGCGAAGGGCAGGGATTCGAGGATGACGGGGATATCGGTGTCGAGGCTCAGGCGAATGAGATCGGCGCATTCCTGGAAGTTGGCCTTCTCATAGGCGGACCAAGGGTAGAGCATGTTCATGACGGCATTGGCACCGACCATTTCCGCTTCTTCGACACCAAAGACACCGATGCTGCCGGCTCCCTCACCTGTGGTACGGGTGTTATAGACATCGGTTCGCAGGATGATGCCCTTGCCGGCGAGGCTGTCCGCCGCACGCAGGGCGACACCGAGGTTCATGACGTAACCATCGACGAACTCGTTAACCTGATCGATGAGCTGGAAGGGGTTTTCCAGCCCGGGCACGGGAATGGCGCAACCGTGGTCGATGGGGAGAATGACGGTCTTGCCGTTGCGAAAGAGGGCTTCGAGGTTTTCCTGGCGGTTCATGGATCAAGAGGGGATTGGGCCGTTTCTTCGCAGCGATGAGCGCCGCGTGCAAACCAAAATCCCGCCAGGACGTGTTCTCCAGGGTCAGCGCTTGATGCTTTGCGGCTTGCTTTTGACCTTTTCGATCTCGCGGTTGGAACTGTCGATCGCACGTTCAAAACGCGTTTTATCGCGCTTGTACTCACGCACGAGATCAACTGTCCAGAAAGCACCACTAAGACTGGTGGCCAGAAGGAGAGCAAACAAGGCGTAGCAGATGAACGACATATGCGTTTCCTGTACTCGCCGTTGCTCACGGTCGGAGTCCACATCCAGCACACCCAGCAGATCCATCCACCAAAGCCGCCAGACACGAGGATCACGAGCAATGTTCAACGCCCAGAAGCTGATGAACAGCGCAAGGATTGAGGCAATGGCGAGACCGATCGGCATAGGGGACTAATTTTTGCCTGAGATCGACAGTCAATGATGATTTAAAACTATTCATCAACCGTGTGTCACCAGTTTTTGACCCATTTGACGGACGCTTGCGCCTTGTCCAGCGTATCGATGGATTTTAGCGTGGTGTTCACCTCGTCCTCGGAGTAGGACCAAAGGTCGTAGGTGGAGTTGATGGTGGTCGCCTCCGGAGTTTCGCCAACGGTCTCCGGGGTGGCTGCTTTGATATACTGAAAAGGACGTCCAAATCCATCGATGATGATGTATCGGGAGTTTTTCACGGTCCATATGGTTCGGGGAACTTCCACCAGCATCATTTTTCGAATTTCAGCAGTCCCCTCTGTCTTTCCATCCGATTGCGCGGAGGATTCGTCTGATGTCGCTGAAGCACTGGCACCCTTGATCTGGTCGAAACCATCGCCGGTGAGGGCCTGATACAGGCATGCCGCCCCAGAAGTGTCGTAGCTTTTGCCGGGAAGAATTTCCACCATTTGAGCATCACCAGAGGCCTCGGGGTATTCCCCGAACTCCGAGTTGTAACGCTCAAGGGAGAGTTTGATCGCCTCAAATGTGCCGGTGGTGATGCGGCGCTTCGAGGAGTTCATGGCATAAGTGTAGCCGCCCATGGTCAGCGCCGCGAGGAGGGAGATGATGGTGATAACAACAAGCATCTCCAACAACGTGAAGGCGCGTGGGTTGAATCTAAGACGGGTTGATTTCATGAAAGCTAGATGATGAAAGATGGCGTGATCAGCCGCCGGCACCACCGCTGAGATTTTTGATCACGTCGATGAGCGGGAGGAAGAGAGCCATGACGATGACACCCACGACGAGGGCGAGGACCACGATCATGAGCGGCTCCAGCATGGAGGTGAGAGCGGAGACAGAATTGTCCACCTCGTCTTCATAGACGTCGGCGATTTTCAGGAGCATCTCGGGCAACTGACCGGTTTCTTCGCCCACATCGACCATGGAGATCACCATGGGTGGAAACACGCCGCTGGATTCCAGCGGCGCCACCATGGACTCACCTTCTTTCACAGCATCATGGACTTTGGTGATGGCATCGGAAACAATCGTGTTGCCCGCAGTATCACGGGTGATGTTCAAGGCTTGGAGAATCGGCACGCCAGAGGTGACGAGCGTGCCCAGGGTGCGGGTGAAGCGGGAAATGGCGGTCTTGCGCTGCACATCGCCGAACAGCGGAAGTTTGAGCTTGGTACGGTCGATCCAGCGGCGTCCGCCCTTGGTGGCGGCCAAGGCGCGCCAACTCACGATGCTTCCAACAAGTCCGCCCAGCAGATACCACTTGTACTCAAACATGTTGCGACTGAAACCGATGACCCATTTGGTCAGCTCGGGGAGCTTGTCCTTGCTGCCCAGCATGTCTTCAAAGATGGTTTCAAAGCGGGGCACGATGACCATCATGAGGAAGACCATGATGGCAGCGGCGATGCACATGACGATGATGGGGTAAACCATCGCGGCGACAATCTTGTTTTTGAGCTTCTGCGCCTTCTCCTGGTATTCAGCGAGGCGGTTGAGCACGAGTTCTAGCACACCACCAAGCTCGCCGGCCTTCACCATGTTGATGTAGAGCTTGTTGAAGATGCGCGGATACTGCTGGAGGCTTTCGGAGAAGGTGCTGCCCGTCTGCACATTGTCGGCGAGCGTGTTGATCGTCCCCTTCATCACAAGATTTGGCTCCTGGCGGCCCAGCACGGTGAGACCACGCAGCAATGGCAGGCCGGAGTCGATGAGAGTGGCGAGCTGGCGCGTGAAAATCATCAGGCTCTTGCTCTTCACCTTGGCATTGGCACCGACTTTGACGACCTTGGCCTTGCCCTTGGTGGTCGATTTGGCGCGCTTCTTGATTGCGGCTGCCTGGCCCTGTCCTTCGGCGGCGACACTGGTCGGGTAGAGGCCGGACTGGCGAAGTTGATTGATGGCGTCCGCCTCGGAGGCAGCATCAAGGTCTCCGGCGGTTTCCTGTCCGTTCTGATCCAGGGCGATGTAATGAAACTTGGGCATAAGGCGTGGCGTGGAGGCGTTTGTTCAGGGTAAATTCAGAATACCGGGGCGACGGGCGTTCTGTCCATCAAATAAATGAGCAAGGATGCTCTCGAAAGGGAACGTTGGTGGCCTTCGGGAGGATCAGGTGTATTTCAGTACTTCTTCGATGGTCGTGTCGCCATTGTAGATGCTGCGCAGGCCGTCTTCGCGAAGGGTAACCATGCCCAGTTCGATGGCCTTCTGGCGAAGGACGATGGAAGGGGCACGACCCGTGATGAGTTCGCGGATGGGATCGGTGACATGGAGCAGTTCGTAGATGCCTTTGCGGCCTTTGTAGCCACTGCTGCCGCAGGAGGAGCAGCCGGAACCGGTGTAGAAATGCTTCCCGCCCAAATCTTCAGGGGAGAGGTTGAGCTGGTTCAAAATGTGCAGGCTTGGCTCATACGGTGAGCGGCAGCTTTTGCAGATGGTGCGCAGCAGACGTTGGGCCAGCACCCCCTCCAGTGTGGCGGACACCAGGAAGGGCTCGACACCCATGTCCACCAGACGTGTCACCGCACCGGCGGAATCGTTCGTGTGCAGCGTGCTGAGCACGAGATGGCCTGTGAGCGAGGCCTGGATCGCAATCTGGGCGGTTTCAAGGTCACGCATTTCACCGACCATGATGCGGTCGGGATCCTGGCGCAGGAAGGAACGCAGGGCTTTGGCGAAGGTCAGGCCCACGGCTTCGTTGATCGGCACCTGCATGATGCCATCCAGTTCATATTCGACTGGATCTTCGGCGGTGAGCAACTTGCAGTCGATGGTGTTGATTCGGCGCAGGCAGGCGTACAGCGTGGTGGTTTTGCCCGCTCCGGTGGGGCCGGTGACGATGAAGATGCCATTCGGCTTGTGAATCGTCTCCACGATGTAATCGAAGAGGAAGGGCTGCATGCCGAGCACCTCCAGATCGAGATTGACCGAGGACCGGTCAAGAACACGAAGCACCACGGATTCGCCATGCTGTGTGGGCAGCGAGTTCACGCGCATGTCCACCGGCTTGCCGCCCACCGTGGTCATGATGCGCCCGTCCTGCGGGATGCGGCGCTCCGCAATGTTCATGTTCGCCATGACCTTGATGCGGGAGATGATGGAAGTCGCCAGATGCACCGGAGGCGGGGCCATTTCATACAGCGCACCGTCCACGCGGTAGCGGATTTTGAACTCGCGCTCGAACGGCTCGAAGTGGATGTCGCTCGCACGCTCCTTGATGGCCTGATGCATCACCAGATCGACGAATTTAACGATGGGGGCCGAATTTGCCTCCACTTCGGGCGAGGCGCCGTCTTTGCCGCCCTTGCCGAGCTGACCGAAGATTTCCTCGATGCTGGGCGCTCCGCTGCCGTAGTGCCTTTCGATCAAGTTCTGCACCTGGCTGCGGCGTGCAACCACTGGCACAATGGTTTTTTCGAGTCCGAAGCGCAGGTCTTCGACGAGCTGCGGGTTGAGTGGATCAGTGAAGGCGACATGCAGCCCCTGCGCATCAAGGGTGATCGGAAACGCTCCGTAAAGGCGTGCCATGCCCGCTGGAATCAGCGCAATGACCGACGGCGGCGGCTCGAAGTTGTCGAGATCGAAGTGATCCGCGCCCAGTTCATCGGCCACCTGGGCCCAGAATTCGTCTTCATTGGCGTAGATACTGTAATCCAGCAGCACCTGGACGATGTCTTTGCCGTTCTGCACGGCATCCTGCTCAATGTCATAGGCGAGACCTTTGTCGATCACGCCCCGGTTTTCGAGCATCTCTACCACATTCTGAGGTGTCATAGTCGTCTGTAAGGAATGGAATTCGTTGGGGAATGCCGGGGAAACTCAATCGGCATCGGACATGGTGGCTTCGATCACTTCTTCGGCGGTGGTCATGCCGGAGAGCACCTTGCGGATGCCGTCTTCACGCAGGGTGCGCATGCCCAGCTCGCGCGCACGTTTGCGGAGTTGCGGCGTGGTGAGCTGCTGGTTGATCATGTTGCGCACTTCGTCGTCGATTTTGAAAATCTCCACGAGAGACATGCGGCCGCGGTAACCACCCTGACGGCACTTGGAGCAGCCGTTCGCGCCGTTGACCGTGGCCTCCAAAAGCTGGGAGGCTTCCAGCCCGAGCGCGCGCAGTTCACGATCGCTGAGAGTGGAGGAGGATTTACAGTCGGGGCACAGCTTGCGCACCAGCCGCTGCGCCTCGATCGCACGCACGGCGGAGGCGGTGAGGAACGGCTTCACACCGATGTCACTGAGACGGGCCACGGCGCTTGGTGCATCATTCGTGTGCAGCGTACTAAAGACCAGGTGGCCGGTGAGCGAGGCCTGGATCGCAATGGAGGCCGTTTCCAAATCTCGAATTTCCCCCAGCATGATGATGTTCGGCGCCTGGCGCAGCATGGCGCGAAGCGCCGCGGCGAACGTCATGCCGACCTCCTCCTTCACCATGACCTGATTGATCCCTGCGAGCTCATATTCGACCGGATCTTCGACCGTGATGATCTTGCGGTCGGGGCGGTTGATGAAATTGAGGCAGGCATAAAGCGTCGTGGTTTTGCCTGAACCGGTCGGGCCGGTGACCAGAATGATGCCGTCCGGCAGCGTGATAAGCTGCTCAAAGGTAGCCTGGTCGTCGCTGAGGAAGCCCAGGTCCACGAGACCGAGTTTCAGGCTGCTCTTGTCGAGCACACGCATGACCACGCTCTCGCCGTTGTTCGTCGGGATGACCGACACGCGCATGTCGATCTCCTTGTCGTTGTAGGCCATCTGGATGCGTCCGTCCTGCGGGATGCGTTTTTCATCCAACTGCATCGAACCGGTCATGATCTTGAGGCGTCCGATGATCGCGGAATGCAGGCGCTTCGGATGATGCTCCACATCAATGAGCACACCGTCCATGCGGTAGCGGATGCGGATGTCTTTCTCCAGCGGCTCGACGTGAATGTCCGAGGCCTTCTGTTTGAACGCCTCCATCAGCATGTTCGTCACCAGCTTGATGACCGGGGCGTCGTCATCGGTCACGGTACCATCGGTGTTTTTGGCCCTGATGGTTCCCATCACCGCCTCGTTGCCGTAGATGTTGGCCTGGAGCGTCTTGATCAGCGCAGGCGTGGAGCAGTAGTACTCAATGTCAGGCTGCAGCACATGCGGCAGCGCGTCCAGCGTTTCAAAGTCATACGGATCGGCCACCACGATCTGCAAGGTGCTGCCATTCGTTCCCAGCGGCGCGATCTTGTATTTTAACGCAACATCGAGACGCACAAGCGCCTTCAGACCGCCATGCGGCTCGAACCCGTTCAAATCCACGTACTCCATGCCGGAGTTCACCGCGACCATCTGCGCGATCTGCTCGTCCGAGATCGTCCCCGCCTTGATCAGCACCTCAATGATGCTCTCTCCGGGTTTCAGGCCTCCTTTTGTCTGCTGGATGTCACGCTCGGTCAGCAGCCCGGATTCTTGGAGCTGTTCGAGTAGGTATGTTTCATTGGAGTACATGTAAACGTGTCTGCTTGGCGGGTGGGAGGTGCGAACGGTATTTTTCGATAATCACCAGACTACAACCTCGCGCTGGAAAGTGTCAACGAATCGGCGCGTGCGGCATGAAATTTGATGAGGATGAATGACAAACCACCGTTTCTGCCAGCGTTCGACTTGCCCCGCGACTCAATCACGACGATTCACCCTCATGCACCTCTCTCAGCGCCTCACCGCCCCGCTCCTCGGCCTCTGCCTTGTTCTTGCCAGTTTCACTCCGCGCACGGCCGCCGCCCATGATGCGGGCACACAGATGGCGGCCATCGCCAAAGTGTTCCTCGCCGCTCTTACGCCTGAACAAAAGGCGAAGGCCGGCTTCGAGTTCGCCGCTGAGGAACGTGAAAACTGGCATTTCATCCCACGTGAGCGCAAAGGACTGCCCATGAAGGAGATGACGCCACAGCAGCGCCTGCTCGCCCATGCTCTGTTAAACACAGGTCTCAGCTTCCGCGGCTCCGCCAAAGCCGTCACCATCATGAGTCTCGAAGAAGTTCTCTATCAAATGGAGGGAGCGGATGAAGCGAAGCGCGCCGCCGTCCGCGAGAAGCGTGATCCTGAAAAATATTTTGTCTCCATCTTTGGCGAACCTGCGGACAAAGGTTCTTGGGGCTGGCGTGTCGAAGGCCATCATCTCTCACTGAACTTCACCATCAAGGACGGTCAGCTTCTTCGTGCCACCCCCTCCTTCATGGGCACCAATCCCGGCGAAATCCGCCAGGGGCCTCTCACCGGGCTGCGTGTGCTTGCTGTGGAAGAGGAACTGGGGCGCGAACTGGTCAAAACACTCACGCCGGAACAATTCAAAGCGGCACTGGTGGCCGAGATCGCCCCCAAGGAGATGATCACCGCTGCCGAACACAAGGTCAGCGCTTTGTCACCCGCTGGACTCGCGGATTCCGAACTCAATGAAAAGCAGAAAGCCATGCTCACGCGCCTGATTGATGAATATCTCACACGCCTGCGTCCGGAAATCGCCGACGAGGCTCGTGCAGAGATCCAAAAGAGCGGGCCGGTTTATTTCGGCTGGGCCGGCGGCAAGGAGCGCGGCGAACCGCACTATTATCGCGTTCAAGGGAAGACCTTCCTGCTTGAGTACGACAACACGCAGAACGACGCCAACCACGTTCACAGTGTCTGGCGCAGTTTCGACGGCGACTTTGGCCGCGATTTGCTCGGTGAGCATCTGAAGAAGGCGCATTGAAGTCGTTGTCGCATTGCGGCATGAAGATTCATTCAGGTTTGAATGCACGCAATTCGCGTGCCTGATGGCGGTTGCACACAGCTATTCCCATGCTGTTCGCAGCTTGTTCACATCCGCTTGCGAAAATCTTCACTGCGGAGTGCAAATTGATTTTGATTTTTTTCACCTGCTTGCGTGAAAATTTCAAAAAATATATCGAAGAAGAACTTGTGACACGTGTCGATTTCGTCATACAAAGTGCTGTCGTTTAAAAAAACATTCACTGGCCTCCCGATTGCTCCATTGAATTTTTTTCGGCACAGCTTCCCAATCCACTTTCGACCTCACTCTCCCGGAGAACCTCATCATGGCGCGTAACGATGAAAACACGAATCAACCTTCCCTCAATGGATCAGATCATCATGCGCACACGGAACTGTTCACGCTTGCTCCCACGGTCTGGGATCGTGTGTGCGAGGTGTTGGTGAGCCGGCTTGGCGGCGATAATTTTCAGCGATGCTTCAGCGGCACCTCCGCGCGTCTCGCTGATGACGGGCGCTTCATCATCACCGTGCCGAATCCGATTCATCAGCTCTGGATCGAAAGCAATCACAGCGCTGCCGTGGCGGATGCCGTGGCCGAGGTCACAGGTGTTCCTGCCGTCATCGAATTTCACGTCGCCACCGAACCAACGCCCGTCGCCTCCTTTGCACCGCTGCCTGAACTCAAGGCCGCGCGCATCACCGCCGCCGATCAGGCGCCGATTCGTTTTTTCAGCGAGGCCGGATTGAACGCCAAGTTCAACTTCGACAGCTACGTCGTGGGCACCAACAGCAGCTATTCCGTCGCCGTCGCCCGCGCTGTCGCTGAAAAACCGGGCCGCATCTACAACCCTCTGTTCCTCTACGGCCCCACCGGTCTTGGCAAGACGCATCTCATGCAGGCCATCGGCCAGGAGGTGCTCGCGCGCAAGCCGCGCGCCAACGTGCGCTACGTCACCTCCGAGCAGTTCACCAACGAGTTTGTGGACGCCATCAAGAAGCAGACCTTCAGCCAGTTCCGCCAGAAATTCCGCAAGCTCGACGTCCTGCTCATCGACGATGTGCACTTCTTCGAGGGCAAGGACAGCACACAGGAGGAGTTCTTCCACACCTTCAACGAGCTCTTCAACAACGCGAAGCAGATCGTCCTCGCCAGCGACCGTCCGCCGAGCGAGATCAAAAATCTCGAAAGCCGCCTCGTCTCACGCTTTGAATGGGGTCTCGCTACTCAGATTCAGGTGCCGGACTTTGAAACACGCATCGCCATCCTGCGCCGCAAGCAGAGCGACTTCAATGTCGCTCTCGACTCCTGGATTCTCGACTTCATGGCGCAGCACATCCGTGCCAACGTGCGCAAACTCGAAGGCGCGCTCATGCGCGTCGCCGCCCATGTCTCGCTCGAAGGTGCCGTCACCACGGAATCCGCCCTCGCCACGCTGCTGCATGATGTGATCGACGCAGATCAGTCGAAGACCGTCACTGTGGATCGCGTGCAGCGCATCGTGGCCACGCATTACGATCTGCGTGTCAGCGACCTCACCGGCCCGCGGCGTCCGAAAAACATCGCCGAAGCCCGCCAGGTGGCCATGTACCTCGTGCGCACGCTCACCAAGCTGCCTCTGGTCCAGATTGGTGATGAATTCGGTGGCCGCGACCACGGCACCGTCATCCACGCCTGCAAAGTCGTCACCAACAACCTCAACGCCTCCAACGACTTCAAGCGCACCCTCGATTCCCTCGCCGGAAAAATCCGCGAAGGGTGAGCCCCCTCGGAGCGCGATGATGATTCAACTCGGAAGAGTTACTTCCTCACTCCGATCTTTTTCACCGGCGCCTTGAGCGAAGATTGCGGAATCATCGCCGACACCTCCGCGCCAACGGCGGTAAAGATGCTCGGCATGAAGATTCTCACAGTAGCTGCGCATCCGTCTCCGCTTTAAACTCCTCCAGCAGCGCAACGAGCTGCTGGGGCGTGTGGCTGGCTTTGACGGCGGCGATGGCTTCGTTGGCGAGTTCGTCGCAACGTTCGTTGTCGGTGTGACCGGCGTGGCCTTTGACCCAGTGCCAGTGGATTTTGTGGTGGGCGGTCGCAGCGTCGAGTTCGCGCCAGAGGTCGGCGTTTTTGACGGGTTGTTTCGCGCTGGTGCGCCAGCCGTTGCGTTTCCAACTGGCGATCCATTGGCTGATGCCCTGGCGGACGTACTGCGAGTCGGTGTGGAAGTCGATCTCGCAGGGCTCTTTCAAAATGCGCAGGGCTTCGATGGCGGCCTGGAGTTCCATGCGGTTGTTCGTGGTGGCGGGAACGCCGCCTTTGAGTTCGCGCACATGCTTGCCGTAGGCCAGCACAACGGCCCAGCCACCGGGGCCGGGGTTGCCGTGGCAGCCGCCGTCGGAATGAATGACGACTTTCTTCACGCCGGAGTCTGATGGGATTCCGCCGCCCACGCACGCATGCGGCGGTCGATGAAGAAGGGCACAAACGGCAGCAGCGAGGCGATGAACACGAGCGCCGCGCGACTGAACGGCCAGTTCGTCGTCATGAGCACACGCAGCAGTGCAAAACCGAACACCACAAACAAGCCGCCATGCACCGAGCCGGCGATTTTAACCGCCATCGGCATGCCCAGCGCATATTTGAGCGGCATGGCGATGAACAGGAGGATCAAATACGAGATGGCTTCAAGCAGGGCGACAGAGCGCAGGAAGGAGACGGGGTTTTTCATCGGGTGCGGTGCTTTTAGACGGCACCTGTTGAATGACAAACGCGAATATTCTCGAATGGCCGCGAATGAACACGAATGCCTGAATTTGCGAGCATTCGCGGCCATTCCGGTTCCATTCGCGTTGAACAAAAAAACTCCGACCGCCTTGCGACGACCGGAGTTTTCGAATGAGTTGAGGACGAGTCCGAATCACTTCACGCCGGAAGCCTTCAGGTCGTTGTATTTGGCGAAGCCTTGCTCGGCAGTGAGGCCGCCGTGGACCACGCCTTGGACGGCCTGCATCATGGCGATGGGGGCGTCGGATTGGAAGATGTTGCGGCCCATATCAACGCCGCTGGCACCTTGAGCGATGGCGTTGGCGCACATCTGGAGGGCTTCGAGTTCGGGCAGCTTCTTGCCACCGGCGATCACGATCGGCACGGGACAGCAGCTCGTCACGGTGTCGAACTCGGTGTCGGTGTAGTAGCACTTCACGACGTTCGCGCCGAGTTCAGCCATGATGCGGGTGGCGAGGCGGAAATACTGCGAAGTGCGGGCCATCGCACGACCCACGGCGGTCACGCCCATGACGGCGATGCCGTAACGGCTGGCGGCATCGACGAGGTCGGTGAGGTTCTTCAGGCTTTGGCGCTCATACGCACTGCCGATGAACACCTGCACGGCCAGCACGCTGGCGTTGAGACGGATGGCTTCCTCGATGTTGAGCGCGGTGCTTTCATTGGAGAGCGGTTCAAAGCCGGGGCGGCCAAACTTGGCCTTCTTGCCGTCGATTTCGCCTTCCCATTCTTCCATGGGGCTGATCATCGAGGTGCCGCCGGAGGCACGCAGGGCGATGGCTTTGGTCGTGGAGGCGGGAATCACGCTGCGCTGGATGCCACGGGTGAGCATGAGGCAGTCGGCATATGGGGCGAGGGGCAGGATCGTCTGATCGACGCGCTCCAGGCCGGTGGTCGGGCCTTGGAAATAACCGTGGTCAAAGGCGAGCATCACGGTGCGGCCGTCCTTGGGATTGAAGACCCTGCTGAGGCGGTTCTTGAGGCCCCAGTCATACTGGTGGCAGCCCTTCAGGAAGAAGCCGGGGGCCTCCTGGGGGACGTGGGTGAAGAATTCCTTGTCTTTCTTGTCAGCAGCGCTGGTTTGGATGTCGGCCATGGTCGTGGGTGTTCAGGGTTCGTTTAAGGGCGCGCACGATGGGCTTGAATCGGTCCCGTGCAAGCATATTGCCAGCGCTTGCAAAACCCTCCCGCCTGTGGTTTCTACGCGGCTCATGTCTGCAAACCTCCTCATCTACCTTGACGGCAAGCTCGTTCCTGAATCCGAGGCGAAGATCTCCGTCTTCGACCACGGCCTGCTCTATGGCGACGGGGTATTTGAAGGCATCCGCATCTACAATGGTCGCGTGTTCCGTCTCACCGAGCATTTGCACCGCCTGTACGACTGCGCCAAAGCGATCTGCCTCACGATCCCGATTCCTTTCGAGGAAATGGAGAAAGCCACGCTCGACACCGTGGCCGCGAACAAGCTGCGCGACGGCTACATCCGCCTCGTCATCACACGTGGTGTCGGCTCGCTCGGTTTGAATCCCTACCAGTGCCCGAAGGCCGGTGTCATCATCATCGCCAGCAGCATCTCGCTGTATCCGGCGGAACGTTATGAAGTGGGTCTGAACCTGATCACCTGTGGCACGCGCCGTCCGAACTCCTCCGCGCTCAGCCCGCAGGTGAAGAGCCTGAATTACCTCAACAACATCATGGCCAAGATCGAGTGCCTCCAGGCCGGTTGTGACGAGGGCATCATGCTCAATGATCAGGGCTTCGTCTCCGAATGCACCGGCGACAACGTCTTCATCGTGAAGAACGGCAAGGTCACCACGCCGCCGATCTCCTCCGGCGCTCTCGACGGCATCACCCGTCGCGCGGTCATGGAAATCCTCGTGGAGATGGGCGTGCCTTGCATTGAGGCCGTCATGACGCGCTTCGACGTTTACACCGCCGACGAATGCTTCCTCACCGGCACCGCCGCCGAGGTCATTTCCGCCGTGCAGTACGACCGCCGCCCCATCGGCGATGGCAAGCCCGGCAAGCTCACGCAGGAGCTGACGCAACGCTTCAAGGCGCTCGCCAACAGCACCGGCACCCCGGTGCCGTACGCGTGATCCGGCATTTTTGCCCTGATTCCTTCTGGAAATCTGGCACGGACGATGCAGCATTCGGGCGCATGACATTTGCGCGAAGCCTCGCTCTTTCCCTTGCTGCCGCTGTGGTTGTTCTCAGCAGTTGCGCCACCGCGCCGCAGGCGAACCTCCCGCCGGTGGACAATCGCGCATGGTGGAAAGGCGACGGTGTCGTTGGACCGCCCCGCATCGTGATCAATCTGAGCGAACAACGGATTCACTACTTCAAAGGCGGCGAACTGGTCGGCATGTCGCCGATTTCCTCGGGGAAGGAGAGCACGGGCACGGTGAACGGCCGCTTCAGCATCATCGAAAAGGATCTGCATCACCGCTCCTCGCTGTTCGGCTCGTACATCGATTCCAGCGGAGACACGGTGGTGAGCGATGTCGATACACGCAAAGATCCGCAGCCGCCGGGCACGAAGTTTGTCGGCGCGAACATGCGTTACTTCATGCGTATCGTGGGTGGCATCGGCATGCATGAGGGCTATCTGCCCGGCTATCCGGCCTCCCACGGCTGCATCCGCCTGCCGACCAAGATGGCCGCCATTTTCTACCGCGAGACACCGCATGGCACGCCAGTGCAAATCATCGGCCACGGTTCCTTCGCTGCCAACGAAGAACCCATCCAGATCGGCAGCGATGAGATCGACATCGCACCCGCGCCTTCTGCCCCACCCGCGAGAGTCGTGGCTGCCGCGTCCCCCGCGAAAGCCGCTCCTGCAACTCCTGCCGCGAGAAGCGTGACACACACGCCGCCCGCGCGAACCACGCTGTTCGCAAGCAGCAAGCCGCAGAAGAAGGAATCCAAACCCCGGCAGACGGAAACCATCCGCCGTGCCATCGTCCCGATGAAAAAACGCATCTCGAGGATGCGGCCCGGTGAGACGCTCTTCATCGAGTGAACGTTGCCTTGTTGCTGCGCAACAAGACCAGCAACCTGTTCCACAGGAACAGGCCTACTTTCAAAACTCCCCGCCGAGCGCGAGATGCAGCGCGGCGCGATTGCGCAGGCGCTGGGCTTTGACGCTGGTCAGCGTGCTGCGGGCATCGAAGGCGCGCTGGCGGGTGTCGAGCAGGGTCAAAACCTCGCTCAATCCCTTCTCATACTGGCTCAGGGCAAGTTGTTCGGCGCGTTCGGCCTCGCTGGCAGCGCGTTCGAGGGCGGACTCCTGCTGGAGCAGGAATTGCTCGGCGGCCAGCGCGGTTTCGACCTCGCGGAAGGCGGTGAGCACGCTGTCGGCGTAGGTTTGCAGGATCTCATGGTAGCGTCCGCGCTGGAGATCCACGCCAGCCTTCAGCAAGCCGCCTTGGAACAAGGTCTGGCCGACCTGGGTGCCGAGGTTCCAGATGGCGGACTCGGGACGGATGATCTGCTCGATCTGCTGCGAGGTGCGGCCCGCCGAGCCGGTGAGGCGGATGCTGGGCAGCATCGCTTTCTTCGCGGCGCTTTCGCTGGCGAGTGCGGAGGCCAGGCGGCGTTCGGCGGCGCGCAGATCGGGACGACGCAGCAGCATCTCCGAGGGCAATCCGGCGGGAATGCCGCGCTTGAGCGAGGGCAGGGAGCCAAGGCCGCGTTCAGTGCCCGCGGGATAGCCACCGAGCAGGGTTTCGAGCGTGCGGCGTGTTTGATCCGCTGTGGCGCGGCGTTGCTGCACGGTGGATTCGGCGCGGGCGAGGTCGGCGCGGCTCAGGCTCACATCCAGCGCGGCGCGTTCGGGTTCGATGCCGCGGTCCATCTGACGTTCGAGGATGCCGAGCTGCACCTTGCGTGTGGTCACGTTGCTTTGCGCCAGCGCGAGCAGGCTCTCGGCCTCGGCCAGGCTGACGGCGGTTTGCACCGTGGTCGAGGCGAGCGAAAGACGCGCCGCGTGCCAGTCTTCCTCGGCGGCTTCGGAACCGGCCTTGGCGGCGCGGCGTGTGTCGGCCACGCGGCCCCAGAAGTCGATTTCCCAGCTCAGGTTGAGGTAGTTGCCGTTGAAGCGGTTGGCGATCGGGTTGATGCCGGGGAAGCGCTGGTCTCCCGGGCTTTGCGTGCGGCTGGCGGAACCGGAGGAGGTCAGGGCCGGGAACAGGCCTGAGCCGGCCTGCATCAACTGCGCACGCGCCTGCTCGACGCGGGCGGCGGTGGCCTTGAGGCTGGGATTGGCAGCCACGGCCTGCTGCACCAGCGCGGGCAGCCTGGAACTGCCGAATTCATCGAGCCAGCCGGTGGCGGCGCTCTTGGGGATGCCCGGCAGCGCGGCCCACTTCGCCGGCGCGGTGCCGTGGAGCGCAGCCACGTCGGTTTTGAGACGCTTGCTGCCCAAAGGCGGGAAGAAGGCGCAGCCGGCGATGCACAAACACAGAACGGCAGCGGCGGAATGACGAATGACGAAGCTTGTGGCGGCCTCGGGCATCGGATTTGGGGCTTCGTTCGTCATTCGGATTTCTGATTTCGTCATTTCACCATGATCCATCCCACCACAATCAAAACAGGCAGCAGGACCGGGATGGAGAAACGCAGCATGTAGGCCAGGAAGGACGGTGCATGCACCTTCGCTTTGTCAGCGATCGCCTTGACCATGAAGTTCGGCCCGTTGCCGATGTAGCTCCCGGCGCCGAAGAACACCGCGCCGAGCGAGATGGCGATGAGATGCGGCGCGTGCCCGGCGGCGAAGGTCATCACATCGGCGGGCGAATCCACCGAGAGATGCTGCTGGCCCATCGCGGCGGCGAGGAAGGACAGGTAGGTCGGCGCGTTGTCGAGGAAGGCGGAGAGCGCGCCGGTGGCGAAGTAGTACTGCATCGGCGTGTCGATCTGCACCGCCTCGCCGCTTTGCAGGATTTGCAGCGCCGGGATCATCGTCAGGAAGATGCCCACGAACAGATAGCCCACCTCCTTCACCGGGCCGAAGTTGAAATCGTTCGCCTCATGCACCTCCGGCCTCGTGGTGAAGTAGGAAGCCACAGCGGCGGCGAACATCACGAGCGCGGGAAGGGAAACAACACCGGCCACCGTGGTTTCCTGGAGGCTCTTCGGCAGCAACACCGCGCCCAGCACCACGCCGAGCCACAGCACGTTCAGCAGCCCGCGGAAGAACCAGTCTTCATGCGCGGTCTCCAGTTCCCGCACCTCCTTGGGCGCGCGGCGGAAGTTGATGGCATCAAAGACATAAAACACCGCCAGCAGCAGCACCACCGCCAGCGCCCAGGCCTGCCAGCAGTGCTGCATCACCCAGAAGAACGGCACGCCGCGCAGGAAGCCCAGGAACAGCGGCGGATCGCCGATGGGCGTGAGCGCGCCACCGACGTTGCTGATCAGGAAGATGAAGAACACGATGTGAAAGCCGGTGACGCGGTACTTGTTCATCTGGATCCACGGCCGGATCATCAGCATCGACGCCCCCGTGGTGCCGATCAGGTTCGCCAGCACCGCGCCGATCAGCAGGAAGAGCGTGTTCACCAGCGGCGTCGCCTCGCCCTTCACGCGGATGTTGATGCCGCCGGAGATGACAAACAGCGATCCCACCAGCGCCATGAAACTCACATACTCATGCGCCGCATGATGCAGCGGATGCCAGTCCTTCTGCACGAAGGCATAATACGCCGCCGTCACCAGTCCCAGACCGACGGCCACCTTCGGGTAATGATGCTCCCAGAAGTGCGGGGCCAGCAGCGGCATCAGCGCGATGCACAGCAGCAGCAGGGCAAAGGGCGCGATCATCCCCAGGGGAGGAAGCACGGCGTGAGAGGCGGCAGCGGCGAGCAAAATCATGCGGCGGACACAAGGCGGGTTGCGTTCGCCTTGTCAATTGACGCTTTGTCGGGAGAGGCCGTGCAGCGGTTTATTCTGCTGTCCCCATTCTGCTGTCCTATGTATTTGAATGACACGCGAATGACACGCGAATGGCCGCAGAGCCGGCTTTCCCCACCTTATTCGTGCTCATTCGGCTTCGGAGCTATGGAGTCATGGAGATGTGGACTGCTGGAATGCAGAACTCCATCCATTCTCCCGAATAACTTGGCTGGTAAAAGATTGGCGGTAAAAAATGGGAACCGTCGTTTCCCGATCTTTTACCCCCCCCATTTTTTACCAGAGAAAGTTACTCCCTGGTTCACACGCCCACCCGTCGTTCCAGTGCTCCGTTCCGTTCTCCGTAGCTTTACTGCGAAGGATGAAAGCAAGACGGCGAAGGATGAACCACTCCATCGCTCCAAACACCCGGGAATCCCAAAACTGGATGACGCGGGGTATGAGCGCCATGACCCGTAGCTCATTTCATGCGCAAGACCTGGCCGCGCCGGATCACTCCGGCCGCCGGTCCATGATGCCCTTGGCCTTCTCCAGTTCGCCTATCGCCCAGTCGCTCACACCGGCCTCATCGGTGTCCAGGGAACCGGTGATGTGCAGGCGGCGGATGTAGTACTTGTCGATGAAGGCCACGATCTTCTCCGAGACGCCGAGGATGCCGCGATGCACATGCAGCACCGGCTTCTTCTGCTTCTTCGCGTTGCTGAGCGCCTTCTGTGCCATGCCGGCGGCCTTGGTCGCGAGGGTAAAGACCAGCGTCGCCTCCGCATCGCGCACATTGGAGGTGATGGCCTCCAGCAGGCTGTCCGTGGCACCCTCCTTGAGCTTGTAGCGCGGGTCGATCGGCTCCGCCGCAGAGAGCACCCCCTGCGGGCACCAGCCGCCGTGCGGAAGCTCATATTTCAACGCCCAGTCGAGGGCGGCACGTTCCACGCCCATCTGAGCGCCGGAGAGGATGACAAGTTTGAAGGCCATGTTCGCCCTGAGAAGAAAGCAGAACGGCGCATGCGGCAAGCACGAAGTCACATTCTGAAAGCTGAAAAGCGGAAAAGCTGAGACGCTGAGAAGCTGAGACGCTGAGACGCTGAGACGCTGAGACGCTGAGAAGCTGAGACGCTGAGAAGCTGAGACGCTGAGAAGCTGAGACGCTGAGAAGCTGAGACGCTGAGAAGCTGAGACGCTGAGAAGCTGAGAAGCTGAAATTCTGATTTCCCATTTCCCATTTCAGCTTTCAGCTTTTCAGTTTTACCGCCTCAGCATCACGATCAGCTCATCCACCTTGTTCGCGATCTGTTGCACCTCCGCCTGCGTCGGCGGGTCGCTCACCGTCATTCCCAGGGTGGCCACGGCGTTGCTGTTGCTGCTGGTGGTGGCGATGGCGTCGGTGAGCTGCTGGAGCGAAACCTCACCGGGAGCGCCCGGCAGGCCTGGCTCGCCCTGGATGCCCTGCGGGCCCGTGCTGCCATCGCTGCCGTTGCTGCCCGTCTCACCCTGCGGGCCGGTGGGGATGCCAAAAATGAAGTGCAGCGTGCCATCGGTCACCTCGAGCACCACCTGAGCCGGACTGCCCGTCGGCAGCGTGTTCGTGCCATCGACGATGGCGGCGGTGATGCTCTGGATCGCGTCGATGAGATCCTTGAGGCCATTCAATTGCGCACGCATCTGCACCGCGTCGATCTCGGTGCCGGCCTGGGGAAGAGTGGGGTCGAACATGGGAAGAAAAGCTGAAATGAGAAAGCTGAAAGCTGAAATACTGAGCCGAGGCGACTGGCGGGCTCGTTCTCGTCCTCCTCCTCTTACTCCTCCTCCTACTCCCTGAAGCTTGAGCCAAAAGACGACCAAAAAGGGAGGCGGAGTAGGAGCAGGAGGACGAGTAGGATTGGGCTTTTCCCCCGCGCCTCCGGCGCTACGGTCCCACCGTGACCTTCGCCACGTCGCACCAGCCGCTGCTGGGCTGGCCGTTGTCCCAGAAGCGGGCGCGGTACTCGCGCACCTCGGCCTGGTTGGCCACCAGCAGGGGGCGGTCGTCGATGTAGGGGCTCTTGTTGCTCTGCACCAGTTCCTCGTAGTCGCCTGCGCCACGGCGGCACTCGATGACCACATACTCGTGACCGTCCTTGTAGAACTTCACGCGGCTGACCTCGCTGTCCTCGCCGGGAATGGCGGTCACCAGGATGCGCGGCGGCGGCACGTCGCCCGGCGGCGGTGGTGGCGGGGCCTCCGGGCCCACGATGCCGAGGTCCAGGCCGATGGCTTCGGTGTAGCCGGGCTTGCGCTTGATCGTCTGCACCAGGTCAAAGGTGCGTTGCAGCGCGCCGGGCTTCACGCCGGTGATGCCGGCGGGCAGGGTCGGCAGCGGCGGCAGTTGCAGCACGGGGAACTCGTAGTTGGTGCTGCCCGTGCCGAAGGACAGCGTCTCCAGCGAGGACGTGCAGCCCGTCGAGTGCTCGCGGATCGCGACGATCCAGCCCCCGTACCCGTGGGCCAGGGTCAGGTTGTCGGCCACGCCGTTGTCTTCTTCCGCCTGGGTGAGCGCCAGCACGGACGCATAACCAGGCAGTTTGGTGGCCACATTGGTGTGCCATTCGGAACGATCGCCCATGGAGCGGGGGTAGAACGGTTGTCTCATCTTCTTGGTGTGTTTGGTTTTCGTGTTTTCGAAGCTGGGAGCCGCCGGTGAGGGCGGCCCCCAAAGTTGTCCGGACGACCACAGCGCCCCGCTGGACCACAGGGCCATCAATGCGCCCTCCTGCCCGCCGCAGCGGGTGGTTCCGGTGAAAATCGCCCCTGCCAGCGTGCCTCCGGTGCCCTGCCACCAGGGAAAACCGGTATCACGGCTGAGTTTGCAGGCCTGACGGACGAAGTTGCAGGCATCACGGCTGAGTTTGCAGGCCTGACGGACGAAGTTGCAGGCATCACGGTTGAGTTTGCAGGCCTGACGGACGAAGTTGCAGGCATCACGGTTGAGTTTGCAGGCCTGACGGATGAAATTGCAGGCATGCAAAAGGAGCCGTGAAACTGCCCGGCCGGGGGCTCAGCCCTGCTGCCGCCGAACGTCTCTGAGGAGCCGCCGCCCTCTCCCAGTCTCCGGGTCTCAAGGTCGGTTGGATGGGCTCGGGCCGTCGCGTTCATGGGGGAAGGATGTACCCGCCGGGGCGGATCGCCCATCCCGAGCACCCGGTACGGCGCTGGCACGTTTGCTGCTGCGGGGAGGGGAGACGTGCCGTTCAGGCCGGCACCGGAGAGAGTAGCGCTGGGTCCAGCGTCTCCACCAGCAGCCAGCCCAGCAGCCAGGTCTGGCTGCGCCGCCACAGGTCGGTGCAGCATTGCAGCCAGTCCCCCTGGCCGGCGGTGCGCTCCACCACCCGGCGGAAGGCCGCGCCGGTGCCGCCCAGGCCGCGCGCCAGCTTTTCCTCGTTCACCCCGCAGAGCGTCTGCTTGGGATGCGTCCACCACCCGCGCAGGGACTCATACGGCAGGCGGCAGAGCCGCACCAGATCGACGACCTGCGCGCAGCGCAGCCCGGCCAGGTGCCGGTACAGCATCCACAACCGGTCCATCAGCTCCTCCGCCCGCAGCCGTGGCACCGGCCGCTTCCGCCGCCTCGGCTCCGCCGTCCGCGCCTTCTGGGTGGGAGGGGCTCCAGCGCTCCCCCGCGCTGGCGGTAGTGGGTCCACGCCTGCGGTGGTCGCAACCGCGTCTGCTCCCTGCGCGTTTGCCACCCCGTCTCGTGGTCCCCTCGTCTCCCAGTCTCTGGCACTCCCCGTCTTGCTGACAGCCTTCGCACCACCCTTCCGGGCCGCTCGGCGTCGCTTGGCACTCATGCGGGTTCACTGGGGGGACGGCGGCGGATTGAATCAGAAAAACGCCCGGTTGGGAAGCCCAAAGTGCTGGCAATCCCTAGCCCGTGCCGATTGAATTCCCTCGAAGGCCTCAGGCAAGAAGCCTAAATCATTGATTCCGAGTCAGATCCCAGGCGGGAGCGCCGCACGAAGGCAGGAAGAAAAAAATCTGCTCGCACGCCCAGTCCCCACGTCCCCAAGTCTCCGCTCCATGGCCCTCGGGCGCGCACACCGAGGTGATGCCATCCTTACCGCCACCCAAGGTTTGCTGTCAGGAGTCGCCTTCCGGCACTTGCTTGCGTGTTTACATTGCTCACGTCTTGCCTTTGGATTCATCTCCGGCTTTGATGGATTCCCCACGAATGAAAAAAGACACTCACGCAGCAACAGGTAAAATTCAGCACAATTAGCATGAGCCATCATGTCATAGAATTCTGCGCTGGCGGTGGTGGCCAGGGGTTGGGGCTTGAAATGGCGGGCTTTGAATGTGAGGCTGCCATTGAGATTGACGCTGACTGCTGCACAACTTTGAGAGCCAACCGCCCTTGGTGGGATGTGCGCAACGATGACATGCGAAATGTTGATGCCACCCGTTGGAAGGGGGTTGATCTTTTTGCCGCAGGTGTTCCATGCCCGCCTTTTTCTGTGGCCGGGAAACAACTGGGCAGTGACGATGAGCGAGACATGTTTCCTGAGGCTTTGCGCGTGATTAAGGAGTGTTCGCCTTCTGCGGTTTTGCTGGAGAATGTTCCAGGATTTGCTTCTGCAAAGTTTGATGACTACCGAAAAAACCTTCTGCGGCAGTTAGAGAGGCTGGGATATCAAGCGGACTGGAAAGTGCTTCAGGCGGCCGACTATGGAGTGCCCCAGCTTCGCCCGAGATTTTTGTTGGTGGCTCTGCGTCCAAGGTTTTTTGATTTTTTTCAATGGCCTGTGGCATTTGATCAGAGGACTGGCGTAGGGCCTGCGATTGGTGATTTAATGAGCGCGGGAGGCTGGCTTGGAGCAGATGAATGGATCAAGAAAGCGAACCGCATTGCGCCGACAGTTGTCGGTGGTTCAAAAAAACACGGCGGGCCTGATCTAGGCCCCACGCGTGCCAAGAAACAATGGCGTGAGATGGGTGTGGATGGTCTCGGAATTGCTGACCAACCTCCTAGAGTGGATTTTGACATAAACGGTTATCCAAAGTTAACTGTAAGAATGGTGGCCCGTGTTCAGAGTTTCCCGGATGGGTGGCAGTTTAGCGGGAAGAAAACAGCCGCATATCGCCAAGTGGGTAATGCGTTCCCCCCGTTAGTTGCCAAGGCAATCGGGCGTTCCATACGGGCGGCACTTCAGATGAAACGGCCACTTGCAGTAAGCAGCACGGAGCAGCTGAGATTTTTAGAGACACCTACAGCCTACTACGTTTCCGGGCACACTCACAAGCTACATCCATTCATCTAAAGTCATGAAACCCACTTTATTCAGCGCGTCACGATCAACATTTCACAGGTTGCTCATCGAACAGAATGTTCTGACCGTTGATGCCCAAGGCGTTGCCAGCAATGCCGACAAGGATAACGTAGACAGCAAAGCGATTGCTGAAGAAATGCTGTCAACGATGGGCAAGCCAAACGTGGGGGTTAAGATTCCAGCGCAATCATTGGGAAGCCGTTTTGAGAAACAATGTCTGGCGTTCGTGCAAGACACCTTCCCACGATTGAAGCATTTAAGGCCGGGGACTTGGGTGGTAACCACGCCATCAGGCCAGTTTAAGCGCGGCATCACAGACACGGAGCAATACGCGCATCTGGCGACGCTTTCAGAGGCATGCGAGAAGCAGCCTGAACTTGCCGCTATTCTTGGTCAGGACTACCTCATCAAGCCGGACATCATCATTCTGCGGGAGACGGAGGAGGATGTGAAAATCAATGCCATCGAAAGGCTCGTGGATGAATCCACCACGAATCTGGCATCTCTTCGAAAAGCGAACGGTGGAAAGTCGATTTTTCACGCCAGCATCTCCTGCAAGTTTACCATGAGAAGTGATCGAGCGCAAAACTCGCGCTCAGAAGCCTTGAACCTCATTCGGAATCGCAAAGGCAGGACGCCTCATATTGTCGTCGTGACTGCCGAACCTTTGCCAAGCCGACTCGCATCTTTGGCGCTTGGAACGGGCGATCTTGATTTCGTTTATCACATCGCACTGCCGGAACTTCTCAAGGCAGTCAACAAACGTGGAAGTGCGGATTCGAGAGAGTTGCTAAAAATCATGATTGAGGGCAAACGCCTGCGCGACATTTCAGACTTGCCGCTGGATTTGGCTGTTTGAGCATAAAGCTAACCTTAGCATACACCAATACATATGGGGAATCCGGGGACAGGGTGCAAAAACCTGGCAGAGGATGAACGGCTCCAGAGGCGATTCGTGTCAGACGCGAGGTGGGCTGGATCGATTGGTTTTTGGTTCGCCGTGACCCCAGCAAGCAAGTGACTGCGATCATCCCCGAAAAATACGGTGGCATGATCTGGCAAAAGAAATCCCTGATCGAGCAAGCTCAAGATGGAGATGAACTGATTGGAGCGTGGGGATTTTGAAGGAACCGGGGGCAGGCCAGCAGCGCTTTGTTCAAAATTGACTTTCCGATAAGGAAATATCAATATATCTCATATGTGGCTAAATATTCGCAAAGACCCGTCAAAGTTTGGTGTGACTATGGAGTTAACAGGAACAAGAGTGTATGGTAACTCGAATTCATCGAAGTCAGAATATGTATGTGTTATTGTCATGCCAGCAGAAACCTGCACCCTGTCTTTTGAGACAGCGGAAGAACTTAATATCTTTCGAGCTGCGTTGAGGGAAGCACTAAAAACTAATATTGAATATCTTGATACGATTGACGCTGGGATCAAATATAAGAGCGCTGCATTCAAACCGAATCGTGTTTTGGTCAGAAATGACGATAGTCCCTTACGTGTGGCGGTTAACAATGACGCAGGTCCTTTGATTGTTGATGCTCCTCATAATCTTCCAGTTTATATTACTAACTCAGGATGTCCTTGGTAGAACCGGAACCGGTGTCAGGGGGTGCAAAATCCTGACAGAGCAGACGGAAAAGCGGAAATTGGAAAGCTGAAAGGCTGAAATTCTTGGTCCCTTGTTCTGGGTCGGAGGGGCGGGCTGGAGGCTGGTTTCCCGTGGACAGGAGGCGGGCGGATAAGCTGAAATGGGAAAGCTGAAATGGGAAATGGGAAATGGGAAAGCGGAAATGGGAAAGCGGTGCGGAGGGGACTGAGAGACGGGGAGCCGAGCACGGTGGCGGCGTGCGGGTGCTGAGCCCGGGAACGTTGCGGGAAGGCGACGCGATCCATGTGCTCGAGGGCGATGGGCCGCCGCAACGCTGGCTGCCGTGAGGGGGAGGAGGCGGGGAAAATCGAGGACGATCACCCGACGCGGGCTTTCCTTTGACATTGGCAGGGGTGTTTCCAGAGTCGGCGCGCATGAAGTTGCTGACCGAACCGCTCAACGAATCGCAGAAGCAGGTGATCGCCCTGCGCGACCAAGGGCTGAACTATGTGCAGATCGCCCGCACGATGGGATTCTCGAAATCGCGGGCCCAGGCCATGGAGACCGACGCGCGGCGGCGGTTGCAGGACTTCGCCCAGAACGGGCGGGACGCGCTGTGCCTGCTGCCCCAGTGGGTGCTGACCTTTCTCAAACAAACCCCATGGGCCACACGCGCGGAGGTGCGCGCGGCCATGGACTCCGGTGAACTGCGCTGGGATGAGGCATGGAGGTGCATTCGCTACCGCGAAATGATTCCTCCTCGCGGTGGCGGCCAGGGCATCTGGCAGATCCTGTGCGAGTGGGCGGGGCTGCCGCCCCCGTTCCCGGAACGGGTGGTGATCTGTCCGCACTGCGGCGGGAAGGTGCCGCTGTAGCGCGGATCCGGGTGCAGGGTAGCAAAAACCTGAGAGAGCAGACGGAAAAGCGGAAATGGGAAAGCGGAAATGGGAAAGCTGAGCCGAGCAGCCTGGCGGGCTGCGAGACAGACTGAGCGTAGCGAAGCCCGAAGGGCGACACGAGTGTGAGGCACGAGGGAGTCAAAACTGAAAAGCTGAAATAGGAAAGCAGAAAGCAGAAAGGCTGAGCCGAGGCGACTTGGGGCGCGAGGGAGTCAAAGGCTGGAAGCTGAAATTCTGATTTCCCATTTCTGCTTTCTCATTTCCACTTTCCATCGCTGTTGGGGCACGAGGGAGTCAAAAGCTGAAATACTGAAAGCTGAAAACTGAAAACTGAAAAGCTGAAAGCTGAAAGCGGAGAGCGGAGAGCGGAGAGCGGAGGTGGGGAATGTGGAATGACGATCACGGGGCGTTCTTGGTTCGAGGTTCCTTGGGGTTGGTTCTCCAAGTCTCCTGAGCGCAGCAATCGAGGACGAGCAGGAGGAGGAGGGGTTAGCGCATGCGGAAGACCATGACGCGGCGGGTGGCGGCTCAAGAAATAAATCTCGACATCTCTCCTCCTTTTCGCTGGAATGCCCTTTGGGAGAATAACCAACCCTCCCAAAGCGATGACTATGAATGCGAATTCCCGTCACACCCTCCTTGGAGTTCGCATTGGGGGGCTGCTCCTGGCAGCCATTCTTGGCGTCTCAGGCTTTTTATCCACAGGCCGCCTGGAGGCCGCCGTCATCATCACCAACACGGCTCAGGAGGGCCCTGGCAATACGTTCAGCGTCTCCAGCACCGATTTGCTGCAGACGAGTCTCGCCTCGGCCAGTGTCACGGGCGATTTTTATGGCATCAGCTCAGGTGACTCGACGGTGCTCTACAACGGCCTCTTTGGCGCCTCTGGGATCGCGGGGGCGCCTCAATCTCTTGCCCCCACTGGCAACTACGTCATCACCTTTGCCCTCGACCTGAGCGTGAACACCAATGGCTATTTTCTGACGCAGTTGGACAGCTTCACCAGTTGGGACGCTGGCCGGGACGGACAGCAATACTCGGTCCTCTACAGCACGGCCTTCGCGCCCGACACCTTTTTTGCGCTGGCGACTGTCCCGCAATTCAACCCGAGCCCCACGGACGGCGACCATTCCCATACGCGGGTCAGCCTCACGGACTCCACCGGGACGCTGGCTTCCAACGTGGCGAAGATCCGCTACACGTTCACCGGCTTCGAGAATGGCGGCACGGCCTATCGCGAGCTTGACATCATTGGCACGTCGGTGCCTGAACCAGGCATCTTTGGTCTGTTCGCTCTCGGGCTGGGAGGGCTGACTCTGCGCCGCACCAAGAAGAGGATATGAGGGTTGATGGATGGCAGAGGGAAATTAGAAATAGGAAATGGGAAAGCTGAAAGCGGAGATGGAGACATGAACGGCTCAGGAGGCGATTCCAACAGCCGCGTGGAAGAGGGAAATGAGAAATAGGAAATGGGAAACTGAAAACTGAAAGCTGAAATGGGAAAGCGGGAGTGGGAATGCAGTGCGGGGAGAAGAACTGCGATCCGCCATCGCCGTGCAGCCGCCGCAGCCGGGTTCAGATGCGGGCTTCGTAGGCTTCATGGCGGCCGATGAAGAACCAGAGAATGGTGCCGTCTTTTTCAAGGCCGAGGGCGCGGTGATTGTCATCGACCCGGACTGACCAGAAGGTGCCGACGCGCTTGAAGTGCAGGGAAGGGTGCCAGTGGTTCTGCCGCCAGAGTTCGTACTGCTTGAGGGCGCGCGCCTGCACCTGGGGTGGCAGGCGGTTGTAGCGCTCCCAAAACTCAGGCGCGACGGAGGAATTCATCGAGAGGCGTGGTGCGACCGGCGTCGATGTCGCGCAAGGCCTGGGCAGCCATGGCATCGAATTTTCCTGCCAGAACGGCTTTTTCAAAAGCGGCATCGACGCGCTGGGCACGGGCCTCATCAAACCATTGGGCGAAGGACTGGAACTCCTCCTCTGGCAGATGCTCAACAGCTTGTTCGATTTCCAGCACGGTGCTCATGCCGCGGATTGTATTCACTTTTGCCCAACGCCGCAAGTCTCTGTGGGGGGGGCTGAAAACTGAAAAGCTGAAAGCTGAAATGGGAAAGCTGAAATAGGAAAGCTGAGCCGAGCACGGTGGCGACGTGCGAGACAGACTGAGCGTAGCGAAGCCCGGAGGGCGACACGAGTGTGAGGAACGAGGGAGTCAAAACAGAAAGGCTGAAAAGCTGAAACAGAAATGCTGAGCCGAGGCGACTTGGGGCGCGAGGGAGTCAAAGGCTGGAAGCTGAAATTCTGATTTCCCATTTCTGCTTTCTCATTTCCACTTTCCATCGCTGTTGGGGCGCGAGGGAGTCAAAGCTGAAAAGCTGAAATAGGAAAGCAGAAAGCAGAAATGCTGAGCCGAGGCGACTTGGGGCGCGAACGAGTCAAAGGCTGGAAGGCTGGAAGCTGAAATTCTGATTTCCCATTTCTGCTTTCTCATTTCCACTTTCCATCGCTGTTGGGGCGCGAACGAGTCAAAGCTGAAAGGCTGAAAGCTGAAAAGTTGAAAGCAGAAAGCGGAGAGCAGAACGGATGGCTGGCCCCGAAGATTCTGATGACTTGATCCCTGCCTTGCCAGCGGCTGTCACGCGTGTCTATTCGATGAACTTGATCTTTGAGCCCCTTGCCCCCAATGTCTGCCCATGAGCCTTTCGGAACAACTGCGGGAATCCCGCTCGAAGCACACGTTGAAGAGCTACGCCGCCGCTGTGAAGCAGTTGCGCGTGTTCAAGGCGGTGCAACCAGTTACTGGCAGGAGATTCGGCTCTTCCGGGAGTATGCGGCTGAAAGAGGACTCGGCTGTTTACCAGACCAAACCCCAGAGCTGAGCCGGACCCCGGATGACGAGGGCAACGAGCATCAGGTGTGGTTCCAGCCGGAGACGGATACTTACCTCAAGGTGACGTGGCCGGATTTCTTCGGGATGCTGGTGATCTACCGTCAGGACGAGGAGGAGCAGGCATCTCCCATCGCCTATCTGGAGCGCTGGCACCTGCACAACGAGTTGTTTGGCGACCGTGTGAGGTTTCTCGGGGCACTGGAGGAGGAAGGCAGACTGAGGCTCATCATTCAGCAGCAGGCCATCGAAGGAGAGCCGGCGACGCTGGAGCAGATCAACGACTTCTTCACGGCCAACGGCTGGCAGCGCTTCACGGCCAACGGCGAGGTGGCCTATTTCGACCCGGAGCGGAACGTGGTGATCTCCGACACGCACCGGGGAAACATCATCCTGATGGATGACGGATTGCTGGCACCGATCGACCTTCGGGTGCAGCCGCTCAGCGGTGCCCTGCTGGATTATGTGGTCAAGGCTTGTGGCTGACCGACCACGACGAGACACGGGCGGGAACGATAAACGAGGACAACTTCAGGCAACTGGGCGGTGAGCGGTCGGGCCCACGCCGGCTACGGAAGCTGCTGGACGAGCGGGGGAGGACGGAGGAGAGATGGAGGCGACCTTCTTTTCTCCCGATGCGCCTGATTGAATCCCGAAACCTTGATGGTGTCCTGCGGCGGACGGTGCCGCGCTGTCTCCTGCTGGCCCTGGCCGTGCTGGCGGGATGCTCTGGTGACCGCGTCTGGCGGCGCATCGACCCGCTGGGTTACTCCCGGGCGCACGATGCGCCCTATCTCTACCGTGAAAAAGGCGAGACAACGAACTCTCTGCCGCCTCTGGTGAATGATCGCCCGAGCCGGACGTACTTTCTGCCGGATCCGTGAGGCGCGGGGCCTGAATTCCATCCATCCATGATATGAGTGACGCTGTTGCTGAAAAGCTGTTTGCCGCCGGAGAGGTGATCTATGCGCAGGGGGAGGCCGGGCAGGGGATGCTGCTGGTGCTGTCCGGCACGGTGGAGGTGAGCGTGGCCACGCCGGAGGGGCCGCGGGTGCTGGCGCGGTTCGGCGCGGGGGATTTTCTGGGAGACATGGCGCTGATCACCAACCAGCCGCGGGCGGCGACGGCGCGCGCGCTGACGGCGGTGACGGCGGAGTGGATCGATGACCGAAGTTTTGAGGAACGCCTGCTGGAGCAGCCGGACCGCCGCGCCAGCTATCTGGCGCTGCTGATGCAGCGCATCCGCATCACGGACTCGCTGCTGCGGCTGGAGTGGCACAAGCAGGAGGCGGCGGTGCAGGTGACGCGGGCGGCGTATCTGGAGGCGCTGCCGGCCACGGCGAGCGGACGGAGCGACTGGCTGGATCTGCGGCTGATTTCCGCACCGGGGACGCCGCCCCCGGTGATCGATGTGATCATCCCGCAGGTGCCCTTCAGCATCGGACGCCTGACCTTTCCGCTGCCGGTGGACGCGCTGCCGACGCGGCGGCTCTCGATCCCTGACAAGGAGCCGTACCAGCTCTGCCGCGATCACTGTGAGATCGTGCGCACAGCGGAGGGACTGGTGGTGCGCGATGTGGAATCGCGGCTGGGAACGAACGTGAACGGCGTGCAGGTCGGCCGTGATTTCGCCACCACGGAGGCAGCGCTGAAGCCAGGCCCGAACACGCTGACCCTCGGCGGGCCGGAGAGTCATTACCGGTTCATCCTGGAACTGGCGGAGGTGTAGGGAAGGGGGAAAGCAGAAAAGCTGAAAGCTGAAAGCAGAAAGCAGAGAGCGGAGAGCGGAGAGGTGCAGGGACACTCTCTTGCCCGCTTCTGCTTTCCAAACAGCGGGCAAGAGTGCCCGCGCTCCCTTCAAACCAATGGTGCATGCACCTTGTTCGCCCGCAGAGAAACTCAGGATTTGGGCTTCACCGGATACTTGCCGGGTGTGCGGTCATACTTGCCCTTGCACTCGGCGGTGGCGAAGGCGACTCGCTTGCCATCCTTCGTCTGGCTGTGGAAGATGAGGCGCACGTCTTTGTGGCAGACGGGGCATTCGCTGTTCACGGGCTCGGCGGCGGTGGCGGACAGCGTGAGGGCGGCGGTCAGAACGAGGAGCAGTGCTTTCATGGTTGGAGAAGGGTGGAGAACAGCAGGCATTGGATCATGACACGCCCGTTGCTGTCACGCGGAATTTTTTCACGAGGTGAAGAAGGCTGAGGCGGATCGTCAAGGCGTGGTCAAGAGGTCAAGTGTCGTGCGATGACCCTCTTGACGGCGAAGTCTTGACCTTTGACGGCTCCGTTCTGCCTTCTCACTCGCCCGGAAGCGGTTCCGTGGGCCACGTTTCCAGCCACGGCAGGCCGTAGGCGTTGAGATCGGCCATGAAGGGGTCGGGATTGAGCTGCTCGACGTTCCAGACACCGGGCTGGCGATACTCAGCGGGATTGGTGAGGAGCTGGCGTGCGGCGATCATGGCGGGGACGCCGGTGGTGTAGCTGACGCCCTGGCTGTTCGTTTCGCGGTAGCACTCCTGGTGGTCGCAGATGTTGTACACGTAGTAGCGCTTCGGCTGGCCGTCTTTGCCGGTGCCTTCGATCCAGTTGCCGATGCAGGTCTTGCCTTTGGTGTCGGGGCCCAGGCTGCCGGGTTCGGGCAGGAGGGTCTTCAAGAATTCGATGGGGATGATGTCCACGCCTTTGTGTTTGACGGGATGGATGCCGGTCATGCCGACATTCACGAGGACTTCCATGTGCTTGATGTAGGCGTCGCCAAAGGTCATCCAGAAACGCGCGCGGCGCATGGGGATGTGCTTCGTCAAGGATTCCAGCTCCTCGTGGTAGAGGCAGTAGATGTTCTTCGGACCGATGCCGGCGGGGAAGGGGAAGCTGCGTTTGATTTCGAGCGGCTTGGTTTCGATCCACTTGCCGTTTTCCCAGTAGCGGCCGTTGGCGGTGACTTCGCGAAGGTTGATCTCAGGATTGAAGTTGGTGGCGAAGGCCTTGCCGTGATCACCGGCGTTGCAGTCGAGGATGTCGAGGGTGTCGATCTTGCTGAAGTGATGCTTCAACGCGTAGGCGGTGTACACGTTCGTGACGCCGGGGTCGAAGCCGCAGCCGAGCAAGGCGGTGAGGCCGGCCTTCTTGAACTTGTCCTGGTAGGCCCACTGCCAGTGGTACTCGAATTTGGCGACATCGCGCGGCTCGTAGTTCGCGGTGTCGATGTAATGCACGCCGGCTTCGAGGCAGGCGTCCATGATGGTGAGATCCTGATAGGGCAGCGCCACATTGATGACGACCTCGGGCTTGTAGCTTTTGAGCAGCTTGACGAGTTCCGGCACGTTGTCGGCATCGACGGCGGCGGTCTTGATGGGGCGCTTCAATTCAGCGGCGATGCTGTCGCATTTCGTCTTGGTGCGGGAGGCCAGCATGATCTCGCCGAAGACGTCGGGAAGCTGGGCGCATTTATGAACAACGACGCGGCCGACGCCGCCGGCTCCGATGATGAGGACACGATGAGACATGGTGAGGGAAAGCAGAAAAAGGAAAGCGGAAAGCTGAAATCCGAGAGAGTGCCGAGTCTAGCAGAGACGGGGGGAATGCAAGCGACGGAAATGCGAGCAGGAGAAGCAGTCAAGGCATGGTCAAGAGGTCAAGGTGGTGAGACTTGGAACCCGTGACATAAAAAGGCGGTCTGCGGGGCGGGAGGCTCTCGAAATCGCAGTTCTGTCAAAGCACGAGCCCCCGCTTGACCGCTGATGGCGGACAAGCGAGGGCCTGCAAGATTGCTTCTGTCCCGCAGTGGAGCGGAGAGACCTCGACTACTTCTTCTCAGCGTCCACGCGGGCTTTGGCGGCGACGGCTTCGGCGGCGACTTTCGCCTTGTCAGCGTCGAGCTGGGCCTGGGCGGCGACCTTGTTCGCCTCAATGTTGGCCTTGTCGATGGTGGCGTTGGCGTCGGTCTGCAGCTTGGCTTCCTTGGCAGCGGCGTCCACGGCGGTCTTTTGATGCTCGATGGCGGTTTGCGTGGTCTCGGTGCGGGCGTCGATGGCGGCTTTTTCCTTGTTGCAACTGACGACGAGGAGCGTGGCGAGGGCGAGGATGGCGAGCGGGGTGTGTTTCATGATGGGATGGGGTGGATGCTGAGTGCCCGTGGGCTGGTTGGCGAACGAACGTGGGCAGAGGCTCGGGCATGCGGGTCCGTCCTGCCATGGGGTGTAGTCCTACCTTTCGCGGGCGGAGAAACACCGGCATGCTGAAGGCTCCGTGTCTGAGGAATGCCTTGTGCTCCCCTTCGCAGCACGGAGCCTGCCCCCATGACCTTGAATTTCCATCTCCTCCTGATCCTGCTGCTCATCTGTGGCATGACCGCCTGCGATAAAAAAGCGGCGGCCACCAAAGCCAAAACGGCGGCTCAACTGGCGGCGGATCAAAAAGCGATCGAGGTGAGAGCGGCGGCTGACCGCCTGATCACCAGTCAAAACGAGGCCCAACGGCTCAAGGCAGAGGCCTTGAAAGAGGCGGAGGTCAAGAAGGCCGCGTCACTGCCGAAGACACCCTGATGTATCATTACACGCGGCGCGTGCTGGCTCAGATCGTCTTGCGCTTGCGCTTGATATGCAAGTGGGCGGTGGCGCGCTGGATGGCGGCCATGGCGGCGGCAACTTCTTCCTGATGCTCGCCGGGCTTGAGGTCTTCGAGAGCTTTCTTGGCGCGCGCGATGGCTTCTTCGGCGGCTTTTTCGTCGATCTTGTCGGCGTCGATGGCCACATCGGTGAGGATGCGCGTGACGGTGCCGGTGACTTCGACCAAACCTTCGCCGACGGCCATTTCGATGGTCTTGCCGTTCTTCGTGATGCGCAGCTCACCGGGGAGCAGCGTGGTCACGAGGTTGGCGTGAGCCGGGAGGACGCCCATTTCGCCTTCGTAACCCGGCAGCACGACGGTATCCACGTCATCGGAGTAGATGCGGGCTTCAGGAGTGACGATTTCGAGTTTGAAGGGCATGGGCGGTTCTTTGTTCCTGGTTCTTTGTTCCTGGTTTCGTGTTCTCTGATCTTCCAACGAAGAACCCAGAACGAGGAAACCAAGAACCGGTGCTTTAGTCCTTCTTCACGGAGTCGATGCCACCCTTCATGTAGAAGTTGGCTTCGGGGACACTGTCGTGCTTGCCGTCGAGGATTTCGGCGAAGCCTTTGATGGTGTCTTTGACGGAGACGTACTCGCCTTTGGTGCCGGTGAAAATTTCAGCGACGGTGAAGGGCTGGGAGAGGAAGCGCTGGAGCTTGCGGGCGCGGAACACGGTGAGTTTGTCGTCGTCGCTCAGTTCGTCCATGCCGAGAATGGAGATGATGTCCTGGAGGTCTTTGTAGCGCTGAAGGACGCGCTGGACGCCACGGGCGACGCGGTAGTGCTCTTCACCGACGATGTCGGGGGCGAGGGCCTTCGACACGGAGGAAAGAGGATCCACGGCAGGGTAGATGCCCAGCTCGGCGAGGGAACGCTCAAGCACGACGGTGGAGTCAAGGTGGGCAAAGGTGTTGGCCGGGGCAGGGTCGGTCAAGTCATCGGCAGGGACGTAAACGGCCTGGAAGGACGTGATGGAACCGGTCTTGGTGGAGGTGATTCGCTCCTGCATGGCACCCATTTCAGCAGCCAGCGTTGGCTGGTAACCCACGGCGGACGGCGTACGTCCGAGGAGAGCGGACACTTCGGAACCGGCCTGGGAGAAACGGAAGACGTTATCGACGAAGAAGAGCACGTCCTGGTTCTTCTCATCGCGGAAGTACTCGGCCATGGAGAGGGCGGAGAGGGCGACACGGAGACGGGCACCTGGAGGCTCGTTCATTTGGCCATAAACAAGGGCCACTTTGGAGCCGGGGGCGAGGACGGGGCGACCTTTGTCATCCTTCTTCGGATGACCTTTGTCATCCTTCTCGGTGGCGATAACGCCGGACTCGATCATTTCCCAGTAAAGGTCATTGCCTTCACGAGTACGCTCACCCACACCGGCGAACACGGAGAAACCACCGTGGCCTTTGGCGATGTTGTTGATGAGTTCCATGATGACGACGGTCTTGCCGACGCCTGCACCGCCGAAGGCACCGACTTTACCACCCTTGGTGAAGGGGCAGATGAGGTCGATCACTTTGATACCGGTCTCGAGGATCTGAGCGGAAGGGTTCTGGTCGGTGAGGGCAGGGGCCTTGCGATGAATGCCGTAGCGCTTCTCGGTCTTCGGGGAGGGCTGGTCATCCACGGCGTCGCCGGTGACGTTGAAGATACGACCGAGGACTTCTTCGCCGACGGGAACGGTGATCGGGCCGCCGGTGTCGGTGACGTCCATGCCGCGCTTGAGGCCGTCAGTGGAGATCATGGAGATGGAGCGGACCCAGCCGTCGCCAAGGTGGCTCTGCACTTCGCAGATGAGGCGGACGGGTTTGCCGACCTGCTCAAAGTTGATCTCCAGCGCATTGTAGATGGCCGGGAGATTGCCAGTGGCGGAGAAATCCACGTCCACCACGGGACCGATGACTTGAACGATTTTGCCGATGTTGCTCATAAGACTTGGGAGATAGGTAAGGGGAGATGGCAGATGGTTTATTCGAGGGCCATCTTGGCGGTGGTGATTTCGAGGAGTTCGTTGGTGATCGCGGCCTGGCGCAGCTTGTTGTACTCAAGGCTGAGGTCCTTGATCATCTGCTTGGCGTTGTCGGTGGCGTTCTTCATGGCGACCATCCGGCTGGAGTGCTCGGAGGCGCGGGATTCGAGCACCATCTGATACACAGTGTCGTTCACATACTGCGGCAGCACGGTTTCAAAGACGACGGCGGCGCTGGGTTCAAAGGTGTACTCGCTGGAGGCTGTGGCGGCGGGCGTTTCGATGAGATGACCGAAGTCACGCTTGCCGCCGAGGGTCACCGGATTGACGGGCAGGAGCTGCTCGACGGTCGGAACGATGGTGACGGTGTTGATGAAGTTGTTGAAGACGACGAGCACCTTCTTGTATTCGCCCGTGCGGAACTTGTCCTGCACGAAACGGCCCACGGCGCGCACTTCGGCGAACTTGGCGGGATCTTTGATCGGGAAGTCGGCGAGGAGGTTGCGACGCAGGCGGTTGATGGCCTGGACGGCTTTCTTGCCGATGGTGACGTAATCGACGTGGCCGTCAATCTGCGTGGTGAGTAGTTTCTTGAACAAGTTGGTGTTCAAAGCACCGCAGAGACCCTTGTCGCTGGCGATGAGGAGGACGAGCGTCTTGTCGCCTTTGCCTTCGGAGAAGAAGGGATGCACGCCTTCTTCGGCCTGCTCCTTGAGGTTCACGAGCACCTTGTTGAGCATCTCGGCGTAGGCGCGGCCGTTGCTGGCCTGGTCCTGCGCTTTTTTCATCTTCGCAGCCGCGACGAGCTGCATGGCCTTGGTGATCTGGGCCGTGTTTTTGACCGATTTGATTCGGCGTCTGATGTCGCGGGTGGAGGGCATCTCTTAAAAGATAAAGGATGAAAACGGAAAGATGAAAACAGACTACTTCCAAGAAGCCTTGAAGTCGTCGAGGGCGGTTTTGAGGCCGGCTTCGACGTTGTCGAGGGTCTTCTCGTTGGCGAGCTGGTCCATGAGTTCGCTCTTGCGGGTGGAGAGGTAATCTTCGAGCTTGGCCTGGAATTCCTTCACGCGATCCACGGAGACGGAATCGAAATAGCCCTTCTGCATCGCATAGAGGCTGCTGACCATGATCGGCAGGCTCTTTGGCTGATACTGCTGCTGCTTGAAGAGTTCCACGATGCGGGCACCGCGGTCGAGCTTGGCCTTCGTGCCGGCGTCGAGGTCGGAACCGAACTGCGCAAAGGCGGCGAGTTCGCGGAACTGGGCGAGGTCGAGCTTCGTGGTGCCGGAGACCTTCTTGATGGCCTTCGTCTGCGCGGCGGAACCCACGCGAGACACCGAAAGACCGACGGAGATGGCGGGGCGAATGCCTTGATAGAACAAGTCGGTTTCAAGGAAGATCTGGCCGTCGGTGATGGAGATCACGTTCGTCGGGATGTAAGCGGACACGTCGCCAGCCTGCGTTTCGATGATCGGCAGCGCGGTCATGGAACCACCGCCGTAGTTGTCACCAACACGGCAGGAACGCTCAAGCAGACGGGAGTGGAGATAGAAGACGTCACCTGGATAAGCTTCACGACCGGAAGGACGTTTCAAGATGAGGGAAACCTGACGATAGGCGACGGCCTGCTTGGAAAGGTCATCAAACACGATCAACACGTCCTGGCCCTGGTCCATGAACCATTCGCCGATGGCGCAGCCGGTGTAAGGCGCGAGGTATTGGTTCACCGCCGAGTCCGAAGCGGAAGCACTGATGATGGTGGTGTATTCCATCGCACCGGCGTCTTCGAGCGTCTTCACGACGCGGGCGACGTTCGACTGCTTCTGGCCGATGGCGACGTAGATGCAATAAAGCGGCTTGTGACCAGCGAGCTTGCCCTGTTCGGCAGCCTTGTTCTGCTGTGCTTGGGAAATGATGGTGTCCACCGCGATGGTGGTCTTGCCGGTGGAGCGGTCACCGATGATCAACTCACGCTGACCACGGCCAATCGGGATCATGGCGTCGATGCTCATAATGCCGGTCTGCACGGGAACGGAGACGGATTTACGGGCAATGATGCCAGGAGCGAGTTTTTCGACCGGATACTGGGCTTCACCTTTGATGTCGCCTTTGCCGTCGATGGCCTGACCGAGGGCGTTGACCACGCGGCCAAGGAGGCTCTTGCCAACAGGAACGGAAAGGAGGCGGCCGGTCGTTTTGACTTCATCACCCGCTTTGATGCCTTCACCGGAGCCGAGGAGCACGCAGCCGACTTCCGTTTCTTCAAGGTTGAGCGCGAGGCCGAACACACCGCCGGGGAATTCGATCATTTCGTTGAGCATGACATCGCTCAAGCCTTCAATCTTGGCGGCGCCGTCACCGATTTCACGGACGATGCCCACATTGGACTTCGTGACGGCGGTCTTGAGGCCGGCGATTTGGGATTCGATCTCCTGGAGGATGTTGCTCATGGTATTGCGGGGGCTAAAAGAAAGATGAAGGCTAAAAGATGAAAACTAAAATCAGGACAAGGAGGCTTTGAGGGCTTCGAGACGGGCTTTGACGCTGCCGTCCCACACGTCGGAGCCGACTTTGACGCGGATACCGCCGAGGAGGTCGGGATTGACGCTGAACTCAAGGCTGAGCGTGCGGTTGTATTTCTTCGAGAGGCTGGCTTGCAGTTCGGACTGCGTGGCAGACGTCAAAGCGGTGGCGCTTTCGACGAGGGCACGCTGACGGTCCACTTCGTTCGAAACGAGACGCGAGAAGGCATCGAGGATGCCGATGTAGCCGCGAGGCTTGCTTTTTGCGACCGTGTTGACCACCGTGCGCACGCGGGACTCGTCGAGCTTCCCACCAGCGATGCAGGCGCGGAAGAGCTGACGTGAGGTGCGGCGGGCTTCCTTGGTGATCTTCATGGGGGCGACGCGTGGAGAAAATTAAGCGGAGACCTGGGCTGCGGTTTCCTGATTGATGCGGCTTTGGTCCTCGGTGTTGAGCACCTTGCCGGTGACGCGACTGGTGGCGTCGGACACCATGCGGCCGAACTCGCGCTTGAGTTGGGACATGAGCTGCTCCTGTTCGAGCTGAGCTGCTTCACGCGCCTTGGCGATGATGGTGTTGGCGCTGGCGACCGCATCCTGCTGGCGGCGCTCTTGGATGGCCTTCGCGGCGTCATCGGCTTCCTTCACGAGACGGGCTGCATCAGCCTCTGCTTTGTCGAGAATGGCCTGGGAGTTCTGTTTGGCCTCGGCGGCGTCACGGGCGATTTTTTCGAGCTTCGCCTCGCCATCGGCGATGCGTTGACGGCGCTGCTCCAGCATGCCGAGGATCGGGCCGAAGGCGTATTTTTTCAAAATGGCATACACCGCGATGAAGATGATGACCTGGGCAAAAAATTTGGCCCAAGCGAGGCCGAAGTCGCCTGCGATCTGATAAGCAATTCCTTTGATCTGGTCCATAACGGTGTGAGAAAGAGAGAGAGTTGACTGCGGCGGGCTGGTTCACAGCCCGCCGCGAAATTCAGGGCTTACTTGCCAAGAATGAAGGACAGAATGCCGAGGCCTTCTGCAAGAGCCATGGCGATAATGCCGAGGGTCAGGATGTTGCCGAAAGCGCCGGGATTGCGACCGACGGCTTCCACAGCCTTGGAGCCGATGAGGCCCACGCCGAGAGCGGCACCACCAGCGCCAAGGCCGGTTGCGATGCTGCCGGAGATGCCGACGGCGGCAGGAGCATGAGCGGCGGCGGCCTGGGCCATCGAGATAAGTTCAAGTGTCATAGTGTTAGTTGAGTTTTGGTTTGTTGTGTCACCCACGTCCACGCGTTGCGCATGGTCCCGCAGGCAAATTCGAGATTAGTGATGCGCTTCCTCATGACCGTGATCGTCATGAGTGGTGGAAAGCTGGATGTAAACGGCGCAGAGCAGCGTGAACACGATCGCCTGGAGCAGGCCGACCAGCAATTCCATGAAGTAGAAGGGGAAGGGGGCGAGAATGCTGCCGATGAAGCCTCCCATGTCGCTCATGGTGTGCAGCACGTTTTCGCCAGCCAAGATGTTGCCGAAGAGACGGAAGGAGAGAGTTACCGGGCGGAAGATGATGGAGAAAATTTCGATCACGCCGACAAACAGGAACACGGCGGCAACCACGGCGCCCATCAGGCCCTTCAGGCCGCCTTTGGGGCCGAAGGTATGTACCAGAAAGCCCCAGAGACCCACTTCACGGATCGTGATGTAAAACCAGACGAGGAACATCGAGATCGACAGACCAAAGGTCATGTTCAGATCGGCCGTTGGCGGGCGGAACAGTGGATCATGCACTTCCTTGACGCTCAGGAAGCCGGTTCCTTCGCCCCAGCCGATGGTGCCGACGCCGGGGAGGAGTCCGAACCAGTTGGAGACAAGGATATAGATAAAGATGGTGCCGAGCAGAGGGAAGGTGCGCGGAGCGAGTTTCTTGCCGACAATGCCTTCCACCTGGCCGTAGAGAAACTCGACGATGAACTCAAAAAAGTTCTGCGCCTTGTGCGGCACCAGCGTCATGTTTTTCGTCGCCTTGCGCGAGAACCAGAGGACGAGGGACAGCACGACCAGCGCCACAAACACCGAGTTGGTCAGGAAGCCAAGCGTGCTGCTGGCCTTGAAGAACTCCGACGCATAGCTGTGCACGTTGGCGAGCAGCGGCGAAAAGGAGACTTGTTGGGTGAGCAAAGACGACATGGCGCGTGGGTTGTGCCGGAATGGCGGGCGCTTTTTCTAGCCACATGAGAGAGGTGAGGCAAGCCCTATTTGTGAAAAATTTCACAAAGTCGCCAAGGCCTTGATTTTGCGGACATGCAGAGTCGTTCACCCATGCTCGACACACTGGCTCGACATCTCCTCCGCCACGTGCGAGTTTCGCCGCGATGCCGACCGCCTACCGCTTCTTTTTTCTCGCTCTCGCGCTGTCTTTTTCTGCCAGCGCCGCCACGAAGTCGAAATCGCGCTCTGTCTCCGCCTACGGCAAGCCTAATGTGTTGTTCATCATCGCCGATGATCTGCGCGACTACATCGGCTGGATGGGCGGGCATTCGCAGGCGGTGACGCCGAACATGGATCGTCTGGCGAAAATGGGCATTCGCTTCACGAATGCGCACTGCAATTACGCGCTGTGCAATCCTTCGCGCACCAGCTTGCTCACCGGCATGCTGCCATCGTCGAGCGGTGTGTTTGGCAACGAGCAGGACTGGCGGCGCAGCGTGCAGATCGCAGGCAAACCGACGCTGCCTGAACATTTCAAGGCGCAGGGCTTCACGTCTGCGGCAGCGGGAAAAATCTTCCACGCGAATCATGGCGGGCCGGAAGGTCGTCTCTCCGGCTGGCATGGAGGTCGTCGTGGCTTTGAGCAGGATGCCGCATGGGATCAGCGCTTTCCAATTACGGGTGTGCAAATCCCCGATCTTCCCGTTCACACTGGACAGAACTTCAATGGCCTCGACATCTGGCACTGGGACTGGGGTGGCATTCAAGTCGAAGACGATAAGACGGATGATGGCCAGGTTGTGAGCTTTGCCGCCGATTTCCTCGCGCAGAAGCAGAAGAAGCCGTTCTTCCTTGCCCTCGGCCTCTACCGTCCGCATTCGCCTTGGTATGTGCCGCAGAAATACTTCGATGCGCTGCCGCTCGATTCGATCAAGCTGCCGGAAGTGAAGGCGGATGATCTCGACGACGTGCCCGCCGTCGCGAAATCACATCTCAAAGACAGCCACCACGCCAAGATCCTCGAAAAGAACCTCTGGAAGGATGCCGTGCGTGCCTATCTCGCCAACGTGGCCTTTTGCGACGCCATGCTCGGCCGCATCCTGGAAGCGGTCGAAAAAGGCCCGAATGCGAAGAACACCATCATCGTCTTCACCTCCGATCACGGCTGGTATCTCGGGGAGAAGCAGATGTGGCATAAAGGCAAGTTGTGGGAGGCCACCACACGAGTTCCGCTCACCATTTATGCTCCCGAGATGACCAAGCCGGACAGCGTGTCTTCACAGCCCGTCTCGCTCGTCGATTTGTATCCCACGCTCTGCGATCTCGTGAAACTGCCCAAGCCCAAACACCTCGATGGCCTCAGTTTGAAACCGTTGCTGCTCGATCCGGCGTCGAAACGTGACACGCCTGCCATCACCTGCATGGGTGGCGGCAAAAATGCTGGTTACGCCGCCCGTGACGAGCGCTGGCGCTACATCCGGTATGCTGATGGCAGCGAGGAACTCTACGATCATCAAAACGATCCCAACGAGTGGACCAATCTTGCCGCGAAACCTGAATACGCGGCTGAGAAAACCCGCCTCGGGACGTTTTTCCCAAGGGAGTTCAAGAGCGCCGTGCGTCCGGCCTCAGAGATTGTCGGTGCCGCCAGTCCGTCCGGTTCTGTGGATCTCAAGCTTAACATTGGCGATGAACTCAGCGCCGCCGAGGCACCCAAACTGCAGGGCAGGGGCGTCTTTATAGACGCTGCCTTTGAATTCGATCCTGATGTCGATCAGGACAGCACGCTGCTCGCGCAAGGTGACACACAGTCCGGCTACGCGCTGCACCTGGTCGCGTCGAAGCCGACACTGACGGTGTTTGTGAATGGCAAGGAGACGATCATCAGTGGCGCTGCTCTCGACAAAGGCCGCGTCAACATCCGCGCCCAAATCGACACCGGCGGTGTCATTACGATCGCCGTTCCGGGGCACAGCGAGGTGCTCGGCGTGGCTCCTTTCGACCAGGGATTTCCACAGGAACCCAAATCTGGCGTCGCCGCCGGGCAGAGTTTCGGCATTTTGAAGAACGCGCAACATCCCAACAGCACTCCCTTTGACGGGCAGGTTCATCGTCTGAACCTCACCCTTCTCCCGCCACACCAACCCACCGCACCCACTCGCGAACTGAAAACCGCGAACTGACAATCATTCCTCATCATGCGCGCACGCATCATCAAAGACTTCCGATTCGAGGCCGCCCAGACGCTGCCAAATCTTCCTGGCGATCACAAATGCACCAAGATGCACGGTCACTCGTTCAAAGTGGAAATTGCCGTCGAGGGCGAGGTGAATCCGCAGATCGGCTGGGTCTATGATCACGCTGAAATCTCCCGGGCCATGAAGCCGATCATGGACCGTCTCGATCACTCCTATTTGAACGAAATCGAAGGCCTGGAGAACCCCACCATCGAATACATGGCCGCCTGGCTTTGGAAAAAGCTCGCACCCCAGCTTCCCGGCCTATGCGAGATCGTCATTCACGAAACTCCGAACGCTCGCTGCGTGTTTCGCGGCGAATTCTGACCTTTTGTCATGTCTCTTATCACCAATCGCAAAACGCAGCCGCAGTATGATGTCATCGTCGTCGGTTCTGGCGCGGGTGGCGGCATGGCGGCGATGATTCTGGCCCTGAATGGAGTGAAGGTCCTCATGATTGAGGCCGGCCGCAATTACGAGCCGGTGAAGGAGACGCCGATGTTCAACACGCCGGAGATGGCTCCGCTGCGTGGTGCGCCCACACCGGATCGCCCCTTCGGCTTCTACGATTCGAACATTGGCGGCTGGCAGGTCTCGGGAGAGCCTTACACCAACAAGCAGGGCACTGAAGGCGCCTTCTGGTGGTGGCGTGCGCGCATGCTCGGCGGGCGCACCAATCACTGGGGCCGCATCGCGCTGCGTTTTGGCGAGTTCGACTTCAAACCGAAGTCGCGCGACGGTCTCGGTGTCGATTGGCCGATGAACTACGCCGACATTGCGCCGTGGTATGACCGCGTGGAGCAGTTGATCGGCGTCTATGGTGAGAACGACGGCATTGCCAACGCACCCAACTCATCTCCCGGCGTGCTGATGCCACCGCCGAAGCCGCGTGTGGGCGAGCTTCTCGCGAGAAAAGCCGGGAGGAAGCACGGCGTGCCCGTCGTCGCAGCGCATCGTGCCGTGCTGAGTCAGCCGCTCGATTGGAAGAATCTCCCGAAGACGCTGTTCCCTAACAATCCGAAGGCGCAGGAGATCATCGGCAAGGACATGCTGTCCCGCATGGCGTGTTTCTGGGCCACGCATTGCGTGCGTGGCTGCAGCATCCGTGCGAACTTCCAGAGTACGACCGTCCTGCTGCCGCCCGCGCTCGCCACAGGCAATCTCGACATCATCACGGACGCGATGGTGCGCGAAGTCATTGTCGATGGCAGCGGCAAGGCCACGGGCGTGCATTACATCGACAAAATCACGCGCCGTGATGCCATTGCGAAGGCACGCGTCGTCATTCTCGCCGCGAGCACCTGCGAAACCTCACGCATCCTGCTGAACTCGAAGTCGCGCGATTCGGCAGGAATGGCCAATTCCTCCGGCCAGGTCGGCAAGAACCTCATGGACAGCGTTGGCACGCGTCTGGGGGCGCACATTCCCGCGATGGAAGACCTGCCGCCGATGAATGAGGACGGGGCCGGTGGGCTGCATGTCTATTCGCCGTGGTGGCTGGTGAACGATCACGCCAAGCTCGGCTTCGCCCGTGGCTATCACATCGAGATGGGCGGTGGCCGTCAGATGCCGGAGATGAAAAACTTCAGCATCCTCGATTCGACTTCGCCCGGCGTGTATGGCCGTAAATTGAAGGAAGAAGCCCGCCGCTACTACGGTGCCACCTTCGGTTTCGCAGGACGTGGCGAAATGTTGCCGAACAAAGACTGCTATTGCGAACTCGATCCCAATGTCGTTGATCAATGGGGCATCCCCGTGCTGCGCTTCCATTGGAAGTGGAGCGATCACGAGATCAAGCAGGCCGAGCACATGCAGCAGACCTTTGCCGCGATGCTGGAGGAGATGGGAGGCAAGCCGAAGCCGCAAAGTGGCAAGGACGCCATCCAGCGCCCCGGCGAGATCATTCACGAGGTTGGCACCGCCCGCATGGGCGACAAGGCCTCGGAAAGCGTCACGAATCAATACTGCCAGACCTGGGACGTGAAGAACCTCTTCCTCATGGACGGAGCCGTCTTGCCCAGCAATCCCGACAAAAACCCCACCCTCACCATCCTGGCCCTCGCCTGGCGCTCCAGTGAATGGCTCATGGAGGAGATGAAGCGGGGGAACATCTAACCGATCTGTGCCATGTCCGATTCTTCCTTCATCTCTCGCCGCCACGCTCTGAAAGGGCTCCTCAGCGGTGCCGCTGGCGCTGCTGCTGTTCCGGCCATCGCCGCGCCGAATCACACCGAGCCGGCTCCGGCGGTGTTTCCTTCGCGGCATGTCTTTCAAGACCCCGATTTCACCCAACCGGTGAAGTTTCCGTGGGAAAAGCTGCTTTCCGCCGAAGAACTCGCCACCACCACGACCTTGGCTGATTTGATCCTGCCCAAGGACGAGACTTCGCCCGCTGCCTCCGAGGTCGGCGTGCCGGATTTCATCAACGAATGGGTCAGTGCCGACTACCCGGAGCATCACGAGGATCGCGAAATCATCCGCGGTGGCCTTGGCTGGCTTAACACCGAGAGCTTCAAGCGCTTCGCCAAACGCTTCGAGGAGCTGGACGTCGCGCAGCAGTCTCAGATCGCCGATGACATCTGCGACCCTGCCAAGGCGCGGTCTGAATTCAAAGTCGGCTCCTCCTTCTTCAAGCGCTTCCGCCAGCTCTGCCTCGGCGGCTACTACACCCATAGCCAGACTTGGAAAAGCCTTGGCTATGTCGGCAATATCAGCGTCGGCGGCCCTTATCCTGGGGTGCCGGCGGAGGTCATTGAGAAGTTGGGTTTGCAGGATGTGATTTGAGGTCTGTTTCGCTGGAGAAAAAAGACTGCGTTTCGAGGTAAAAATCTCTTTGCTCGCCATTCCATCTTGCTAGTCTGGACGGGTTGTCATCGAGCACGTTTCCGGTAGCGGTTTTTGGGACGGATTCAGTCGATGATTCTCCCATCAAATCTTATGTCCGAACAGTCTCCTGAGCAGAACGCTGCTTTCAATACCGGTGTGGCCGAAAACCAGGCCTACGGTGCCGATCAAATCCAGAAACTCGAAGGCCTCGAAGCCGTCCGCCTCCGCCCCGGCATGTACATCGGCGACCCCGATGAGCGCGGCTTGCACCACTGTGTTTTTGAAGTCGTGGACAACTCCATCGACGAGCATCTCGCCGGTCATTGCAAAAACGTCTGGATCACGATTCACACCGACGGTTCCATCACGATTCAAGACGACGGTCGTGGCATCCCGGTGGAAATGCATCCCAAGGCCAAGATTCCCACGGTGGAACTCGTGCTCACCAGCCTGCATGCGGGCGGCAAGTTCGGCGATGGCGCGTACGAATTCTCCGGCGGTCTTCACGGCGTCGGTGCGAAGTGTACGAATGCTCTGTCCGACTGGTTCAAGTGCGAGGTCTTCCGCGATGGCAAAATCCACGCCATCGGTTTCGAGCGTGGCAAAACGACGGAGCCGCTGACCGTCCTCGGCGATCTCGATGATCCGAAGACAACAGGGACGAAGATTTCCTTCTTCCCTGATGCCACGATCTTCACGATCACGACGGCTTACGTCTTTGATCGCCTGCTCGTGCGCCTGCGTGAACTCGCTTTCCTGAATCCCGGCATCAAGATCACGCTCACCGACGAGCGCTGCGAGCCGCAGCGCCAGGAAGTGCTCATTTATCAAGAAGGTGTGAAGCAGTTCGTGCGCGAGATGGGCGCGGACAAGGACAAGATCCATCCTGAGCCGGTCGCGCTCGCGGGTCGCCGCGAGGTGCCCATCGACGACAAGAAGAAATTCATCCTCGTTGATTGCGTGCTGCAATGGAACAAGGGCCTCAACGAGCAGACACTCTGCTTTGCCAACGCCATTCCGAATCCCGACGGCGGCACGCACTACAGCGGCCTCAAAACCGCGCTCACGAAGTCGGTGAAGCAGTATATCAACGCCAACCCGAAAGCTTTCAAAGACAAACTGCCCGACATTGAGGGCGATGACTGCCGCGAAGGCATGATCTGCGTCTTGAGCGTTAAATTGACCAATCCGCGCTTCAACTCGCAGACGAAGGTGAAGCTCGTGAACGGCGAGGTCGAAGGCGTCGTCAATTCCATCGTCTATGAAGGCCTGCTGCGCTTCTTTGATGAGAATCCCGATACCGCCATCGAGATCATCAAGAACATCATCATCGCCGCGAAATCACGCGAAGCGGCCCGCAAGGCCCGTGAGGCCATCCGCAAGGATGCGATGAGCAGCGGCGGTCTGCCCGGCAAATTGGCCGACTGCTCCGAACGTGATCCGGCGAAGACTGAGCTGTTCATTGTCGAGGGTGATTCCGCCGGTGGTTCTGCCAAAATGGGCCGCAACCGCCACAATCAGGCGATTCTTCCGCTCCGAGGTAAACTCATCAACACCGAGAAAGCACGCCTCGAAAAAGTGCTTCAGAACAAGGAAGTACAGACCATGATCACTGCCATCGGCACCGGTATCGGTGGCGACAGTGAGGTGGAAGGCTCCTTCAACATCGAGAAGCTCCGCTACCATAAAATCGTCATCATGACCGATGCCGACGTCGATGGCAGCCACATCCGCACCTTGCTTCTCACGTTCTTCTTCCGCCAGATGCCGGAACTCATGAAGGGCGGCCACATTTATGTCGCCCAGCCGCCGCTCTACCAAGTCACGCGCAAAAAACGCGAGGAATACGTGCAGAGTGATGCCGAAATGGACGCTATTCTGCTCGAACTCGGTTCCGGCGAGATCAGCCTGCGCAACATCGCTGATGGCAGCAAACTCACTGCCGACCGGCTCAAGGCCATCCTCGATCTTCTCGTTCCCGTTGCCAAATTCGCCGACATCATCCGCCGTCACGGCGCTGACTTTGAGCATTACCTCCAGGCCCGTGACGAAGCCTCCGGCAACCTGCCGCATCATCTCGTTGTGATCCGCGAAGGCAACGAAGTGCGCATCCACTATTTCCACAGCAACGAGCAGCTCGCCGCCTTCGCTCGCGAAAACAGCGATCTCCATCTCTTTGCCAATCCCACTGCCGCCGTTGACACCAACGGCAACGGAACTGCGGCATTGCCGAAGTCTCATCGCCGCGCCCGCCTCATTGAAATTCACGAGGCCCACGGCATGAAGAAGCGTTTCCAGCAGCTTGATGAGCTTGGCCTGCACGTCGATCACTTCAGCAGCCAGGACAAGCCGCTCTTTGAAGTCATCGAAGGCGATGGCGACAACGCCAAAGTTCACCCCGTCTTCAGCATCCCAGGCATCCTCGACAAAGTGATGGAGATCGGCAAACGCGGCATGGAGATCAAGCGCTTCAAAGGTCTGGGCGAAATGAACGCCAAGCAGCTCTTCGAGACCACCATGGACCCGAACAAGCGCACCCTCCTCCAGGTCAAACTCGACGAAACCAACGCCCATGAAGCCGAACGCATGTTCACCATCCTCATGGGTGATGTGGTCGAGCCACGAAAGCACTTCATCGAAGAAAACGCCCTCAACGTCCGCAACCTCGACGTGTAATCCGGGGCCTTTCGCCCGCTTCCTGTTCTTTCGTTTAGCCCTTTCGTTCTCCGTCCATGCAAGACCCCAACATCCGCCCCATCTCTGTCGCTGAAGAAGTGAAGAACTCCTTCCTCGACTATTCGATGTCCGTCATCATCGCCCGTGCGCTGCCGGATGTTCGCGATGGTTTGAAGCCCTCTCAGCGTCGCATCCTTTACGCGATGCATGAGCTGTCGCTCTATCCGCCGAAGAAGCACATGAAGTGCGCGAAGATCTGCGGTGACACCTCGGGTAACTATCATCCACATGGCGAGGCGGTCATTTACCCGACACTCGTTCACATGGGACAGCCCTGGGCCATTCGTGAGCCGCTGATCGACCCGCAGGGGAACTTCGGCTCGGTGGAAGGCGATCCTCCGGCTGCCATGCGTTACACGGAAGCCCGCATGACGCATCTCGGCGGGACTTTGATGTCGGACATGGAGAAGGAGACGGTCGATTTCGTGCCCAACTACGATGAACGTCTCACCGAGCCGACCGTGTTCCCGGCGGCGTTCCCGAATCTCATCGTCAATGGCGGCACCGGCATCGCGGTCGGCATGGCCACGAACATGCCGCCGCACAACCTCGGCGAAGTCGTCGATGCGGTGTGCGCGCAGATCGACAATCCGCAGATCACTTGCGGAGAGCTTCAGGCGCACATCAAAGGCCCCGATTTCCCGACGGGCTGCGTCATCCTCGGCACCAACGGCATCCGTGAATACATGGAAACCGGCCACGGCAGCGTGCGCATTCGTGGTCAGGCCGAGATCGCTGAGAACGGCAACCGTGAGCAGATCATCATCACCGAGATTCCGTTCAACGTGAACCGCGCCGAACTGGTGAAGCGCATTGCTGAACTCGCCAACGAGAAGATCATCGCGGAAATCAGCGGTGTGCGCGATGAGTCGGATGAAAACACCCGCGTCGTCATCGACCTCAAGCGCGATGCACGCGGGCAGGTCGTGCTAAACAATCTCTACAAGCACACCGCGCTCGAATCGAGCTTCTCGATCCACATGCTGGCCATCGACGGCGGCAAGCCGCGTGTGTTGAGCATGAAGGACGCCATCGCGTGCTACATCGAGCACCGCCGCGAGGTCATCATCCGCCGCACGCGCTTCCTGCTCAAGCAGGCCGAGATCAAGGCCGAAAAACTCGAAGCCCAGCTCCTCGCGCTCGGCCATCTCGACGATTTCATCAAGATCATCCGCGACAGCAAGAACCGCGACGAAGCTCGTGAGCGCCTCAAGGCTTACAGCTTCGCCATCAGCACAGCCGAGCAGCTCGGCATCATGATTCGCGCCCAGGCCAGCATTGTGGGCGACAAATACATCTTCACCGATAAGCAGGTCGAAGACATCCTCGAACTTCGCCTCTATCAGCTCGTCGGACTCGAGCGCGACAAGATCAAGGCCGACTACGACGACGTTCTCGTCAGCATCCGCGACTTCATGGACATCCTGGCCCGTGAGTCCCGCGTGCTCCAGATCATCAAGGACGAATTGATGGCCATCCGCCTCAAGCACGCTGGCCCGCGCCTTACCCGCATCGAAGCTGCCGAAGGTGAGATCGAGAATGTCGATCTCATTCCGAACGACCCGACCGTCGTCACCATGACGCATCTGGGCAGCATCAAGCGCACCTCCACGACCGAATACCGCCTGCAAAACCGTGGTGGCAAAGGCCTCAAAGGCATGGAGGCCCGCGAAGCGCAGGGCGAGGAGGAGGCGACCGACTTCGTCGAGCATCTCTTCAGCGCGCATCTGCACGACTTCCTGCTCTTCTTCACCAACACGGGCCGCATGTATGTGGAGCGGGTGTATCAGATCCCGGAGGCTGCACGTACCGGCAAGGGCCGCAGCATCAAGAACATGCTCAATCTGCGCGCTGAAGAGAAAATCGCGGCCGTATTGATTCTTGTTGCCCAGGGCCCCGAAGACGAGGCCATGTGGGCGGCGGACAAGTATGTGCTCTTTGCCACCAAGGATGGCACGGTGAAGAAAACCGCCCTCGAAGAGTTCAAAAACTACCGCAAGGACGGCATCATCGCCATCAAGCTCGATGAAGGCAACGACCTCGTTGATTGCGTCCTCACCGACGGCAACAAGGAGATTTGTCTCATCACGCATGAAGGCATGTGTGCCCGCTTCCACGAGACGGGCGATGATCCCGCGTCACCGAATCTGCGTCCGATTGGCCGTGCCACCGCCGGTGTGCGCGGCATCACGCTCGACGATGGCGACTTCCTCGTGAGCTGCATCACGCACGAGGTGGGAGCCATGCTGCTCGTCGTGAGCGAGAACGGCCTCGGCAAGCGAACCGCCTTCGACGAATACCGCCTCCTCACCAATCGTGGTGGCAAAGGTGTCACCACGATGAACGTCACCGAGAAAACCGGCAAAGTCGTCGCTGCGAAAGCCGTGCATGACAAAGACGAACTCATGCTCATGACCACCAAGGGCCAGAGCGTGCGCATCCGCGTCTGCGACATCCGCGAAACCGGCCGCAACGCCCAGGGCGTCAAGCTCATGGGCCTCAACGAAGGCGAAACCATTCAGGACGTGGCCACTGTGGTCGCCGATGATGTGGTGCCGGTTGTTGAAGTCGGCGAAGTGCCTGCGACTGTAGTCGAACCCTCAGAACCGGAATCCGAAGGCATGCCAGCGGCGGAGTGATTCATCCATATGGTAATGTCTACTGGCAACATCGAGTTTTGACCGGAGGTGGCTGGAGAATCATCTGCCCTAAGAGTGAAGCGTTGTCGTTTATTTCCGCAATTTCCGCCGTGTCTCCACAGCCTTGCGGATCGCTTGCTCGACTTCTAACCAGCCTTTCTGCACGATTTCGAAGTCATAGATTTGCATTGCGTCCTGGGTGGCACATTGGATGTCTTTGAGACGGCTTTCAAGAGGGTGGCTGGCATTCAGGTCGTTTCGCTCCAGTGGTACCCAGAGAACAGTGCATTGATTGTTGTCGGAGCGTTCGAGCATGATCGGCAACTCGGTTTCTTGGATGAATTTGGAGATCCTAGCCGCCGTGGTGTAGAAGAGCAGGACGATATCGGCATGGTTTAGAGCGTCACGACTGCCGGCCTCCCACTTTTCTCCGGAAAGTAGATCACGATCCTGCCACACCTGAATGTATCCTTGTTGGCTCAAGTGTGTGAGGTTCTGTCGGAAGGGCAGCAACTCCTTCTCGTTCACTTGGGCATAACTGATAAAGAGCTTCATCTTCAATTCCGCGTCGGGGGCATTCCACTGCTTTTCTTCCGCGCTCGTTTGTTCCTCTTCGCTCGTCTCGATGAACCCGATGTCGCCTAACAATGGCGCTGCTGGCAACGCGAGGGGCTTCATTGTCGTATCAGTGCTCCTCCCGTCGCCAGAGCTTGAGCGTTCGCGCAAGAAACGTACTCCACCGCCAGTCTTCATGATTCCAACTTTGGCTATGAGTGGCGATTCGATGCCATTTGGGTTTCCCTTCGCATTCGTGGGTCTTCACCGAACTACGCTCCGAACGCTCCACCCACTGCGGCTTACTGGCAGGGCGGGCTGACGGCAGGTGCCCCTTTCGTCTTCGTCGGCCTAAAGCCTGAGACCCCATCCGAGTCAGGTCGATGAAGGCGCGTCAGCCAGCATTCGGGAGGGTGGCGCAAAATGCGCGCGATGATTGGTCTTGCTAATGGCCCTGTTTTTGAAAACAATCCTCTTATTATGAATACCAGTCTTCATCGTGCCGCGGGGAAGAGGAACGTTGTCTTGTTCTTGGTGTGCCGCGTGTTTGGAATGCTTGTGCTGACAGCACCGGTGGCGCTGAGAGCAGCGGTCACCTTTCATGTGAATGATCAAACCGGGTTCACCACGGCGATGTCTGCGGTGACGAACAACACCCTGCTGGGCACGGAAACCTTTGGGGGATCCGCGCTGGGCACGAACTCCAACGCGAACCCGAACCCGCCAATCACACAGGGGGTGCCGAACTTTCCGTACAACAGCGGGCTGGTGATGCCGATGACGGTGCAGAGCAACTCGCTGGGCGGGTCGGCCTCGGTCGTGAGCATGGGCACCATCCTGCTGGCGGTGGGGCCCAATTCCACCCGGGGGAACATCACGCCAGTCATCACGATCGCGAGCACCACCAACAGTCTGGACTGGATCTTCAGCCCTACGACGCAGGTGAACGGGGTGGGGTTGAACCCCTTTTCCATCAACGGGGCCGGATTTTCGAACATTGTGATCAGTGCTTATTCGACGACGGGAGCTTTCTTGGGATCCACCAACTTCAGTGCCGACCCGGCATCGACCCAGTATCTGGGCGTCGAGGCCACGGGCGGGGATCAAATCGGCCGCATCAACTTCTGGAGTCCCACCGCCGGGCGTCTCCCCGGCGGGATCAATGCCAGCCTGTATGCGACGCCGGAGCCAGGCCGTGCCATGCTCCTTGGGCTGGGACTGGGACTGGCGGTGATGCGTCGGCGAAGAAGGCGCGATCAGGAGGGGAAATGGGAAAACGAAAGCTGAAAAACTGAAATGCTGAAAGCGGGAGCCTGCTCAGCCGAAAAGGCCGAGGACTGGTTTGCCGGTGGAGAAGGGGGGACGGGAGAGGCCGGTGTTCATGCCGAGGTCGTTGAGGGGCACACCCAAGGCGTGGAGCACGGTGGCGTGGAGATCTTGGACGGTGACGGGATCACTGATCGGGGCGGAGGCGGTTTTGTCAGACTCGCCATAAACCGCACCGCCGCGAATGCCGCAGCCAGCGACAATGGCGGAGAAGCACTTGGGCCAGTGTTGGCGCCCGGGTGGCCCTTTCGTCAGGATGATGGGCGTGCGCCCGAATTCGCCGACGGCGACGACGAGGGTGTCTTCGAGCAGACCGCGCTGCTTCAAATCGCTGAGGAGGGCGGAGAGCGCCTGATCGAGGCGGGGCAGGCAGAAGTTCATGCCGTAAGAGCCGGTGCCGAAGGCGTTGCCCATGCCCATGTTCCCGCCATGCATGTCCCAACTGGAACTGGGCGGGCCGCCGTCTTTTTCTCCCGGCGCGGGACCGACCCAGCCGTTGACGGTAACGAAGCGCACGCCGGCCTCGACCATGCGCCGGGCCAGGAGGAGATTTTGACCGAGGGGATGCATGCCGTAGCGCTCGCGCACGGCGACGGTTTCCTGCGTCAAGTCAAAGGCCTGCCTACCTTCGGGGCGGGTCATGGAATCGTAGGCTTTCTCGCGGAGTTCACTCCAGTCCTTGCCAAGCGGGGTGTCGGCCAGGGCTTTGGATTCAAGATCGGCCAGCAGTTTGCGCCGTTCCCACAGACGGGCGGGATCGCCCATGTCATAAATCTCCGGTGGTTTGAAGTTCGGCATCGCGGGATGGTTGTCGGCGGAGCCGATGAACACCGGCGCTTGAGCGGAGCCGAGGTAACCGCCCGAGCCGATGTTTGGCGCGCAGAAGACGGGCTGCCCAACGCATTTGATGAGCCAGGCGTTGGAGACGAGGTTGTGCTCGCTTGGAAGATGCTTGGCCACGACGGAACCGAGGTAGGGCAGGCCGTCGGGCTCGCCTTGCTTGACGCGCTCGATCAACTGCCCGCTGAGCAGGTTGTGCATGGCGTCGAAGTGATTGCTGATCGGGCCTGGGTGCGTCATCGAGCGGATGAGGCAGAAGTGATCGGTGACTTTCGCGAGCAGAGGATGGAGCTCGCTCAAGTGCATGCCGGGCACTTTGGTGCGGATGGGTTTGTAGGGTCCGCGGATTTCGGACGGAGCGTCGGGCTTCAGATCCCAAGTGTCGAGCTGGCTCGGACCGCCGCAGAGCAGCAGGAAGATGCAGCGCTTCTTCGAAGCCACTGCCTTGCCCGAGGCATCGAGCTTGTCCTTCCCGACGACGAGTCCCGGGATGGCGAGGTTCAGAGCGCCGATGCCACCGGCTTGAAGAAATCGGCGACGGGAGCTCGGGAGGAGATTCATGAACAAGTCCTGGTTGAGATGAACTGTGATGCCGCCGGAGGCAGCCTGCCTCCTGGAGACCCTGAGGCCGGAGAGTTACGGAGGTCGGGGGCGGGATTTCTCACGCGACGACGCGAAAGGGCGGAGGAGAGTTGGAGAAGTGGAGTGATGGAGGAGTGCGGAATGAATGAGACTTGGAGCCGAGCACAATGGCGGGCTGCGAACCGGAACGAAGTGGAGATAGCCGAAGGCACACAGATAGAATGCAGCGATGAGCGTGGGTGAGATGAGTGTCGTGAGCGCTGCTCCCGGAATTCAACGAAGCCGATACCAAGGGACCGTGCGTTGCTGGTGATGGACGGCACCGGCTGGCATGTCCTCTGAGCCTGCCACGAATTCGCGGACACGAAAACCAACCTGTATAGGAACCGTGTCCAGTGAACCAAGAATCTGAATCGACCAACCGGGGTGCGCAGCACCCGATGCATGATGAAGCCTTCAAAGAGCAAGCCGTTCTGTTGATGGCCGAAGGCGCGCGCGGCCCCGTGGCGCTTGCGGCGGCGGTGGCCCGCCTCCAGGCCGATCTGCGTCATGTCATCATCCAGCACGACATTTTAAAAAAGCCTTGGCCATTGACTCGGCTGCGCCTTCGCCCTGCGGGCAGCACTCCGTGCTGTCTGTCTCGCTTCGCTCGGCTGTCGGCCAGACATCCCCCGTCGCCACGAGATGATCCACGCCATGATCTCCCATCCTGGCAACACGCATTGTCTCACTGACATGCGCCAGACGCTTGAAGTATCGCGCAGTGGTTACTACGATCACACGCACAAGGCGCACCGCCAGCGCCGTCAGCAGGATCAAGCCATCGCCACGCAACTCGTCGAAGGCTTCAAGCTCAGCCGCCAGACTTATGGCAGTCCGCGTTTGCGCGAGGTGCTCAAGGCGCAGGGCCTCGGCGTGAGCCGCAGACGCATCAGCCGCCTGATGGCCGCCAAGGGACTGCGCCCCAAGGCCAAGCGCCGCTTCGTGCCTAAAACCACGCACAGCAATCACTGCGGCCCCATTGCCGCCAATCTGCTTCAACAACGCCGCCCCACTCCACCCACCCGCCTCAACGAGATCTGGGTCAAAGACATTTGCTTCGTTCGCTGCGCTCACCCTGCGGGCAGCCTGACGGTTGGCTGTCTCGCTGTGCTCGGCTCTTACATCCCCACGCGTGAAGGCTGGCTCTATCTTGATGCCACGCTGGATTTATGCAGTCGCCGAGTGCTCGGCTGGCACGCCTCTGCGGCCATGCCTGTGGAGCTGGTCATCACCTCGCTGCGCCAGGCCTACAGTCATCGCGGTGTTCCCCTGCACGACCTCATCGTTCATATCGATCGTGGCTGCCAGTATGCCAGCGCGGCCTACCGCGCTGACCTCACCCTGCGTCACGCCATCCCCAGCATGAGCCGCACAGGCAACTGCTACGACAACGCCGCCATGGAGTCCTTTTGGGCCACGCTCAAAACCGAAGCCTTCGGCTCCACCATCCCCGCCACCCGCTCCGCTGCCATCACCATGATCTTCGATTACATCACCACCTTTTATAACTCCAAGCGTCTCCATTCTTCCCTCGACTACATGTCCCCGCTGGACTTTGAAGCCTCACTCAACTAACTCCCGATCTGTTATCCGTGTTTTCGAGGCAAAATCAGGTTGGGGGCGGAATCGTGGAGCGCGGACTTCAGTCCGCAGCGCTCCGATGCAGATTGTGCGCCGCGCTGCTTTCCTCTTTTCCTGCGTTTCTCAGATGCCAAGTATGGAGGCTTGATCCTGGCTCCTGGCAAAGAGGACCCATCCATCGAGGACGAGTTCGAGTAGGAGGACGAGGAGGATCACTTGCAGTGGGTTACACGCGCGTCTGACCACTGCCATCCACGAGATACTTGTAGCTGCACAGCTCGGCGAGGCCCATGGGGCCGCGGGCGTGGAGTTTGTCGGTGGAGATGCCGATCTCGGCACCGAAGCCGAATTCGCCGCCGTCGTTGAATCTCGTGCTGGCGTTGTGAAGGACGACGGCGCTGTCCACCTCGTGCTGGAAGCGTTCGGCGGCACTGCGATCCCGCGTGATGATGCTGTCGGTGTGGTGGGAACCGTGGCGGTTGATGTGGGCGATGGCTTCATCCAAGCCGCTGACGGTTTTGGCGGCGAGGATGAGGTCGAGGTATTCGGTGGTCCAATCTTCCTCGGTGGCGGCTTGGGCGGGCACGCCGAGGTGCTGCAAGGCGGTGGCATCGCCACGGATTTCGACTTTGGCTTCGACAAGGCGCTGGCCGATGAGCGGATAAAAGGAGGCGGCGATGTCCTGATGGACGAGGAAGGTTTCGAGGGCGTTGCAGACGCCGGGCTTCTGGCACTTGGAATTGACGATGATGTCGGCGGCCATCTGCAGATCGGCATCGGCGTGGACATAGACGTGGCAGACGCCGTCGTAGTGCTTGATGACGGGCATGCGGGCGCAGGCGACGACTTTTTCGATCAAGCCTTTGCCACCGCGGGGAATGATGAGGTCGAGGTATTGATCCATCTTCGCCATGTGCTCGACGCTGGCGCGGTCGGTGAAGGGGATGAGCTGGATGCTGTCGGGCGGGAGACCGACGCGTTCGCCACCGGCCTGCAACGCGGCGGCGAGGGCGCGGTTGCTGTCGATGGCCTCACTGCCGCCACGGAGGATGGTGGCGTTGCCGGTTTTGAAGCAGAGCGAGGCGGCGTCGCTCGTGACGTTAGGGCGTGATTCAAAGATGATGCCGATGACACCGATGGGAACGCGGACTTTGCGGATGTGGAGGCCGTTGGGGCGGGTCCAGACGCGGAGCTGCTCACCGACGGGATCGGGCAGGGCGGCGACTTCATGCAAGGCGTCGGAGATGTCTTGCAAACGCTTTGGATCGAGCGCGAGGCGGTCGATCATGGCCTTGCTGAGGCCGTTTTGCTCGGCACGGGCGAGGTCGAGGGCATTGGCCGCGAGGATGACTTCTTGTCGTGCACGGATCTCATCGGCCATCGCATGTAGGATGGCGTTTTTCTGCGTGGTGGAGAGTTTGACGAGGGCGTAGGAGGCGGCACGGGCCCGGCGGCCCATGTCGAGGATGGCGGACTGGATTTCGGAATCGGTCATCAAAAAAGGTTCTTGGTTCTTAGTTCCTCGTTCTTGGTGGATGGCAAGCAGCAAACGGAACAATGCTCTACTTGGAAGGAACGGCTCCTTCGGGGATCTGGACGTCTTTGCCAAGGAGATGGCGGTCGATGAAGTGGCGCATGTGCTCGAAGAGTGGCGCACTGAAGAAGACGTGGCCGCCGTTGGTGCCGGTGAGGAGGGTGGCGGGAATCTGGGCCTTCTCGAGCGCCGCGTCGAACTCGGTGGCTTGGGCATAGCGGACGATGTTGTCCTTGTCCCCATGGATGATGAGGAAGGGGGCGTCATCTTTGGTGATGTAGGTGACGGGAGAGGCGCTGCGAGCAACGTCGGGCTTTTCTTTGACCGTGCCGCCGATGAGCTTCGAGAGCCCAGTCTTGGGATCGTCCACATTGATGATCGTCCCTTCACCGGCGAAGGTGAGGAAGTTTGAAGGGCCGCAGAAGTCGAGCACGCAGGTGACGCGGCTGCTTTGACCGAGGTTCGTGCCCAGCTCGCCCTCCAGTTCCTTCACACCGCCGGTGACGCCGAGCAGGCTGACGAGATGCCCGCCGGCCGAGATGCCGAAGACGGCGATCTTGTCCGGGTCGATCTGGTTCTCCGCAGCATGGGCGCGGAGGGCGCGGATGGCGGCTTTGCAGTCATGAAGCTGCGCGGGCCAGATGGCCTCGTTAGTGAGGCGGTAGTTGATGCTGGCTCCGGCATAGGCTGTGTCCTTGATGAGATTGATGAGCACGCCAGCTTGGTCCTTGCTGCCGTTTTCCCAGCCGCCGCCGTGGATGTACACCACGAGCGGACGTGGTTTGGTGGTCTTCGTCTCAGGCAGGTAGAGGTCGAGCATCTGGCGTGGGTTGCCCTTGCCAACATAGTCGAGATTGCGCACGACTTGGAAGCCGGCGGGGCTTTGACAGAGAGCCAGGGCAGGGAGGACTAGGGCAATGAGGCAGGAGAGACGCATGACGGGCCTCATAAGCCGGGAAAAAGGGCAAAACAAGAGCCGCAAAAGGATGTCGAGATGGGCATGTTGCAACCTTGACGCATGCTTAACCAGAACATACTATCGGAACGATGATCCCCCCCATTTCTGCCCGCCTGCCAGTGGTCCTGGCGTGTGCCCTGTCGTTCCTGTCTCTGACGACCCCTTCCTTTGCCTTGTTTGAGTTCATTTTCGGCAAAAAGGACAAGGTGGTGCCGATGGCCAGCGAGCGTGATACTCAGGAAGCCGCCGCCTCGGCCTTGCTCGCGCAGGCCCGGCTGGCGCACAATGCCGGCAAAGCAGGCAAGGCGCAGGGATTGTACCAGGCCATCGTGAAGAAATATCCCTTCACAGTGAGCGCTGGGGAGGCGTCCTTTCAAAATGCACTCATCATCCGCCATGTGGGCAAAATGGATGCTGCCTTCGAGGCATTTCAGGCCTTCATTCAAGCCTACCGTGACAGTCCCCGGTTCGCCGAGGCCATCGAAAAGCAGTATGAAATCGCCGAAGAGGCGAAAGGTGGCAAAAAGCAAAGCGGCCTGCTGCTGCTGCCGATGAAATTGAACACCTCGGAAGTGATCGGGTTTTACGAGCAGATCATCAAAAACGCCCCCTTCGGCAAGTACGCTCCGCTGGCGCAGTTCAGCATCGCTGAAATCCAGCAGGACATGAAAGAGAAGGACAAGGCCGTCGCCGCCTATCAGAAGGTGGTGGAAAACTACCCCAACACCTCGCAGGCGGCCGAAGCGCAGTTCCGCATCGGCTCCATCAGCAACATCGCCGCCCAGCGCAGTGAGGACGCCTCCAACCTGCTCGCCGCACGTGACGCGCTTCGCACTTACATCGCCTCGAATCCCGCCGGGGAGCGCAAGCAGGAGACGGAGATGATTCTCAGCCAGGTGAACACGGCGGAGGCCAATCAATCGCTGACCGTGGCGAAGTTTTACAAGCGCATCGGCAAGACCAAGGCGGCGGCGATTTACCTCAACGAGGCGCTGAAGTTCGGCTCGCCTGAAGTCTCGGCTGAAGCCCGCACGCTGCTCGCTGAACTCGCCGCCACCGATCCCGAAGGCGTGGCAGATGCGAAGAAGGGTCCGGGACAGGATTACACAGCGCTCACGGCGCAGAATTTGAAAACGCGTGATGATTATGTTGGCCCGCTGGCGCCGGAACTGGCCCGTCTGAGCCAGAAACCCAGGATGCGCACGGGCGATGAGGGTTTCATGCCCATCCCCCTGCAGGAGCCCATGCTGCCGTTGCGCCCGGGTGCAACGATGCCAGGTGCGGGTTCACTGCTGCCGCCGGTGCCAGAGACGGAAAAACCCGCGCTGTTGCCGGTGCCTCCGGTTCCGAACAAGCCGCTGATCCCGCCTCCTCCTGCCTCCGGCAACAAGCTGCCGGTGCCGCCACCGCCGACGGTGAAGCCTGCGTCATAATTCTTGCGCGGACATGGCAATCACGCCATGCTGGATGGCATCACTTCTCAAACTTTTTTGGATGAAACAGATTTTCCTTTTGCTGGCCCCCGTCTGCCTCCTGCTTTCCAGTTGTGCGGGCTACACCCTCGGCGGCCAAAAGCCTGCCCACCTGCGCAACATCACCAAGATCGCGGTGCCGACCTTTAAAAATCTCACGCTTGAACCTCGTCTCGCCGTGCTGGTGACGAATGCGGTCATCAAGCAACTGCAAAACCACGGCTCGTATCAAATTGTCGCCAAGAGCGATGCCGAGGCGGTGCTGGAGGGCAATATTCAGCAGATCACCCGCTCGCAGTTCCGTTCGGACCGCAACAACATCCTGCTCACCTCGCAGATTATGGCGACTCTCAACAGCAGCTACGTCATCAAGGATGCTGCGTCGGGAACCGTGCTCCACAATGGAAGCGCCTCGGCTGACTCCTACATCATTCTCGATGCCAATCTTCAGCTTTCGGAAACCCAGCTGCTCGAAGATGCCGCACAACGTCTCGCCTACAATGTGGCGGATGAAGTCTCCGAGGGCTGGTAACCGCCTGTCCGTCTCATGCCGTCGGAGCAGGATTTACCCCCAGAGCCTATCCAGAGTGAAGAGGATGCGCCATTAGAGCCTGTGGCCTCCATGGGCCGGCTGAAACCGGGCCTGCATCTCGTGGCCACCCCCATCGGCAACATGCGTGACATCACCCAGCGCGCGCTCGATGTCTTGCGTGCCGCTGACTTGGTTGCCTGCGAAGACACCCGCCATTCCGGCATGCTGCTGAAACACCACGACATCCGCGCGCGGCTCATCAGCCTGAATGAGCACAACGAGGCGCAGCGCATCCCGCAGTTGCTCGATCACATGCGCCAGGGCGGCAGTGTGGCGCTGATTTCCGATGCGGGAATGCCCACCGTGTCCGATCCGGGGCAGAGGCTCGTCGGAGCCACCGTTGCGGGGGGGCTGCATGTGGAGGGCATTCCTGGACCCAGCGCTGTGCTCACGGCGCTCGCCGCGTCGGGTCTCCCCACCACACCATTCTACTTTGGCGGTTTCCTGCCGCACAAAAAAGGCGCGCGCGCCACCGAACTGACCGCTGCTCTTCAGCGCGACTGCACCAGCATCTACTTTGAGAGCCCCTACCGGCTCGTGGACACGCTGGCCATCCTGGCTGAGGCAGGGCCTGAGCGTCGCGTGGTGGTGGCACGTGAACTGACCAAAAAATTCGAGGAATTCCGGCGTGGCACGGCAGGCATCCTGCTATCTCACTTTCAAGTCAAACCGCCCAAGGGCGAAATCACCCTCCTTATCGCTCCGGTCGAGTCTCCCAAGTGGCTCGTCTGGTAAATTCATTTCTAAAAAAGAACACTCATGGAAGCCCTCGCCAACTGCGCCGTCCTCAACACTTCCGACAGCCTCAAGCTTTCGATCACCAATCATCTGCGCTTCACCCTCGGGGCCTACATCGAAACCGCGAGTGAGAACGACTGGTATGTCGCCACCTCGCTCGCCGTGCGTGATCGCGTCATGGAGCGTGCCACGCAGTCGCGCCGGCAGCATCGCGCGCAGGGAGTCCGTCGTGTGCATTATCTCTCGCTCGAATATCTCATGGGCCGTCTGTTGGAGAACAACCTGCGCAATGCAGGCATCTATGACGCCACGAAAGAAGCGCTGGCGGACATGGGCAAGGATCTCGATGTGCTCGTGCAAAAGGAGCCTGACATGGGCCTCGGCAACGGCGGTCTCGGTCGTCTCGCGGCCTGCTTCATGGATTCGCTCAGCACCCTGGACCTTCCGGCGATCGGTTACGGCATCCATTATGAGTTTGGCCTCTTCCGTCAGGAGTTCGTGAACGGCAAACAGGTCGAGCATCCCGACGCCTGGATGCGCGATGGCAGCCCGTGGAAGATCGCCCGCCCGTCCTACCGCCAGACCGTGCATCTGTATGGCAAGGTCATTCAAAAATTCGACGAGTTCGGCCAGCCGCACCACGAATGGATCGAAACGAAATGCCTGCTCGGCCTGCCGTGGGACATTCCCATCGTCGGCTACGACAGCAGCACGGTGAACGTGCTGCGCCTCTGGCAGGCGCAGGCGGATGAAGATTTTAACTTCAAGGTCTTCAACGAGGGCAGCTACGTCGAGGCCCTGCGAGAAAAAGCCATCGCCGAGACTGTCTCCAAGGTGCTTTACCCGAACGATGCCACGGAAAGCGGCAAGGAACTCCGCCTCGTGCAGCAGTATTTCTTCGTCGCCTGCTCCCTGGCAGACATCGTGCGTCGTTTCAAAGGCGGCTATGAGCTGCCATGGAGCGAGTTCCCCTCCAAGGCGGCGGTCCAGCTCAATGACACGCATCCGGCTGTCGCCATTCCCGAGCTCATGCGCATCCTCGTGGATGACGAGGGGATCGAGTGGAGCCAGGCCTGGGACATCTGCCAGAAAACCTTCTCATACACCAATCACACGCTGCTTCCCGAGGCTCTCGAAACTTGGAGTGCCGCGCTCTTCGACCGTGTGCTGCCACGCCATCTCCAGATCATCTACGAAATCAACAAACGCTTCCTCGAAGGTGATGTGGAGACACGCTGGCCGGGCGATGCGGAGAAAAAACGCAACCTTTCCCTCATTGAAGAGCGTGGCGGCAAACACGTCCGCATGGCGCATCTCTCCGTCCTCGGCAGCCATGCCACCAACGGTGTCGCCGCGCTGCACACGCGGCTGCTGTGTGAACGTCTCTTCCCGGAGTTCTTTGAATTGTATCCCGAGCGCTTCCTCAACCTGACCAACGGCGTCACCTTCCGTCGCTGGCTTGATGTGTGCAATCCGCAGCTCTCCGCGCTCATCACCGAATCCATCGGCGAAGGCTGGTTGAAGGACTCAACGAAACTCAAGGCTCTCGATCGTTTTGCCGACGACTCATCCTTCCGTGAGCGCTTCCAGGCCATCAAACGCGGTCACAAAGTACACCTCGCCAAGATCATTCAGGACACCTGCGGTGTCTGCGTCAGTCCTGACGCCTTGTTCGATGTGCAGATCAAGCGTCTGCACGAGTACAAGCGCCAGCACCTCAATCTCCTGCACATCGTCAGCCTCTACCGCAAGATCATCGCCAATCCGCAGATCGACATGGCCCCGCGTGTCTTCATCTTCGGCGCCAAGGCGGCTCCGGGTTATTACCTCGCGAAAAACATCATCCACGCCATCAATGCCCTCGCCGCCAAGGTGAATCATGATCCGCGTGTCGATGGCAAGCTGAAGGTCATCTACATTCCGAACTATGGCGTCTCCCTCGCCGAGCGCATCATTCCTGCCGCCGATCTCTCCGAGCAAATCTCCACCGCTGGCAAGGAAGCCTCCGGCACCGGCAACATGAAGCTCGCGCTCAATGGCGCTCTTACCATTGGCACGCTCGACGGTGCGAATGTCGAGATCCTCGAAGAGGTCGGCCCGGAAAACATCTTCATCTTCGGACTCACCGTCGAGGAAGTCACCGAGCTGTATGCCAAGGGCTACAACCCATGGGATTTCTACCACGCCAGTGAAGATCTGCGCCTCAGCATCGACTGGCTGGCTTCGGATTACTTCACCGGCAATCAGGACGAGTTCAAACCGTTGCGCGACAGCCTGCTCACGCACGGCGATCCTTTCCTGGTCATGGCGGACTACGATTCCTATGCCGCCAGCCAGGCCAAAGTGGATCTAGCCTACCGCGACCAGAAGCACTGGCAGAAGATGGCCATTCATAACACCGCCCGTGTTGGCAAATTCAGCAGCGACCGCACCATCCTCGAATACGCGAAGCACGTGTGGAAGCTGCCTCAGGTCAGCCTCTGAGGCGGCTAGGCTGCCAGAGACTCATGCACCACTTTGGCCACGCGTGCATACGCGCCGCCGGAACCGAGTGTCGCCACCACAGCGGCGAGTTCGCCTTGCATGTGCTGTCGCTTTGATTCGCTGGTGAGCAGGTCGGCGGTGGCTCTGGCCAGCGTGTCAGCATTGAGCTTTCCTTGCACGAGTTCTTGCACCACCTCGCGTTTGGCGAGGATGTTGATAATGCCGAGGTGCTTGATGCGCACCACCAGCTTCGCGATGATGTAGGTGGGCCAGCTCACGTTGTAGATCAGTGTGTAGGGCAGGCCAAAGCAGGCGGCTTCGAGCGTGGCGGTGCCGGAGGCCACGGCTCCGGCCTCGGCACGCTGCATCAGATCATAGACCGTGCCGGTCTCGATCCAGCGCTTCGCCTCGGGCATGCCATGCTCCTCCGCCATCTCACGCATGAAGCCCGCCAGCGTCTCGTTCGCGGCTGAAACGGCAAAACGGGCGTTCGGCACCGCCAGTTTGATCGCTTTCGCGGCATCCATCATGAGCGGGAACAAGCGACGCACTTCATTGAGCCGGCTGCCAGGAAACCAGCCGACGAGGCCGGGTTCGCGCTTCCATTCACGTTTCAAGGTGACCACGCGGTCCACCATCGGATGCCCGCAGAATTCGGTGCGCAGGCCGCTCTTCTCATAAAACTCCTTCTCGAAGGGGAAGATGCAGATCATGAGGTCGAGCACTTGGGCCATTGTCTTCACGCGGCCCTTCTTCCACGCCCAGACCTGTGGGCTGATGTAGTAGAGGAGGCGGCCTTTGTAGCCGCCGAGGCGCAGCGCCTTCGCCAGCCGCAGATTGAAGCCGGGATAATCGACGAGGATGACCGCTTCGGGCTTTTGATCGAGGATCGAGTCCAGCACGCCATCCAGCTTCTCCTTGAAGTAGCGGTACATCTTCACCACCTCCCACAAACCGACCACACCGGCCGTTTCGACCCAGTCCTCAATGCTCTCGCCGATCACTTCGCGCATCTTCGGTCCGCCGAGACCGACGACTTTCAGGTCGGGTTCCAGTGTCTTCAACTCACGCAGGAGTCCGGCGGCATGGGTGTCGCCGCTGACTTCGCCTGCGATGATGAAGATGCGGTTCATGGCGTGGCCAGAGCAGCGTTGCGTTCGATTTGATCGGTGATCTCCAGCGCGATGCGCACTGCCTCCGCGCCTTCCTGCCCAGTGACGACAGGACGGCGGCCATGGCGGGCGCATTCGACAAAGGCGGCGATTTCGAGCTTCAGAGGCTCGTCTTTTTCGACCTCGACGGCTTCACGCACGATCTGCATGCCGTCCTTGCGATAGATCCAGCCGCTCTGCTCCTGGTAATCGAGGCTCAGGTAGCTCTCGCTCTGGAAGACACGGATTTTGCGCATCTTCTCGGGGCTGATGCGGCTGGCGGTGATGTTGGCGATGCAGCCGTTGGCGAACTTGAGGCGGGCGTTGGCGATGTCCTCGCGTTTGGTGAGCACCTGGATGCCCACGGCATCGATCTGGATGAGTTCCGACTTTACGAGATGCAAAACGATCTCGATGTCATGGATCATCACGTCGAGGACGACGCCGATGTCCATGCTGCGGTTGGGGAAGGGGGAGAGGCGATGCGCTTCGATGAAACGCGGGTTGTTCATGCGTTCCTCAAGCTGGCGGAGCACTGGATTGAAGCGCTCGATGTGCCCGACCTGGAGAATGACGCTTTTGGCCTTGGCGAGTTCGATGAGGGCCTGCGCTTCGGCGTAGGACTCGCTGATCGGCTTTTCCACCATGACGTGAATGCCACGCTGCATGAGCGGCTCGGCGACTCTGCGGTGGTAAATGGTCGGAACGGCCACGGTGGCGGCATCAACGCGCTGGGCGAAGTCTTCGAGGTCGCTGGCAGGGTGGGTTTGATACTGTGCGGCGAATTCAGCGGCACGCGCGGGATCAGCGTCATACACGGCGGCAAAGGTGGTCGCACCACCGCTCTTCGCGGCTATCTCCGCCATGATGCGTGCATGGTTTTTGCCAATTGCGCCGACACCGGCGACTCCAATGCGGAAAGGGGAACTCATGAGGACAAGTCTGGGAGAGAAAAATTAGAATCGTTTTACAGGAGATAACGAAGTTAACGGAGATCAAAAATTCAGGGCTTTGTTTTCTTCGTTATCTTCTGTTTCAGAATTTACCAGGGAACTTCATGCCCGGCGGGAGTTTGGGCATTTTGCCGCCGCCGCCAAGGCCACCGAGCATGCTGCCGAGGCCGCCCATGCCACCACCACCACCGCCGCCGCCTCCCATCATGCCGCCCATCATCTGAGCCATCATGCCTTTGTTGCTCATGAGCTTCTTCATCATCTCGAACTGCTTGAGGAGCTGGTTCATTTCCATCACGGGACGACCGGCACCGTTGCAGATGCGTTTGCGGCGCTGGCCGTTGATGATTTCGGGTCGCTGGCGCTCTTTGGGCGTCATCGAGAGGATCAACGCCTCGGTGTGCTTGAGTTTTTTGTCGGCATCGGGACCGATGGCGTCCTTCATTTTGCCCATGCCAGGGAGCATGCCCAGCAGACTCCCCATGCCGCCAGAACTGAGCTTTTTCATCATGCGCATCTGCTGCAGCATGTCGGTGAAGTCGAATTTGTTCGACTGCATGCGCACGGCGAGCTTCATCGCCTCCTTCTCGTCGATTTCTTCCGCCGCTTTCTCCACAAGGCCGACGACATCGCCCATGCCGAGGATTCGCTGCGCCATGCGGTCGGGATGGAAGACTTCGAGCTGATCGACTTTTTCGCCGACGCCGAGGAATTTGACCGCGCAGCCGGTGACTTGGCGCATCGAGAGCAGCGCACCACCACGGGCGTCGCCATCGAGCTTGGTCATGATCAAGCCGGTGATGCCGACGGCGTCGTTGAATTTTTGGGCCACGTTCACGGCCTGCTGGCCGGTGGCGGCATCGGCGACGAGCAGCACTTCATTCGGCTGCACCACGGCACGCACGCGTTTGAGTTCGGCGAGCAGTTCTTCATCGAGATCCTGGCGACCGGCGGTGTCGAAGATGGCGATGCCGCTGCCTTGCGCCTTGAGCCATTCGAGTGACGCCTTCGCGGCTTTGACGGGATCGGTTTCGCCTTCAGCAGGTGCAAAGACCGGCACGTTGAGCTGCTGACCGAGCACCTGAAGCTGCTTGATGGCGGCAGGGCGGTACAAATCGAGAGCGATGAGCAACGGACGGCGGCCCTGTTTTTTCAACCAGCTCGCCAGCTTGGCGGAAGTGGTTGTTTTACCGGCACCGTTGAGGCCGGTCATCAGAATGCGCTGCGGCGGGTCGAGGTTCAGCGCGCTGGCATCACTGCCGAGCAGCTTGACCAGTTCATCGTGGAAGATTTTGACGATCTGCTGGCCGGGGGAGACGGTGCGCAGCACTTCGGCACCCACCGACTGCTTGGTGACGTTTTCGACGAGATCCTTGGCGACTTTGAAGTCCACATCGGCCTCCAGCAGGGCCATGCGGATCTCCTGCATGGAGTCGCTGACGTTGGCTTCGCTGATGCGGCCCTGGCCACGCAGCTTTTTGAAGGCGAGTTCGAGTTTTTCGGAGAGAGCGGAGAACATCGGGAGATAAAAGGGAGCGCTGGATAGTCGGCAGATGCCCGCGCATGGCAACTGCGAAGCTCAGGAGGGCGCGTTCGGACAACGCGCCCGTGAGTGACACAGGCTGCCAGCCTGTGGGCTCGGAAACTTAGAATTGAAAGCACAGGCAGGCTGCCTGTCTCACGCCCCCAAGGTAGGGAGGCTGGTCCCCAGCGGCCGGGTTTGGCGGCGCGTTGAGGACAACGCGCCCTACCTCCGCAGCGCCAGGATCAGTTCATCTTCAAGGACGGGCACACCGGCATCTACGCCGAGGTGCGCGTCAACGGCGGCTGGACTACAGGGCCATGAGCGCATCCTCCGAAAAGAGTTGGAAAGACCGGCGACCAGGCCCTGCGGCCGTGAGAGGCGGTCAAACCTCTGAAAATCACGTCCTTGTGCCGTGTCGGCTCCGTCAGCCGTCGGGTAGATCGAATCAGCCCTTGGGTGGATTGAGCCAGCCGTAGGATTTATTGAGCCAACCGTCGGGTTGATTGAATCAACCATTGGGTTGATCGAGCCAGCCGTAGGATTGATCGAGCCAATCATCGGGTTGATCGAATCAGCCCTCGGGTTGGTCGAGTTGGGGTGACGCAGGAAAGGGTCACAGGAAAGGGGCAGGTGACGATTCGTGACAGGCGCGAGGTGGAGAGAGGAGGAGACGGCTGCGCCGGAGACTTGGAGAAGAGGAGACATGGAGACTGGGAGAAGTGGGGATGAGGAGAACCGCATTGACGGAGTCGCGCGGATTGTGTTTCCTCGGATACCCACATGAAGCGCGCATTCACCCATGCCCCTAGGCTCACCGCCATGAAGCTGCCATCACTGGCGCTCCTGGGGTCGATCTTGTGGGTGCTTTTCGTGACTGTTGCCCATTCGGATGCCGGGTGGAACGAGGGTGTGTTTTTTCTTTGCTACGGCGTCAACGTTGTCTGGGGATCTGCGTGGGTGATTCGACTTCTCGTCTATGCATGGAAGTCACGATTTGGAGTGGTCACTAAACGCCGAAGACTCGCTTATTGGGCCATCGAGCCACTGGCCTTGATTCTTGCGGTCGTCATCTCCCATAGTAAGGTGCCCTTTTATCTTCGCTTCATGGCATCCCGACCTTCGTTGGAGCATTATGTTCAGTCGATGAAGGACCCCGAACGTGATTCCCGGATCTGGGTGGGTCTCTATCTGATTCGTGAGAGGACGGAGATGCTGCCTGACGGTGTGGTTCGCTTTATCACATGCGACAGCGGATTCGGCGACCATGCCGGATTTGCCTTTGCTCCGAAATCATCACCCCCCGTCATTGGCGAAGACAGCTATACGAAGCTGCCCTTTGCGGAAGGCTGGTACCATTGGGATCGCAGTTGGTAGCAACGAGCAGTGGAGAGGGTGAGATGGGAGGGCAAACGTCCCGGTTTGCCGAAGTCGGAAATGCAGGAACCGGAGCGCAGCGGAGATAGCCAGCCGCAGGCTGCCCGCAGGGATGGTGAAGCCAGGCAACATTTCCCTCCTGATCAAAGCGATGTCTCCAAGTCTCCTGAGCACCCGCCTGCATCGCTGTGCAAAGCACTGCGGCTGGCAGCGAATCTCCGCGTCTTCTGGGACGTGGCTAAGCGGCGGAGGATCGAGGGGCCAGCTACGGCGCTGGCAGATAAGCCGCCGCGAGGTCGATCTTGAAGCGCCAGCTCACGACTTCGGCGGGCTGGGTGGCATCGCGCTGGAAGCTGAGGCTGACGGCGCATTCTTCGCGGCGCAGTTTGTAGGGGAACTGGAAGCGCACGATCATGGTGGCGGGGTCGTAGTGCGCGGGCACGGTGCCGAGTCCGGCGATGCGCAGCTTGATGCTCTCCGGCATGAGGGTGCCGATCTTTTTCAAATCGGCCTCGATGACGGGCATGCGGTTGGCGACGACGGCGTCGGGCTTGGGTGTGAGCAGGATGAGCTGCTCGCCCTTCTCGTTCTTGGCATCGGCGACGAGGAATTTGTTGGAGCCGACATCGCCCCGGCCACGGAAGCTGGTGGCGAGCTTGAAGTTGGTGTCGCTGTCGCCGTGGATGATGTAGCGGCCGAGTTTGCCGTTGGGCGTGTCCCAGGTGACTTTCTGGCCGTTGACGGTGACGAGGGATTCGTAGCCAATCTGCAAGCCGGTCTCCATGATGGCATCGTCAAAGATGCCGAAGGGGTAGGCGAAGGAGGTGACCTTGATCTTGAGGTTCTGCTCCAGGAAATCTCGCGAGTCCTTCAGCTCACCGAGCACCCACTGCTGGAAGTCGGCTTCGGTCTTGGCGCTGCGGGGGCGCTTCTTGAGGCTTTCATGCGAGACGCTGTGGCTGCCGATCTCACAGCCGTGCTGCATCATCTCCTTGATCTGGTCCCAGCTCAGCGAGCGGCCGCCGATGTTGACGTACTTTTTGTAGAGATAGACGGTGAAGGGGAAGCCGAAGTCGCGCAGGACGGGATAGGCATAGGTGTGAACGCCCTCCCAGCCGTCATCCATGGTGATGACGATGGCTTCTTCGGGGATGTTCTTCTCGCCCTTCTTCCAGGCCATGACATCGCTGAGTGAGATGACGGGGATCTTGGAGTCCTTGATGGCCTGCATCTGCTCGCGGAACTTGGTGGAGGCGATGAGCATGGGGCTGCCGCCGCGCTCGCGGAAGTCGTGGTAGCCGAGGATGGAGACGACGGAGGATTTGTTGAGCTCGAAGGCCGTGGCTTTGGGAACGTCGGGCTCCGGTGCGGCCGTGGCGAGCAGCGCGGACTCCTGCAGCTTCTTTTCAATGGCCTGTTCCTCGGGGGTGAGGACGGGTTCGGCAGGTTTGGGCGGTGGCGGTGGTTTGGGGGTGACGCCGCTCTGCTCGGCAAGCCGGCGCAGCTTGTCCTCAATGCGCTTGCAGGAGGGCAGCGTGCCGAGGGCGAGGAGGACGAGGAGAATGAGAGAGGCAAAACGCATGGAAACTAGGGATTGGGGGCGGCAGGTCGCGGCCGGGTGATGAGCAGGCTTTTGAGGATGAGCTTCGGGCTGGTTTTGTCACCGGCGCTGAGGCGCAGTGTTTCGCCGCGATGGTCGCCGGTCAAGGTGAGGCTGCCGAGGCGCAGGATGCGGAAGGTCTGCGCGTCCTTGGTGGCACGGTCAGTGGCCAGTTCCTTTTCGACCGTCTGACCGTTGAATTCGACGCGGATGGTCAAGGGCGCGGCAAGCTCGGGGCAGGCATATTGCAGCAGGATGTCGTAGGTGCCGGCGGCGATGAGTTCGATGCGCCAGTCTGCCTCCCCGATGGTGGCGGTCTCGGCATTGGCGGCAGGCGTGGGTGAAACGGTCTGTGCCAGCGCGGGGGAAAGCGCGATGAGCGCCTGCTTGCGCTCGATGGGAATGGGAGCAGGCGGTGGCGCGGGCATGGGCATGGCTCCCGAGAGCGACTGCTGCATGGCGATGAGGTCCAGCACACCACCCGCGCTGATGACCTGCTGGATGCGCGTGACTTCGGCCTCATAGGCGGTCTTGTCGGTGGCGGTGGCGGCCTGGCGCTGCAATTCGACGAGATACTTGCCCAGCAGTGGAATGTGCCGTGCGCTCAGTTCCTTCTGATAGATGCCTTCCATCTGCTGCAGACGTGTGATGGCGGCCGGTGGAGCAGGCTGCTGGGCCACGGAGGGAGGAACCAGCAGTGCCAGGCAAAAGACAAGCGTGAGCAGGCGCATCATGGGGCTTTCCCTCCGTTCGTTTCCGCCGAGAGCGCCCAGGCTCCGGGGGCAGGCTGGCGTTTTTTGGCGGCGTTTTCACGGGCGCTGAGCGTTGCGATGAAGGCCTTCTCCGTGGCGCTGCGTCGTTCATCGCGTGACGGCGGCACCACGGCGGCGAGTCCGTGATCGACGAGCACGTTTTGATACAAGCCGACATCCGGCAGGAACAGCAGCGCGGCCTGGGTGCCGTCCTTGTCACGATCCGGGCGGATGAGGAGCCGCAGTGGCTTGTCGTGCAGGTAACCGGCGGTGAATTCGCGTGCGTCACGGCCCACGGCCACGGCATCCTCGTCATCCATGTTGAAGTGCTTCGCGAATCGCTTCACGCCAGGATCCTTTTCATCCACCGGGGCGCAATCGATCCACAGCAGGCGCACGGCGATGGTGCGGCCTTCGTGAACCACGTTGAAGCGCTCGCCAGACAAGGGTTCCTCATCGGCAAGACGTGCGTCACTGATGTCTTCAAAGCCATCAAGGCTGCCGCCCGTGGCGATGGCACGCAGGCCGGTGGGACCGGTTTTTTGATCGCTGAGCCGCTGGATGCGGCGTGTTTCGGCCTCGATCTGTTCCTTCAAGGCAGTCTTGCCCATGGCCAGCTTCTGCAAATCGGCGAGGTAAGTGGTGGCGGCGTTTTTTCTGGCCGTGTCGAGCGCCGCCTTCAACGTGGCGGTGGCCTGCTGCATGGCCGTGGTGGAACTCGTCAGGATGGTGGCGGCCACCGGGACGGCGGTTTCCTCGGTGACGGGCACCAGACGCAGATTGCGAATGCGGATGATGTTCGCGGGATAACCGGCAGTGGTGGCGAAACGCAACGTGACCGGGCTGTGGCTGAAGTTGAGCGGGCCGACACGCACGGTGACGAAGGTGGTCTCATCCGTGCTGCGGGCGATCTCAAAGGTGCGGCGGTTTTCCGAGGAATTGCCCAGCAGCGTGACTTCGTTGAACTCAAACAGGGCGCTCTGCTGCGGCTGAAATTTGGACGAGGCGTAGATGCTGCCGGCCACGGGTGCGTCGCTCATGTTGACCTCGAATTCGAGATGGTAGCGACCGGGCAGGATGCGGAAGTTCAGCCACTCAGCGCCGCTGCCGTTCGAGCGCCAGCCGCCGAGCGTTTCGCCCGAGGCTTGGGCGGAACCTGTGAGTCTTGCTTGTGCCAAGGGCAGGGGAGTGGCGAGGCTGGACACGGTGCCGGTGTACAGCGCCTGCAATTGCTCGCGGCGCTGGCGGATGGCGCGCGCCTCTTCGTAATCTCCCGTCGCGGCGACTTCCGCTTCCGTCCTGGCCAGCGCACGCTCGTATTGCTGGGTGAGGAGCTGTGAGTCCGCCATCACCTGACGCAGAAACGCCGCGCGTGTGGCGATGAGCGCGTCCGGCTCCGAGGGCGCCGTCTGGGCATGCAAGGCCAGGCAGGCGCAGGCATGCAGGGCGGTGATCCAGACTGGCAGGCGGTGTTTCATCGGGATGCGGGCACCAGTTCCACGGCCAGCAGTTGCATCAGGTTGTTGGTGACGAGTGATTGCGCGGCGAGGGTGAGCGTGCCGGAGCCGTCGCTGACCTTGAGGGTGCCGGCGTTGCGTTCCTCGGGGCCTTTGAGCGTGGTTTCAATGGTCGTGGTGAGCGTGAAACGAGCCTCTTTGATCAACAACTGGCCGCCCTCCGCGGCACCGCAGCGATAGCGCAGCATCACCTCGTAACCACCGGGCGGCAGCGCGGGCAGCTTCCAGGTGGCGGCAGCGCCGATCTTTGACCAGCCGGTGATGGCACCCCCTTCGCGTCGCAGATCGCTCAAGGTGGCGGAGTCGAGCGGGAGCTTGATGCGCTCCGGCAGCATCGCGGTCTTGAGCGCACGTTCGCGGGTTTGCAGCAGCAGCAGTTCCTTGTCGAGCCGGCCCAGCTCGTTTTGCAGGCGCTTGCGCTCGTCGCGCGCGGTGATCGCGGCGTCGTAATCGCGGGCATCGGCGAATTGTTTTTCCAAACCGGCCAGCGTGGTGATCTGCTGCTTCACCGGCGCGAGACTGGATTCGATGAGGCTGCGTTCGTAGCCGAGCCGCAGCAGGGCGATCTCCTGGCTCGCGCCCGGATCATCCGTGCGCTTCTCCGCCGCCGGGACCGACATGGCGAGCCCCATGCCGATGAACGTGCATGCAAGGACGAGAGCGGGTTTCACGCGTGAGAAAGAAGGGGTTGGAAGGAGAAGGGGATGCTAGCCGGAGCACCCGTTGAAACAAGCCGGAAGTCAGCCATGTGGAATGGGGAATGCACCCCACCCGGAGAAAATCACGCTGGCGGCCCGATTCCGCTTCTGCCAGCATGCCAAATGCGCTCCATCCTCGCTCTTTTGCTCCTCACTCGCATCGCTCTCGCCGCCGAGCCCGAGTTCCCGCTCACCGCCGATTCCCAGCCGCAGCCGAACGTGCCGAAGGGCACCATGCTGAAGGACAACCACACTGCGAAGGAAGGCAGCGTCTTCCCCGGCACGCAGCGCGAATACCAGATCTACCTGCCCGCCGGTTTCGACAAAACGCAACCCGCATCCTTCATGGTCTTCCAGGACGGTGTCATCTATCAGGCGCCTGTCGTCTTCGACAATCTCATCGCCAAAAAGGACATCCCGCCGCTCGTCGGCATCTTCATCAAGCCAGGCGTCGTTCCCGCCGCGAATGACAACGCCCTGCCGCGCTTCAACCGTAGCTACGAGTACGACAGCATCACGCCCACCTACTCGCAGTTCCTCATCGACGAGTTCCTGCCCGCCATCGAGTCCAAGCACGGCCTCAAACTCAGCACCGATCCGAATCACGCCGCCATCTCCGGCAACAGCAGCGGCGGCATCTGCGCCTTCATGGCCGCGTGGCATCGCCCCGACCGTTTCCGTCGCGTGTTCACCGGTGTCGGCACCTACGTCGGCATACATGGCGCCGATCAACTGCCCGTCCTCGTCCGCAAATTTGAACCCAAGCCCCTCCGCGTCTTCCTGCAAAGCGGCACCGGCGACAACAACCTCTACTGCGGCGACTGGTGGATGGCCAACCAGATGATGGAACGCAGCCTCACCTGGGCCGGCTACGACGTGAACCACGCCTGGGGCGAAGGCGGCCACAACGCCAAACACGCCTCCCAAATCTTCCCCGACGTGATGCGCTGGCTCTGGCGCGACTGGCAGACGGACATAGAGGTGAAAGCGAATCCGAAGGGCGAGTCGAAGTGGAAGGGGTATGAGGTGGTGGATGCAGGGGGCAGGTGGGCAGACTCTTTGATTGTGAATGCACAGTACCTCAAAGTATCCGCTGACGGTGTCGTTGATCGAAGCACAGATCGACATGCCCGCTCCAAAGACTCTGAAGGTCGCTACTTGGGTGCCAAGCCCCTGCCTAACGGGCACACTGCTCTTTCGCCTGACCAATCGATTGTGTACTTAAATTTGCGAGGAACCAACACAGTCTTTTCTGCCCAGGTGCAGCCGAGCGGTGCATCAAAGCATCTTCAGATGTTCTACAGACTCGAAATGACTTCGATGGGACAATGTAGTGAAGGAGGAATGTGTGTGGACACCGAAGGTCGTCTTTATGTTGCCACCAGTCTTGGCATTCAAGTTTGTGATCAGGCAGGTCGTGTGAACTTCATCATCCCGACCCCAGAAAAGCCACATGATGTATGTTTCGGCGGCAAGGACATGAGTGAACTGTACATCGCCTGCGGCTGGAAAAACTACAAACGCCCGACGAAAGCCAAAGGCGTCGTCAGCGGCCAGCAGCCACCGATCAAGCCCGCGCCGCCGAAGCTGTAGGAGCGCGAGTATTTTACTCGCCATTTGTCCGGCCCAGCGTTCTCGAATGCGATTGAGCGCTTTCGCTGCATCTCTAGCCGTGCGACGCGGCAGGAAAGTCAGGCGAGTAGAATACTCGCGCTCCCGCCTTGCCACTCGACAGGAAAGCCAGGCGAGTGGAATACTCGCACTCCACCATGTCCGACCTCGCTTCACTCCGCACGCTCCTGCAACGCCGCCTCGATCTCATCGCCGATCATGCGTTTCGGGATCGCGATGCGGCGGCGCATCTGGAAGCGCTCAAAAACGTCTCGGAGGAGATCATGGCCGAGCATCAGCGTTTGCGCGCGCAACTGCCGCCACGGCTGAATCATTTCCTCACGCAGGCCAGTTTCTCGAAGGCGCTGGAATATCTCGATAGCTCGGAAGGCTGAACGCGTTCCAGTGGACCATGAACCGACTCCTGGCCCTGCTTTGCCTCACCTTCGTCGCCGTCGCTGCTTCTGCGGCCGACAAACCGAACATCATCTTCATCCTCTGCGATGACCTCGGCACCGGCGACGTGAAATGCCTCAATCCCGAAGGCAAGATCGCCACGCCGCACATGGATCGTCTCGCGAAGGAGGGCATGATCTTCACCGACGCGCATTCCGGCTCCAGCGTCTGCACGCCGACGCGTTACGGCGTGATGACCGGCCGCTACGCCTGGCGCTCAAAGCTGCAAAGCGGCGTGCTCGGCGGTCTGAGCCCGCGTTTGATCGAGCAGGGGCGCCTGACCGTCGCCAGCATGCTCAAAGGGCTAGGCTACTCGACTCACTGCGTCGGCAAATGGCACCTCGGCATGGACTGGGTGCGCAAGGGCGATGTCACCGAACTTGGCATCGAATCAGAAGGCCAGGTGAACAACGTCGATTACACCCAGCCGATCACGAACGGCCCCACCAGCGTCGGCTTTGACACCTACTTCGGCATCAGCGCCTCGCTGGACATGGTGCCGTATTGCTTCATCGAAAACGACCGTGTGCCAGCGACTCCCACCGAGACGATGAAGCTCGCCATGAACGGCTCGGGCGGCAAGATGAGCTTCACCCGCGAAGGCCCCGGCTCCCCCGGTTTCCGTGGAGAAGATGTGCTGCCATCGTTCACGAAGCGTGCGCTGAAGATCATCGACGAGAAGTCCGCCGGAGCGAAGAAGGGCGCTCCCTTCTTCATCTACATGCCGCTGAACTCACCGCACACTCCGATCCTGCCGAGCGAGAAGTGGCAGGGCAAAAGCGGCCTCAGCCTCTACGCCGATTTCGTCATGGAAACCGACGACGCCATCGGCCAGATCATGCGCGCGACGGAAGAAGCTGGAATCGCCAAGGACACGCTCATCATCGTGACCAGCGACAACGGCTGCTCCCCGCAGGCGAACTTCCCCGAGCTTATCGCGAAGGGTCACAATCCCAGCGGCGTCATGCGCGGCCACAAGGCGGACATCTTTGATGGCGGCCATCGCGTGCCTTTCATCGCGCGCTGGCCCGCGAAGGTCAAAGGCGGCCAGACCACGGGCCAGTTGACCTGCCTCACCGATTTCACCGCCACCGCTGCTGAAATCGTGGGTGTCAAACTCCCCGACAACGCCGCTGAGGACAGCTTCAGCTTCCTACCAGTGTTGCTGGGCGAATCCGGCAAGGCCACACGTCAGAGCATCATCCATCATTCCATCAACGGCTCCTTTGCGTTGCGTGAAGGTGCGTGGAAACTTGAACTCTGCGCCGGTTCCGGCGGTTGGAGCGATCCGCGGCCCGGTTCGCCCGGCGAGAAAGGTCTGCCGAACACACAGCTCTACAATTTGGAGAGCGACATTGCCGAGAAGACCAACGTGCAGGACAAGAACCCCGAGATCGTCGCCAAGATGACCGCCCAGCTCGAAAAAATCGTCGCCAATGGCCGCAGCACGCCGGGGACGCCGCAGCAGAACGCGGTCGAGGTCGTGCTGCGCAAACCGACTCCCATCGCGAAGGCGAAGAAGAAGGCCAAGTGAGCGGCGAATGACGAAACCAGAATGAGGAAAATCGAATGAATGACCAATAACCGAAGGCGTTCGCCATTGGGATTTCGGTATTCCTTCGTCATTCGCCATTCTGGTTTCGTCATTTTTGATCTCCCTCCAACCCGTCAATTCGCCGCATTTTCCTCGTGCGTTCGTAAACCTGCCCGCTAACCTCGCGGCCTCGCTTCCCAAACCAAGCATCTACTATGAGCAACTCCGCACCCAAACTCCACAACGCGATGTGGCCCGGCCTCGTCGGCAAAGGCACAGGCGAAGGCCAGGAACCCCCGATCAGCCTTGAGCGCATGCTCGATCTCAGCGCCGCGGCCAATGTCGGCGGCCAGAAGTTCGAAGGCATCGACTACTTCCTCTTCCTCCCGCACACCAATCCCGAGGCCAGCGACGACGAACTCAAGAAGATCGCCGATCTCATCGCCAGCAAAGGCTTCAGCGTCGGCTCCCTCGTGGCTCCCGTGTGGCCCGGCACCGTCGGTGATTCCGCCATGGGCGACGACGCGCAGCAGGAGAAATTCCTCAGCGCCGTGAAAATGGCCTGCCGCATCGCCAAGATCTTCAATGCGCACGGCGTCCGCAAATACGGCGTCATCCGCATCGACTCCGCCGAGTTCGGCGTGGCCAAATGGCGCGAGAACCCGAAGGCGAACACCGCCCGCATCGTGGACACCTTCAAGAAGGCCGCCCGCATCGCCGCAGACAGTGGCGAGCGCCTTGCCGCCGAAGGTGAAATCTGCTGGGCCGGCATGCACTCCTGGAAAGACATGCTCGATGTCCTCGAAGGCGTCGGCATGCCGAACGCGCTCGGCTTCCAGGCCGACCTCGCCCACACCTACCTCTACACCCTCGGTTACAACGCACCCGAGCATGCTCTTCTCAAAGAAGGCTACAGCGACGCCGAGTTTTGGGCCGCCTACGAACAGATGACCGACAAGCTGCGTCCTTGGACCATCGACTTCCACGTCGCACAGAACGACGGCACCGTCCACGGTGCTGGTTCACACGACAAGACCGGCAAGCACTGCCAGGCGGACGATCCCAATGGCAAGCTCGACATCACCAAGGCCTCCGGCTACTGGCTCAAAGACGCCGCCGCCCGTGGCATCCAGCACATCTGCTGGGATGGCTGCATGTTCCCGAACGCCGTGCTCGAAACGCCGGACACCTGGAACAAGATCCTCGCCGCGATGATCAAGGTGCGCGACGCACACGGCTGGTAAAGTAGCCATCATCGCTCCGCGTGATGAGCGCAACGCATTCGCAACGCCGCAGAGTCTCACCACCCTGCGGCGTTTTCATTTCACCTCAGAACGCATGCATCGCCTGCTTGTCATGCTCCTCGTGCTCGCCTCCTGTGCGCGCATGCCCGCCCCAGCCACGCTGCCACCGGAGATCGCCGCTGTTTTGCCCGCAAGCTGTCAGCAGGTGCTCTTGGTCACTGCCGCCGACGACAAGACCACGGCTGCGGAGCTCCGCATGCTTCAACGCACCACGGCGAATGCCTGGAAGAGCTTCAGCACGGCCATTCCCGTTCGCGTCGGGCGCCATGGTCTCGCCTGGGGACTTGGCGAGCCCGCTTTGCCTGCGCCTACCGGATTTCGCCTCAAACAAGAAGGAGATGGCTGCGCTCCAGCGGGCATCTTCCGCATCACGCAGGCCTTCGGCTCCGAATCGAAGCCGAACTGGATCAAACTGCCCTACATCCGCTGCACCTCGCATCATTTCGGCATCGACGATGTGCGTTCGCGTCATTACAACCAGATCGTCGATGATCGTGAGGTTGCCTGCGACTGGACCAGTCCCGAAACGATGGTGCCCAGCGGCGGCTGTTACCAGCTCGGGGCTGTGATCGCTCACAATCCACAAAACCTGCCCGGACGCGGCTCCTGCATCTTCCTTCACATCTGGCAGGGCGAAAGCGTCCCCACCTCCGGCTGTACGGCGATGCGCGAGAGCGATCTTCGCTCCATTCTCATGTGGCTGGATCCCGAAAAAGATCCACGGCTCGTGCAACTGGTGCGAAACCCGGAATGAACAACGTCAGCGATGTTCGATCACATCGTTGCTCTTGAAGCGCACTTTCGGCAGTGATGCGTAGCGGTCATCGGCATGGCGATAACCAACGGGGCAGAGGACGGCGGTGGTGAGGCCCTGGGCTTCGAGGCCGAGGATTTCGTCGTATCTTTCGGCAACGAATCCTTCCATCGGGCAGGTGTCGATGCCGAGCAGGGCGCAGGACGCCATGAACTGGCCGAGGGCGATATAGGCCTGCATCTTGGCCCAGACGGTGATGTATTGGCTGCGTTCGCCGGTGACGACATCGCCAATGAGCATCCTGCGAAAACCGGCGAGCGCATCCGGCGTGCCGCCGCGCACTTCGGCGATGCGGATGAGGTTCGCGTCGATGTCGGCCTCGGTCATGGTGCGTTTCGTGGCCATGACGACGAGATGCGAGCAATCGGCGACCTGACGCTGCCGCCAGGAATGCGGCACGAGTTGTTCACGCAGATCCTTGTCCTGAATGATGAGAAACTTCCATGGTTGCAGGCCATAGCTGGAGGGCGTGAGCACGAGCGACTCCTCCAAAGCGGCCCAGATGTCGGCAGGGATTTTCTTCGTGGAATCGAAGACCTTGGTGGCATAGCGCCAGTTCAAGGCGGCGAGGAGTTCGGTGGGAGTCATGTTCAACAGTTCGCGGTTTGGCACGGAATCAGACGAACTGCAACCGGCAGACACGCTAAAGCGTGAACAACATACTCATTCCAGTTCCGGTGGCACGTTGCCGTAGGTCCAGGGTTTGCCAGCGAAGGGCGAGATCTTGGGAGGCTCGGGCTTCGGCTCGGGAGCCATTTGGTTGGCGAGTTCGATGCCCTTTTGGGCCATCTGCGTGCCAGCAGTGATTTCGAGATTCGAGTAAGCGGTGAGGCGTGTTTCGTAACCGCCGCCATTTGGGCCAAAAGCCTCCTCCGTGGGCACATAGCCGACGATGCCATTGGAAAGCTCGCACGGGAAGGTGAAAGCGTGCTTGCTGCCTTTTTTGATGTCGAGGCCATACTGCACGAAGTACTCGGCAGGATTCGAGACGAAGCACGCGGGGCCGATTTTGACGCACTGCACCTCGCAATCGACCAGCGGGACGGTTTTGTTGAGGTGATCGAGCATGACGATCTCCTTCGCAAAGATCCATTCCGTGGGTTCGACGGTGTTCTTCGGCTTCTGCACGATTTCGAGACTCTTGGCGACGCGTTGCGCCGAGGGCGGACGGCGTTTGATCTTGAGCACCTCCTGGCGCGTCTCGACGGGAGCGGATGTGGTCTTCGGTATCGCAAGCAGGGTGCGGATCGCTTCCGCTCCGATGCGGCTGCCGACAAATTGCGACCATTCCTCCGGTTTCGGGCGCTGGTTCGGGCTGAGATTGTCCACCTGCGTCACATCACCGCATGCGCCCTGCATAAAGACGATGGGCGCACGCGTGCCGAGGCCGCCTTGGATGGTTTTTTCGAGATATTGAATCCAGTTGGCCGAGATGCCACCGGGATTGGTGGTGGCATGGCAGGCGTAGTTCACCACGACACCGACAAGCTGGCCCTGCATGTCCCACGCCCCGATGACGCCGACCTGTGGGTCGATGGGACCGGCGTATTCGAGGATGTCCGGATTGCCAGCGCCGGGATGACTCCAGCTCTGGCCGTTCTTCATGCGCAGACGACGGTTGAAGGCGACTTTGTCCTCATGGCCGTAGCCAAAGCCGAGTTGCACGGGCACCTTGCCTCGATCCGCTGCGACAACACCGGCGACGATCTCGTTTGTCAGACGCAGCAGGTAGCCAGCATCAGCGCAGGAGGATTCCTCATACGCGAGCTTCTTCACTAGATCGGACGCGGCATCGTATTCGCCTGGCATCACCATGCCGACGGGGCCGGAGCTGTGAGAATGCGAAGCGCAGATCAAAACGGCGTCGCCCTTGATTCCAGTGGCTTTTTCAATCTGCGATCTGGCATCCAGCACAACCTGCCGTGGCACGACGAGTGCATCGAGGCCGATGACTACGGCACGTTTTTTGCCATCGTCGAAGAGGGCCACGCGCACTTTGCACGGATCGTGGAAGGTTTTGTGGAAGCCCTTGCCGTAGCCGCCGGGCTGCTCCATGCCGATGCCGGGTGTGATGTCACGCTCGGCGAAGCCAGCCTTGATGCTTGAGGTAAGAGCGGGTGTCTGGGCGTGCAGTGTCGCCGTGAGAAGACAGAGGAGAAGGGTGGGGCGCATGCCACGGAGTACGTCCTGCGACAGCAGATTCCTGAGAAAAAACTTACAATTCATTCTGGCGTGGATATTGCATCTTGCCTGCGGATAGGACTATCCTTCCGCCGTTCGACTCCTCCCGGTTCGTGCATGCTCTGTATTACATCGCCAAAGGCCAGAAGACTCTGGGGCCCTGCTCCAAGGATGATCTGCGCAATTTCCTCGCGTATGGATCGATCAAGGACAGCGATCTGGTGAAACGCGAGGATGATGAACAGTGGCGGCCGGTTTCCACGCTGCTGGAACTGCATGCCGAGGGGCAAGTTTCAGCCGACGGTCTCACCGTGCGGCCTTCACGTCGGCGTGTGGCACGCTACCGTGATTACACCCGCGTGCCTTACAGCCAGCGCGGCGGCGCTGTGCTGCGGCGCATGATCTTGGGCTTCTTGCTTTTTCCGCCGTTGCTGTGGTGGGCGGCGGTGTCGTTGTACTCGGACCATATCTTCCGCCGTAAGAAGGACGAAAACGGCTATCTTAGAGTCTGGGGCCGCTGGGTGGAGGTGCTGGTGACCCTCATGATCATCATCAACGCCGTCGCGTGGTGGGCGGGCATCACTTATGCCTCGTGGATTCTTGGTCCGGGTCTGAATGAGCTGATGAAAGGCCTGGGCGAGGCTGGGGATGTGATCAAGGGCCTCTTCAACGACATGTCCATGAAGTGACTGTTTTTTGCGAATAGATCAACTGCCGGGATGCCCGGCAATACGCCGCTTGTCATTCGCTGTGCAGGATTTGGCATCCTGAAGCTGGGTTGACACGGTGACACTTCTTCCTGCGTTGGTTGCGGCATGAAAGCCACGCTGCTCATCCCGATCATCGCCGCCGTCTGCCTCGCCTCCACTCTTGCAGCGGCGCAGCCAGACACCGCCGCCTCGAAGCAAATCGATGCCCTGCTTGCTCAAAGCTGGCAGAAGCAGAAGATCACGCCGAATCCACTGGTGGGTGAAGCCACGTTCCTGCGCCGTGTTTATCTCACGGTCGTGGGCCGCATCCCGACGCTGGACGAGGCGAAGGCCTTCCACGCCTCACAGGCTCCCGACAAACGTGCGAAGCTCATCGACTGCCTGCTGGCAAGCGACGGTTATGTGCAGCACGCCTTCAACTACTGGGCCGATGTGCTCCGTGCACAGAGTCAGGGCGTGGGTGGCAGCACCACGGCGCAGCAGTACCTGAACTTCATCCGTGAATCCCTGCGCACGAACAAGCCATGGGACCAAATGGCCCGCGAACTGGTCTCCAGCGAGGGCACTTGCTTCGACACGGGCGCCATCGGCTACTACATGCGCGACCGCGGCATGCCGCTCGACAATTTGTCCAACACCACGCGCATCTTCCTTGGCACGCGCATGGAGTGCGCTCAGTGCCACGATCATCCCTTCGACAAGTGGACGCAGAAGCAGTTCTTCGAGATGGCGGCCTTCACCCACAACATGAGCGCCACCAGCTACCGCTCGAAGGGCAACGACGAGGTGCAGAAAATGATGCGTGCCGACAAGTCGCTCGACAGCCAGTCACGTGATCTCATGCGCCAGGCGCTCAATGAGGCCTTCCGTCCGCTGCGTGACACGCTCGTGGTGCAGAACAAAGGCGCCATGCGCCTGCCGCACGATTACAAATACTCCGACGCGAAGCCGAAGGATGTCGTGCAGGCTGCCGTGATGTTTGGCAAGCCGGTGACGCTGAAGAAAGAGTCGAACACCATCGGTGAATTTGGCCAATGGCTCACTTCCGCCGAGAATCCTCGCTTCACCACGATCATCGCGAACCGCCTGTGGAAGCGTGTCTTCGGCGCGGGCATCTATGAGCAGGTCGATGAGATGATGGACAACAGCGTGGCCTCGAATCCTGAGCTGATGCGTTATTTGGAGAAGCAGATGGTGGCGCAGAAGTATGACATGAAGGCCTACTTGCGCATGCTGCTGAACACGCAGGCCTTCGCCCGCGAAAGCACCAAGGAAATCAGTCCCGGTGTGCCTTACTATTTCCAAGGGCCTGTTTTCCGCCGCATGACCGCCGAGCAGGTGTGGGACTCGCTCGTCGCCCTCGTCAGCCCTGATCCTGAGCAGCCGAACTGGAGCGCCCGCGAGCGCGAGAAGCGCGATCTCGAAAACCGCCGTCGTCTGTCCCAGATTCTCGACCAGACCGAGGCTCCGTTGCTCTTTGAGGCCTCGAAGGCTGTCGCCGATGCCATGCGCGAGCAGAACAAAGAGTTCGATGCCCTGCGCAAGGAACTCGACGAGGCCCGTGCCAAGGACGACAAGGAAAAAGCCCGCGACATTCAGCGCCGCCTCGGACAGAGCCAGCGCATCCTGCGCGAGAACGTCTCCAAGCACTTCTACGCTGCCGCGAAGAAGTCTGGCAATGAGAAGATCCAGGCCGAACTGGCAGCGGTGAGCGGTGGTGGCTCGATGGACATGGCGATGATGAGCCTGATGGAGGACACGCGTGTCGATGCCAAAGACATGCCGCTCGATCCCAAGCTCCTGAAACGCATCAAGGCCGATGAGCAGGTGCTCGGCATCAAAGACCCGAAGAGCGCCAAGAGCTACGAAACTTACCAGAAGACGCTGCATCAGACTTGGAGCCGCGCTGCTGAACAGCCGTCGCCCGCCCCACGCGGCCACTTCCTGCGTGAGTTTGGCCAGAGCGACCGCGAGATCATCGAAAACGCCAGTGACGAGGCCAGCGTGCCGCAGGCGCTCACGATGATGAATGGTTCACTCTTGGGGCAGATCACTGGTGCATGGTCTACGCTCAGCATCAACCTCCGCAAGGCAGCGACCAACGAGGAAAAGATCAACACCTTCTTCCTCAGCCTCTACTCCCGCCCGCCAAGCGCGAAGGAAAAGACGCAGATGCTGCAAACCCTCGAATCCTACGCCTCCAACAAAAACCTCTGGGAAGACATCACCCTCGCCGCGCTCAGCACACAGCGCTTCATCTTTGTCGAGTAGGCCCGCTTGAAACTGTAAACCTCAAACTTGAAACGATCATGAACTCCGAACTTACCCGCCGCTCCGTGATGACCCGCATGGCCCAAGGCTGCCTTGGCGTCGGCCTGCTGCCTTCGATGGAGCATCTGTTCTCCGGCAAAGCCCTGGCCGTTGGCGAAGGGGCCGCTGTGGCGAAACAGGCGGCCACCGCGCGCAATGTCATCTTTCTCTACATGACCGGCGGCCAGAGCCATCTGGACACCTGGGATCCGAAGCCCGACAACAAGGAAGTCGCCGGGCCGGTGAAGGCCATCAAGACGAGCGCCGATGGCGTGCAGATCAGCGAATACCTGCCGCGCATGACCAAACAGATGCATCACGCCTGCGTGATCAACTCCATGGCCACCAACACCGCCGCGCACGAGCAGGCGAACTACTTCATGCACACCAGCTTCGGCCTGCGCAGCACGATCAAGCACCCAGGCATGGGCGCGTGGCTGAGTTTCTATCAGGGCAGCGGCAATCCGGCGCTCCCGGCCTATGTGTATGTCGGAAACGACAGCCGCCATCCCGGCGCGGGCTTCTTTGCGAAGAAGCATGGTCCGCTCATGGTCAACAATCCCGAGGCCGGGCTGCAAAACGTGCGCCCGCAGAAAGGCGTGACCGATGAACGCTTCGCCTTGCGTCGTGAAATGGCCGGGGCGCTCGACGCCGAGTTTCAGGGCAAGTGGGAGACGCGCAACGTCAAAGCCTACTCCGACATGTATGACGACGCGGTCAAACTCATGAAAAGCGAGGATCTCGTGGCCTTCGATCTCACCAAGGAGCCGGATGACCTGCGCCAGGCCTATGGTCGCGATACCTTCGGCCAAGGCTGTCTGCTGGCGCGTCGTCTCGTCGAACACGGTGTGCGCTTCATTGAGGTCAGTTTTGGCAGTTGGGACACGCATGTGGCGAATTTCATCAACACACCGCGTCTCTGTGACACGCTCGACACCGCACTGGCAGCGCTCGTCACCGATCTGGAGCGCCGGGGCATGCTCGACAGCACCATGATCGTGGTCAGCTCCGAGTTTGGCCGCACGCCGAAGATCAATCAGAACCAGGGCCGTGATCATTATCCGATCTTCAGTTCAGTCATCATCGGCGGCGGCATCAAGGGAGGCATGAAATATGGTGCCACCACTCCTGATGGCGCAGGCATTGCCGCTGACAAAGTCGGACCGCCTGATTTGAACGCCACCATCGGCTATGCTCTCGGTCTTCCACTCGATCAGGTGATCTTCTCACCCAGCAAGCGTCCGTTCACTGTCGCCGACAAAGGGCAGCCGCTGACGCATCTGTTTGCATAAAAGCTCATCGCCGTTATCGGGCCAGCCCTTGACACTGACTTAAGCGCTGCTTTCACTGGGAGCACATGATTGACCGGGTAGAGCGTGATCGAATGATTGTGGTCATCGAGGGCTACCTTGATGACCGGATCACTGCCTTCGAGTTCGATAAGCAATTATGCCCGGCCAGTAACAACGACCAGATGGCGGCAGAAATCGCGCGCCTGGCGTGGTTCCACTACGATGATTGCAAGGATCATCATGTCGTGATGACCAAAGAACAGTGGAACTTGTTTCAAAGGTTCATTTTGCTCCTGAAATCCGATTTGGAGGCTCTGCCGGAGTTGCCAATATCAACGGTAAAACGCTGGGGATGGGATCACGGGCTGGCTCTGGTCGTGTGTCTGCTGTTTGTCGCATTGGCTTGCTGGGTGGGCTGGGGGCCGCTGTTGTTTCTGCTAGCCCTGCCTTTTGGTGTGGTGTCACTGATGATTGACCGGTATCGCACAGGGCTTGAGCCTGTGTCGAACCAGCGTGATCCGGCCTTTTTTCCACTGAATAATTTTGTTCAGCTCAGCCAGTTGCGGAGGCGAACCATGGACTTCGAGAAGCGTCAGTACCGGCAGGAGATTTCAACCCGTCGCATTCGTGACGAGGCGGAGCAGCAATTGAACTGCTTCATGGGATATGTGTTTCGACTGCTGTTTGGCCCGCTGATGCTGCTGGGGCAGGCGTTTCCCAGTACGAGCATCGCCGCGCCTGTTAGCGAAAGCGAAGGCCAAAAAAATGCCCGGCAGCGTGAACTGCCGGGCGATGGGAAGCGGGAATGAACAGGCTGGCAGCCTGTGTCACGCTGGTCAGACCTTGTCGGAGCTATAATCCCAGCCGTCGCGGACGGCGGCACGCTTGATGAGCTTGTTGGCGTCGGCGTTGTCGGATTCCTGCTTCGCGGCGTCCCAGTTGATGACTTTGCCGGGGTTGGCGATGGCGAGATTGCCGAGAAGGCAGAATTTCGTCAGCGGCACGGAGTAGTCGAAGTTGCTACCGCAGATCTTGTTCTGTTCGATGGCGCGGACAAGCTCGAGCTGAGGCTCGCCTTCGGCGATGGATGGCTCGATCTTCAATTCAGGCGATTTGCCGCCGAGGAAGTCGGTCATCTTCGTGCTCGGGATGAGACGCGGGCTGCCGCAGTAGTCGTCAGTGTTGAGGATCACGCCGGCATCGCCACGGAGGATGAAGCCGCCCTTGATCTTGTCCCAGTCGCGGTCGGCTTCGAGTTCGGCCGGACGCTCGGGTTTGCGGCTGCCTTCATACCAGTGGAGTTTGATCTCGCCGTATTTCTCGGTCTTGAAGTAGCAGACGACGTGGGAGGACTTTGGCCAGCTCACATCGGTGAGTTCACTGCATTCGGCTTCCATCTTGTAGGGTTCACCGAGACCGCAGGCCCAGAAGGGACCGTCGAGCAGATGGCATCCCATGTCACCCATGGCACCGGCGCCGTACTCGGCATGGCCGCGCCAAGCGAAGGGATGCAGGCCGTTGGTGAAGGGGATGGACGGGCATTGCGCCAGCCAGGACTCCCAGTTCAACAAATCCTGGGTGGTGTCCACCATGATGTCTTTGCCATCGGGCCCTTTGGCCTTCTCCTTCACCTTCGGCATGGTGCCGGTGATGTACTTGGCCTTGGCCTCGTTGCCCTGTGGCCAGATGGGGCGGTTGGTCCAGACGTGGATTTCTTTGACGTTGCCGACGATGCCTTCGCTGACCCATTGCTTGAGGAAGCGGATGCCCTTGCCGGTGTGGCCCTGGTTGCCCATGTTCGTCTTCACGCCCATCTTGCCTGCGGCCAGATGCAGCTGATTGGCCTCCCAGATACGGTTGACGAGGGGCTTCTGCACGCAGACGTGCTTGCCACGCTTGATGGCCTCCATGGCGGCAGGGTAATGCGCGTGGTCAGGTGTGGAAACCGTGCACAGGTCGATCTTGTCGCCCATGGTTTCAAACATCTCGCGGAAGCTTTCGAACATCTTCGCATCAGGATATTTGGCCTGGGCTTTCTTGAGGCGCTCACGATCCACGTCACAGATGGCGACCACATTCGCGCCCTTGGCGGCGATTCCGATGTCGCTCTCACCTTTGCCGCCGGCACCACCGATGCCCGCGACATTGAGTTTTTTGACGCCACCTTCTTGGCCGATCAGCAGATTGGGGAAAAAGATCCCGCCCGCAGTTGCGGCGGTGCTACGAAGGAACGTACGACGATTGGGGAATAAGGAGGGTTTCATGGTTGGATTAAAACAGGGGATGAGGATAGCGGAAGGGCGGTGAAATACGCAACGGGAATGTCACCGTCGGCAAAAATCACACCGCATGCGCAGTACTCGCCTTGCAGCCTGTATGGCTGCCAAACCCGGGCCGAAATGATTGAAAAAATCCACCCTCACGCTTGCAACCACGGCGGGCACCTCTATTCTTCGCGCCCGCCACCCACTGCCTCATGGTGTAATGGTAACACAGCAGATTCTGAATCTGTTATTCAAGGTTCGAATCCTTGTGAGGCAACCACGCTGCCCTAGCGAGCACGTGGATTTGGTGAATGCTCCCGGTGACCTGTTAAACCACAACGGCCTTGTTCTGAGCGGCCAGGATGGCGGAATCCAAGCGTGCCAGACGATGGGCGCTGGAGGCTGTTTCAATGCCTTCGAGAGCACGGTAGGTCTTGCCAATCTTTTGCACGAGTCCGCAATTGGTCAGCTTGAGAATCTTCTCATACGAGCGCAGCCGGAGCATCTCCTCACCGCCGCTGACGGCGTTCTTGAGCTTCAATCCTTCGAACACTTTCGTGAACAGGGCTTTGAACTCATAGGTTTCGCCCTTGGAGAGCACGTTCACGAGTTCGTCAGTGACGTGGTCAACTACCCGGCGGGAGAAAGGCGCTTTTTTCGTGACTACTTTAGTGGTGACCATCGTTCCCTGTACCACAAGAATATGGTTCTGTCTCAGAAACCATCATCAAATGTGACGATTCATTCACCGGCGAGACATTTCATGCGAGTAAAAACGCGTCTTTGGCACGCCGGGTCAGCCGTTTGAAGGCGAATTCGGCCTTTAGTGCGGCGGACTTGCCCTTCTGCGGCCAAGAGCGCAGCAGTTTTACCGGTCCACGTCCACGTGTGTAGCGGGCTCCCTTGCCTGCATCGTGTCGGGCAATGCGGCTGGCCAGATCGTTCGTGATGCCGCAGTAGAGCGTGCCGTCCTTGCAGCGCAGCACATAAAGGCACCATTTTTTGGCAGGCTTGGCCCTGGCGTCGGGAGTTTTCTTTTTTGGCACGTGGCTAGATTAGCCTGTGGCGGTGAAAATCAAAACAACTCACTGACCGTGGCACCGTCGGTGAGCGGGATCGGCCGTCCATCCGCCGAGCGGTAATCGATCTCGCGGTAGTCATAACCCAGCGCGGCATAGATGCTGGCATGGATGTCTGCCGGTGAGACGGGGCGATCTTTCGGATAAGCGCCCGTGGCATCGCTGCTGCCAATGACCTGCCCGCCACGCACACCTCCGCCAGCCAGCAACACGCTGTAGCAGCCCGGCCAGTGATCACGGCCCGCGTCATTGTTGATCTTCGGTGTGCGGCCGAATTCGCCCATCCACACGACCAGCGTGCTCTCCAGCAGGCCGCGTTCCTCCAGATCATCGAGCAGCGCGGCATAGGCCTGTTCCATCGGGGGCACGAGGCGGTTCTTGAGACCGTTGAAGTTGTCCTTGTGCGTGTCCCACGTGATGGACGGCCCGTTCACCGTGGTGACAAAGCGCGTACCAGATTCGATCAAACGCCGCGCTAGGAGATGCGACTGCCCCCAACTATGCCTGCCGTAGCGTTCGCGGACTTTGTCGGGCTCTTTGGTGAGATCGAAAGCATCCGCCGCCTTGCCGGATTGCAGCATCGCGGTGGCCTGCTCGTTGAAAATATCAATCTGCTTCGTTTGCGATGAGGCAATGGGCTGCGAGGCAGCGCTCATGTGGTTTAGCAACGCGAGCCGTTCCTGAAAACGTGCCGGTGTCAGGCTTGCATCGAGTCCCATGTTCTTCACGCGGAAGGTGGCCGCGTTGGGATCATCATCGAGGACGAAGGGATCGTAGCGCGTGCCCAAACAGCCGCCGAACTGACCGGGCGTGAGATAGACCCTGCTGTCGCAGTGCGGAAACGGTGTGATGACATATGGCGGTACGCCCTTGCTGAATCCATCGCGCTGCGCCAGCCAGCCGCAGAGTGTGCCGACGCCGGGAAGATCCGTCGGGCTAGGGGTGATCAGCGTGCTGTCCACGCGATACGGCCTGCCCGTGGTGGCCCAATGCATGCCGCCATTGTGACTGCTGTGGCCATGATGCACGCTGCGGATCAGCGCCAGCTTGTCCATGCGCTTCGCCATCTGCGGCAGCAACTCCGTGATGTGGATGCCCGGCACGTTCGTTTTGATCGTCTTGAACTCACCTCGAATCTCCGACGGCGCGTCCGGTTTCGGATCCCATAGGTCGATGTGGCTCGGCGCACCGCCATTGAAGATCATGATCACCGATTTGGCCTTGCCCAAGCCGATACTGCTAGGTCGTGATAGCGATGCGAGCGCTCCGAGCTGGTTCAGACCGTAGCCCAGCATGCCCATGCCGCCTGCATGGAGAACGTTGCGCCGTGAAATGCGCATGGCTGGAGTCGGTGTGCCCACGATGTGCAAACCTACGAGGGCAGGGGAGTGATCTTGCGTGGCAGGCGCTTACGGCACCCATTCGTCCGACCCCACATAGAGCCAGATGTGGACATGGTTGTTTCGGATGAGTGCCCGCGTCACGGCTTCGAGTTTTCCAAACACAGTTCCAAGGTCGTACTCCAACCGGATGGCCCAATAGACATATCCATTCCATGTTTCCTTCTCGGGCTTGCCCCATCGGGTTATTTTGCCCGTTTGTGGCTCCGTGACCTGCTTTTCCTCCATGCTCTTCAGCATGCAATCATACGTCCCCTGCTTGTTCGGGTCCGGTTTCGGTCCCGGATCGTTGGGATCACCCTTGGGTTTGATGACCTCATTGGCAGCTTCGGCATGCGAGCAGGCGAGACCAAGTCCGAGGATGAATGGGAGGCGCTTCATGCGTGCTGCAACGAACCAGGGCGCTCTCACGTTAGGCGCTCCTCAACTCCGCCATTTCAAGTCCACCGTCACACCATTCCATGCATGCTCCGGGATGTGCGTGTGCGTGGTGAAGGCACCTCCTGAGGTGGACAGCCGGGCCATCGTCCAGCCGGTGGTCGAGGTCTGCTTGTTGGCCACATACGAGGTGGCGGGCGTGTTGAGAATGTGGATGCCCTCATGCGCGTAGAAGTCACGATGATGGATGTGTCCGTGGATGTAGGCTTTGATGTGCTTTCGGGCTGCGAACGCCTTCCATAACGTCTCCGAGTCCTCCAAGCCGCCAGGGAAGTGCAGGGGATCACCACCGAGACGCGGATTGTGATGCGCAAAGACGAGCGCGGGCTTGTCGGCGTGTTGATCGAGCAGTTTTGTCAGCCAGGCCATCTGAGTGTCGCCGATGAGTCCTTGCGTCACCATGGTCGCCTTCAGTGAGTCGAGCAGGAAAAGATTCGCGCCCGCCAGTTTCACCACGCCGACGTGTTTCGACTCAACGGCGGGTGACTCTGGCCTTTCGCTCTTCAGTACCTCGTAAAACATCGCGCGGTCGTCGTGATTGCCCATCGTGAGATGCAGCGACACACCCGCGTCGCGCAGCGGGGCGATCAATCTGGCAAAATGCTCGTAATCACCGCGCTTGCCATCCTTCAAGGCCAGATCGCCGTTGATGACAACCGCAGCCGGGCGTTTCGGCAGCGCCAGCAGGTAGGCGACCGTGTTGCGCAGGTTTGTCGGGATCGGAGCACTCACCAGATGCTGCGCGCCGATGTGTGTGTCGTTCAAAATGGCGATCAGATTGTCATCTACCTCTGCCGCAGAGGTTTCGACCTGCGAGAGCGCGACGGCGGCTCCGAATTGAGTGATGAACTGACGGCGGGAGGTGAGATGCAGCGGCATGGCGGGTGATTATTTCTTCCAGAGGATACGCGCCACATGCACGCGGTTGTTCGCGCCGAGCGGATGTCCGGGGCGGATGGCCACATTCGGCCCCCAGGTCTGCATCCATTCCGCCACGGTGACCCAAGTCTCGTTCGCGCTGACTTCGCAAACACCAAAGTTGCCCAGCCGCGCTCCATGCTCGGGCACCAGCACGACTTCGGTGGCACGTTTCACGCGCAGGGTGTCGCGATTCACTTCCGCCATGAAAAGCGGCGCGCGATGACGGAAGACGTGATCGTTGTGCGCGCCCTTCCTCGTGTAAACGAGATACAGCCGGTCCGCATGCGTCACCCAGTGCTGCTGCGTGTTGTAGTTGCCCAGTTCCGTGCCGTCCTCCCAGCACCACATCGCCGGCTTGCTGAAGTGCTTCCCGTCGTCGCTGACGGAGACATAACCGGCCGTGTCGTTGCGCAGCGTCAGGTAAAAGCGCCCGCCGCATTGCATCAGCGATGGCTCATACACTCCGCGGCCGGATTCCAGTGTCAGCACGTCGCCATGCTCGCGATAAAGCAGCTTCGTGCCGTCAAAGACGCAGCGCAGCACGGTCACCGAGTAATATTTGTCCGTTTTTCCTTTGAAATAGATCGGCAGCAGGATGTCACCGTTGTCCAGATCGACGCGCTGCACGCTTCCCGCACCTGCGCTGTGAAATCGCGGATCGTCCGGCATCTCCAGCGTTGTCCAAGACGTCCACTGACGCGTCTTCTCGTCATAGACCGCATACGCGGTCTCACGCTTCCGGTCATGAATCACCTTGTCGCCGCTGTAACGCACAGTGTGGCCGATGCCGAGCAGTTTGCCGCTCTTCGCATGCCACTTCGGAGTGAAATCGCACGTCGCCACGATCACGTCGTCAGGCTCGCTACGACGTCCCAGCGTCTCGCCGTGCTCGGTGATCGGACTCCAGGTCTGGCCGAGGTCATCACTGCGCGTGTCATTCAGCGCAAAAAACACATCGCTACCGGTGAGCAGCAGCTTCTGCATCGTCAGCACCACGCTGGGCGTTTTGCCAGGAATGGCACCTGCGCGTGGATGCACCCAGCAGGTTTTGCCGTCGTAGCCTTCGGAGACAATCGTGTGCTTCACCTCAAACGGCAGCCCGGCGGGTGGTGGCGGTACGAGTTGAAGATGCGAGCGCAGTTCCGGCACCTCGCGCGCCAGTCCTTCGGCCACCAACCTTGCGATCATGCGCGCGCCTTCCGTGGAGAAATGCGTCCGGTCCGTGTCCGAGGGGCCATACAGCTTGCAGAACTTCTCCCCCATCTGGTCAAACAGCGCAAAACTCGCCTGATGCAGATCCACCACTGGCACCTGCATCTCTTGGCCGACCACCTTCACCGCCTCAACATACGGTGTCAGCGTGGACGTCATTTTGCCATCCACATACACCCGCCGTGCCACGGAAGTGATCAGCACCGGCTTTCCGCCGCCATCTCGCACCTCGGTGATGAAGCGTCGCAAATTCTCACGGTAGGTTGTTGCCGCATCCGTCTCGCGCTCAGGCCCTTTGCCCGGCTGGTCGTTGTGACCGAATTGGATCAGCACCCAGTCTGCTTTCTCCTTCAACACACGGTCCCAGAGCCCCAGCGCGCGAAAACTCATCGTGCTCGTCCCCGAGCGCGCATGATTGATGATCTGCGCTTTGGGCATGAACTCCTGCAACATCTGCCCCCACCCGGCGAGCGTGGGCCGGTCCTTGGGGGCTTCGTTCACCGTCGCCACCGTGGAATCACCCGCGAGCACCACCCTTGGCTGCGTTTGCGCCTGCACACTCAGGGTGAACAAAAAGCCGGAGAGAAAGAGTGTTCGGAGCATGAGATCAGAACGCTGCGACGTTGGTTTCCTCATCATGGACCGCCGCGATTTCATCAAAACCACCACTGCCGTTGCCGCTTTGACAGGAACACGGACACTCAAGTCCTCACCTTCTGCCAAACGTCAGCCCGAGCTCATCAAAGCCGAGAACGCCAAACCCGGCGCAAGCTTCCAGCTCACGCGCATGATGCCCGACAACGCGAAGTCCTACCGCACCTCGCTCATCGAAGGCTACTGCTCGCGCCAGTCCATCAAAGCCGGTGAAAAGCTCGACATCTTCGTCAGCACGAAGCCTGTGGCGAAATTCACCATCGACATTTTCCGCATGGGTTACTACGACGGTGCAGGCTCACGTTTGATGACCACGCTCGGCCCCTTCACTGGCAAAGAGCAGCCCGTGCCCGAAATGGGCGAGCAGCGCCTGCGCGAATGCCAGTGGGAGGCCAGCACCACGCTCACGATTCCCGCCGACTGGCCCAGCGGTGTCTATCTCGGCCGTCTCTCCACCGTGCCCGAAGCTGCCGACAAACCTTACTGGCAGAGCTACATCATCTTCATCGTCAAAGACGACCGTCCTGCCGACATCCTCTTTCAATGCAGCGATAACACCTGGCAGGCCTACAACCGCTGGCCGGTGAATGAATCGCTCTACACCGATCCACGCGCCGCACATGCGCCCGGCGTCAGTGGCAGCTTTGACCGGCCTTACGGCAAGTATGTGCAGATCTTCGACAACCCGCAGAGCATGGGCAGCGGCGAGTTCCTACTGTGGGAATTCCCGCTGTGCTACTGGCTCGAAAAGGAAGGCTACGATGTCACCTACTGCTCCAACGTCGATAACCTCGAACCTGCTAATCTGAGCCGTGCCAAAACGATGATCAGCATCGGCCACGACGAATACTGGGACGTGCGGCAGTTTCACAACGTCAAACAAGCCATTGCCGACGGCCTTAGCGTGCTCTGGCTCTCAGCAAATGACGTATACATGGTCACGCCCTTCACCCCGAACGCCAAAGGCGATGCAAACCGCCGCCTCACGCGTGAAACCTGCTTCGGCGAGTTTCGCGAAGAAGAAAAAGCGGCCTATTCCAAGGTTCTCGGCCCCTTTGAAAATCCAGGCCCCGACGAACGCGACATCATCGGCGCACGCACCATCGTCCCCTTCAACGGCGGTGGCGACTGGACCTGCGCCAAACCCGATCACTGGCTGTTTGAAGGCACCGGTATGAAAATGGGCGACAGCATCCCCGGTCTCGTCGGCTGGGAATTCCACGGTGATCCCGACACCGCCCGCGAAGGCCTCGAAGTCATCGCCGAAGGCAACGTCTGGGCTGGCGGCACACGCCTCGGCAAATATGCCGCCACGATTTTCGAAGGCCCGAAGAAAAACATCGTCTTCAACGCTACCACCATCTTCTGGAGCCAAGGCCTCAGCGATCCACCTGGCCACATGATTCCGTGGAGCCACTACTCACGTCCGCATGGACCGGATGCGCGCGTGCAGAGAATCACTGCGAATGCGATCAAGCGGGCGATTGGATGAAAGCTCACTCAAACACGATCAGACTCCGCGCCACTTCGCCGCGCTGGAGCGCGTCATACGCTTCATTGATCCCCTCCAGCGGGTAGCGCTTGGTGACGAGTTCATCCAGCATCAGGCGGCCGGACTGGTGCATGCCGATGAGCAGCAGCAGATCAGTGCGTGGCTGGGTGCTGCCGTAGAGGCTGCCGCGCAGGGTTTTCTCGGCATAGACGAGTTGATTGACGTTGATCGACGCCCGATCCGCCGCGCTGGTGATGCCCACCATCACGCACATGCCGCCTTTCTTCGTCGCATCGAAGGCCTGTTCGGCGGTTTTGCCTGAACCGTAGGCTTCGAAGGAATAATCCACACCTTTGCCGTCGGTGAGGTCTTTGATGGCCTGCACGGGATCACCGGCGTTCACATCGACGTAATCGGTGGCTCCAAACTGCCGCGCGTCGGCTTCTTTGCGGGTGAATTTGTCCACCGCGATGATCTGTCGCGCTCCGGCCATGCGCGCGCCTTGAATGACGTTCAAGCCGATGCCACCGCAGCCGATCACGGCCACCGTGCTGTTGGGCTGCACCTTGGCCGCGCGCTCCACCGCACCCACGCCGGTGATGACACCGCAGCCGATCAGCGCCGCCTTCTCGAAGGAAAACTCACGCGGAATTTTCACCACCGAGGCCTCCGGCATCGTTGAGAGCGAGGAAAAGGCCGAAACGCCCGCGTAATGCCGGATGTTCTCGCCCGCTGCGTTTTGAAACCGAGTGGTGCCGTCCGGCATCAGGCCGGTGAAACGCATTGTCGTGCCCATGTCGCACAGCGCGGGGCGTCCGCTGGTGCAATACTCGCATTTCCCGCACGAACCCCGCCAGACGAGGATCACATGATCGCCGATCTCCACCGAAGTCACGCCTTCGCCGACCGCTTCGATCACACCGCTGCCTTCGTGGCCCAGGATGATCGGCATCGGCATCGAAAGATCGCCCTTCATCACATGGAGGTCGCTGTGGCACACGCCCGCCGCCTTCATCCGCACCGTGACCTCGCCCTTTTGCGGCGGCAGCACGCGCACCTCCTCGATGCTCAGGGGGGTCTTCGCTTCATACAAAACGGCGGCGGGGGCGAGGGTGGACATAGCGGGATGAGAGAGAGTCGTGGAGAACGGGCAAGCGAATCATCGCCTGGTTGAACCACCTCTGTGATGCAGGATGAACCGGTTGTGTGGAGCCTCTCCTTCATAGTACGCCAATTGACCTGGAACACAGGATATGAGAGTTCCCTCCTCAAAGCCGAAGATTTTGTTGACCACATCGGCTAGGGGTTTCGTGGTGCCATCCATCTCCTTGTTTACACTCACGATGTAACACTCTTCAGGCGCTCCTCTGCGTCGTAGTTCTGCCAAGAAGGCCACGATTGGAGTTGGTTGCACCTGAGAGCTCCTCCACGCACGCAGGGTCAAAGTCGTTAAAATGGTAGAGTTGGCGCAAGAATTTTTGTCTTCGCTTCGGATCACTGAGAAAATAGACGCAACGATCTCGCTTTTCGGACACGACGAATGTGTTGATCAAATCAATCTCTCGGGTGGTATTCATTGTCTGTTGGCCCCGGCAGGTTGCCTGAGACGAGTGGTTTTAGCATTGTGCAGATCACAAGAGCGAGAATTTTCCACAAGAATACGTGTGTCGACAAGAACGATCCCCCACTCCCCGGTTGCAGCCGCCGCCGGTCTCGCTGACATAGCGCCCGCATGTTTTCCTACCGCAAGACTTTCTCCCTTCTCGGCGCTCTGGCGTGGCTGGGCGTGACCGGTCTCCGTGCGCAGACGCCGGAGCCGCTGCCGCCGACGGCACCTGCCGCCGAGGCCAGGCCTGATCTGCCCGCCTTGCAGGCCGCCGCACGCGAGGCGGAGGCAAAGCTGCCGAAGCCTGAGTCGAAACCGCAGAGCTACTTCGATCTGGCGCCGGCGCAGCGGGAGCGTTGGCAGACCTACCTGCCGCAGACACTCTTAAAGCTCACCCGCCGCGAACGCGTGCAGATCGTGGTGCTGGGCGATGCGATCCTCGATGGCGCGAAGACCGAGGGTGATGCCGATCCGCTGCTCAAGAGCTTTGCGGGCGTGTTTGCGAAGGCGCTGGCGAATCAATTCTACTATACCGGCGGTGTGCGCGTGATTCGGCCGGGCTCCGAGCTGCGCAGCAAGGAGAGCATGGTCTTGGGGCCGGAGATTCTGCTGCAGCCGGTGCGCACCTCGAGCATCGTTTCCGCCGCCTCGGCGCTGGCGACGGTGGGGTTCCAAGGCAAGCCGGATGTGGTGCTGGTGGCTCATGGTCTCGAAGACGGTGTGGCGGGTACTTCGACAGCGGATGTGGCCATCGCCATGCGCAGCCTGCTGGACACGGCACGCACGCATCGTCTCGAAGTCATCGTCGCCGGGCCGATCCCGCAGGCGGCGGACCCGGAGGAGACGAGTCTGGCGCTCACCCGTGGGCCGGACAGTGTGATGCGTGAATTTTGTGAAACAGGGAAGATTTTGTTCTCGGACCTCGGCGATTTCTCGCGGCTGCTCACCCCGCCTGCGGGAACCAGTGAAGCCCATCTGCTGTTCCCGGCGCTGGTGCAGCAGTATCAAAGCCGGCTCAACACCGCCCCGCCCGGCAAGGTGGCGACACCGACGGCGGACATGCATGCGGCGATGGGACGCATCCTGTTTGAAGATGTGATGAAAGGCACGCCTGTGGTCGCATGGAGGCTCAGCGATGCGAATGCGACGTTGGAGGGGCAGGGGAAGCTGACGCTCGAATTCCAGGTCACCAACACGTCTCGTGAGACCCTGCCCATGACGGTGCTGCCGCTGGTGCCGCTCGGTTTGAAGCTCAAGGACACGAATCCCGAACTCACGCTGGCTCCTGGAGCGAAACAAGCGGTGAAGGTGAGCTACACGATCACGAACACCCTCCAACTGCCGCTGAGCGATGGCAAAGTGCGGCTGCCGGTGCTGGTGATCGCGGGCAAGGAGTCGCGCATCAGCGATCTCGTGGTGCCGCTGCACCCGTTCAGCGCTTCCTGGAATGCACGCGTGGCCTTCAATCAGGAATCAGAGTTTTCGCCTGAGCTGGAAATCACCAACAGCACAGCCGCCGGCCTCAACGCTTCTTGGGAATCAAGCTGGGGCGGCAAAAGCCAGGAGGGCAAGGTCTCGCTGGATGCGAATGGCTCCGAGACACTGCCACTGAGGCTCGCGCTGCCTGCGGACGCCAAAGCGCCGTTCCGCCAGCGCCTGCCGCTGAACTTTGCTGTGAGCGCCAACGGTGTGCGGCAGATTTTTGACCGCTACGTCGAGATCACGCGCAACTTTGGTCTCAAGGAAACCGTGCCGTTGAGCACGGCGGATGGTCAGCACAGCGCGGTCACGCTGCGGGCGGATGCAGACAGCATGAAGTTTTTTTTGACACTGGATCTGACCGGCGTGGATCTTGTGGATGGCGCCTCGGGCAAAGCCTATGAACTGCTGCTGAACCTCGATGCGCGCAGTTATGGCGAGCGCCTGACACCAGGTGCCACGGCGGCACTGCGCATCACCGGCAAGGCGGGCGATGGCGCGGGGGAGATTGATCCCATTGCGCCCTGGGTCTTCGGCAGCGGTTACGCGGCGGAGTTTGAAGTGCAGGAGATTCAGGCCACGCTGAGCAGTTCTGCCAGCGGAGGCCGCAGGCTGACCATCACACTGCCCAAGAGCTACCTCTACCGCCACGAATGGGCGCTGGAGAATGGCAACAGCCAGTTGGGCATCAATCTGCGGCTGACCGGCGGCGGACGTGAGTATTTCCTCACCCGCAGCACACGCCAGGGAGACGATGCGGAGAGTTTGAGCGTATTGGAACTCACTGACAAACCCACCCGCCGCTGGACCGTGCGCGTGGAGTGAGAAGCAAAGGGCGTAGAGCGAAGGGCAAAGAGTCCAGAATGTCTATTGCCCACGCTAGCATGCACTCTAAGCCCTTCGCTCTTTGCCCTCCGCCTTTGAACCCTTGATTTCCTTACACACCAACTAACATGGCTGAAGAACGAGCGAGTAAAAAACTGTGGGACCGCGCGGCATGGAAAGACGCGGGCTTTTTCCTGACCTACCTGCGTCCGCACTACAACGTGTTCATCCCGGCGCTCATCGCGCTGGCGATCACGGGCGGGATGACGATCATTTTCATCAAGGAACTGGCGGCCCTGGCCGGAAAAGGCATCGGCGGAGCCTCCGGGCCGCAATGGATGGCCGAACTCAATCACAGCGCGTGGTTTCTCGTGGGCATCGTGGCTATGCAGGCGTTCATCGCCTTCTTCCGTATCCTGCTGTTTGCCAAAGCCTCTGAACGCGCCCTGGCAGCGTTGCGGCTCGACACCTTCAGCCGCATCATTCGTCTGCCAATGACGACGCTGAACCAGCGTCGTGTCGGTGAGCTGGCCTCGCGCCTCGCGAACGATGTCGAAGCGATGCGTGAGACGCTGGTGGTGACGATTCCGATGCTGATCCGGCACACAGTGATGCTGTCGCTGTGCCTCGTGCTCATCCTGAACATGTCGGTGAAGCTGTCGCTGTTCATGGTCGGCACGATTCCCGTGGTGATTGTGATGATCGCCATCTTTGGCACCCGCATTCGCAAACTGACCAAGAAAGCGCAGGACAACCTCGCGGCCTCGCAGGTCGTGGTGGACGAGAGCCTGCAAAGCATCGTGAGCGTGAAGGCCTTCCGCAACGAAGCTTATGAAATGGCCCGTTATGACAAAAACCTCGGCGAATACCTGCGCACGGTGCTTCGTGCGGCGATTCCACGCGCGTCCTTCATCGCCTTCATCATCTTCGCGTTCAGCGTGGCCTTGATTCTGGTGACGTGGTTCGCCATGCGCATGCTGAATGACGGCGGCATCGGCAAAGAGGAGCTGACTCAGTTTGCAGGTCTCAGCGGCATGATCGCGGCTTCGTTCATGCAGTTTCCCGAATTGATCACGCAGCTTCAACGCTCCCTCGGCGCCACCGAACGCGTGCGCGAGATTCTGCGGGATGAAACGGAGCCGGATGACACCGCCGGAGCCTCGAAGATGCGCTTCAAGGGCGAGATCGAGATGCACGGCGTCAGTTTCGCCTATCCGACGCGGGCCGAAGCCGTGGTGCTGCGAGATTTTGATCTCAGCGCCAAGGCCGGCCAGCGCATCGCGCTCGTGGGGCCGAGTGGTTCGGGCAAATCGACGAGTGTGTCGCTGCTGTTCCGCTTCTACGAGCCAACAACGGGAGAAATCCTCATCGACGGGCAACCGATCCGTGACATGTCGCTCACCACGTTGCGGCGCAACCTCGCGCTGGTGCCGCAGGAGGTGCTGTTGTTTGGCGGCAGCATCAAAGAAAACATCGCCTACGGCAAACCAGAGGCCTCGGAGGAGGAGATCATCAGCGCCGCGAAGAAGGCGAACGCGCATGATTTCATCGTCGGACTCACGGAGGGTTATCAAACGCTCGTCGGAGATCGCGGCGCGCAGCTTTCCGGCGGTCAGCGCCAGCGCATCGCCATCGCGCGCGCCATTCTCGCCGATCCGGCCATCTTGATCCTCGATGAAGCCACCAGCAGCCTCGACGCTGAAAGCGAGCGCCTTGTGCAGGACGCGCTCGACAAGCTGATGGAAAATCGCACCAGCATCATCATCGCCCATCGCCTCAGCACCGTGCGTCGCTGCGATCAAATCCTCGTCATGTCCGGCGGAGCGATCCTCGAACGCGGCACACACGACGAACTCGTGGCGAAGCCGGGCAGCCTGTATGGCTCGCTGGCGAAGCTGCAGTTGGAGTGATCAGCTTCTAAACACCATCGCGGGTTCCAGTTTGCTCACGCGCCAGATGCCCAGCAGCGCGGCCAGCATGCAGATGCTCAAAACGACCGCCAATACCGCGAATGGCACGAATTCCGGCATGTAAAACGGCGGTTGCTCGTTCTTCAGCGCGCCAAACGCGAATCCCGCCGTACCCAGCAGGCCGATGCCGTAGCCGATGATGCCCACGGTGAAGGCTTGCACGATCAGCATCAGGCACAAGATGCCATTCGAGGCTCCCATGGCTTTCAAAGCGCCGAGATGCCGCATGTTCTCCAGCACGAAGGAGTAAAATGTCTGGCAGCTCACCGCCATGCCCACCAGCAGGCCGATGATCACCGTGGTGCCGAAGGAAATCGGGATGCCGGTGTTCTTCACATACCACCACACCGTCGAGACGTTGAAGTTGGTTGTCGGCTTCTCACCTGTTTGATCCATGAACTCGCCAAAGCTGGCCTCGCGGTTGATGAAGGCCTTCAGGCCCGTCTCCCGCCGGATGTCTGCGATGGCCTGCTCCAGGCTCACACCGTCACGCGGGGCGCAGATCACCGCCTGGAGCATCTTGCGCTGCGCCGGGACGTATTGCAGCGCGCGTTCATACGTCGTCCACACATACGGCCCGCCGGTGAAGGAGGTCACCGCGTCGGCGATGCCCACCACCCGCGCTTCCTGGTCGTTGATCTCGAACACATCGCCGAGCTTCACCTTGTCGCCACGCTTCTTCGCGAGTCGTTGCACGCCAAGGTCGTCGATGATCACCGAATGTGGCAGCCGCAGTTGCATCAGATCGCCTTGCAGCATCTTCGCCGGCGCACCGGCCAGCGTGTTCGCGTCGATGCCGATGAGCTGGATGATCTTGAAATTTCCATTCTCCAATCGCACGCGCTGGATGCCCGAATAAATCGGTGAGGCCCAGGCCACGCTGCCCACGCTGCGCACGCGCGCCACGTCGGTGTCCAGCAGCGGATTCGTCTCGTTCACCTGCTCCACCTTCTCCTCCACCACCCAGATTGGTGCCGGAACGTTGCGCAGGGTTGATTTCGTCCAGCTCATCAGCCCGCAAAACACCGCTGTCTGCTGCGCCATCAAAAACGTCGCCACCGCCAGCCCTGCGACGAGCATCAGGTACTTCGCCGTGTCACCAAACAGCATTTTCAGGGCGAGGCGGAGCATGGCGTGAAGATGGGCCAGCCGTCCGTGTGCGCAACTGCTGGAATCAGCAGAAAAACTCAAGGCACTCGCGGGAACTTGGAGAAGTCGGGTTTCCGCTTCTCGATGAAGGCGTTTTTGCCTTCTTTGCCTTCTTCGCTCATGTAGTAGAGCAGCGTGGCGTTGCCAGCGAGATCGAGCAGTCCCATCTGGCCGTCGCAATCAGCGTTGAGGGCGGATTTGAGGCAGCGCAGGGCCAGTGGCGAATGCTGGAGCATCTCGCGGCACCATTTGAGGGTTTCTTCTTCGAGTTGGTCGAGCGGAACGACGGTGTTCACGAGCCCCATCTCCTGCGCCTGCTTGGCATCATACTGGCGGCAGAGATACCAGATCTCACGCGCTTTCTTCTGGCCCACAATGCGGGCGAGGTAACTGGAACCGAGGCCGCCGTCGAAGCTGCCGACTTTAGGCCCGGTCTGGCCAAAGCGGGCGTTGTCCGCCGCGATAGTCAAATCGCAGACGACATGCAGCACGTGGCCGCCACCGATGGCGTAACCGGCCACCATCGCCACCACCGGCTTGGGAATCGTGCGGATCTTCCGCTGCACATCAAGGATGTTCAGCCGCGGCACGCCGTCTTCGCCGATGTAGCCGGCATCGCCACGCACTTTCTGGTCGCCACCGGAGCAGAAGGCGAGGGGACCTTCGCCGCAGAGGATGACCACGCCGACCTCACGGTCCTCATGCACGATTTCAAACGCCTCCAACATCTCCTTCACGGTCAGCGGCCGGAAGGCGTTGCGCACCTTGGGCCGGTTGATGGTGATCTTGGCGATGCCATCGCTGGTTTTCTCCAGCTTGATGTCTTTGAAAATTTTGATGGTCTGCCACATAGGGTTTGCGATGGTTGGCTATTGTTGACGATGGTTTGCAGTGGTTTTACAACAATCGCAAACGACTGCCAACCACCGCAAACAACGGCAAACTTTATGCAAATGCCGTGAAGCTCCGCAGTTCCGCAATACGTGCCGCGATGTCGGCCTTGGTGACCGTTTGCAGCTTGTGCGTGCTGAACGCTTCGCAGGTGTAGCTGGCGGTGACGCTGCCGTGAACGACGGCGGTCTTCAAATCTTCAAACGTTGGCTTCGTCTTGCCGTTCGCGGCCAGCCAGCCGGACAAACCGCCGAGGAAGGAGTCGCCAGCACCCGTCGGGTCAAACACGCTGTGCAGCGGGTAGGCGGAGCAGGCGAAGAAGTCTTCCTTCTTCTCGCCAAACAGGAAGCTGCCGTGCTCGCCACGTTTCACGATGACAAAACGCGGTCCCTTGGCCTGCAAACGGCGGCCTGCATCGACGAGATTGGTCGTGCCGGCAAATTCCTTCGCCTCGCCGTCGTTGATGACGAGCAGGTCGATGCGCTTGAGCACGTCGTGCAGGCGCTCGTTGGCGATGTTGATCCAGAGATCCATCGTGTCGGCGGTGACGAAGTCGGCTTCGACCTGGTCGAGCATCTGCATCTGGTTGTCGGGGCTCATGTTTGCGGCCACGGCCACCTTGGCCTGACGGGCGGCGGCGGGGAGCTTGGGCTGCCAGTTTTCGAGCACGTTGAGCGCCACCTTGTGCGTGGTGCGGCTGTTCATGTCGTTGTGGTATTCACCGCTCCAGGTGAAGGATTCACCCGAGCTGCGCTCCAGGCCATCCAACGTGATGCCGCGTGCGGCCAGCATGTCGAGATGCGGTTTGGGAAAGTCATGGCCGATGACGCCGACGAGATGAATCGGCTGGCAGAAGACGCTGGCGGCCAGCGCCGCGTAGCTGGCGGAACCACCGAGCAGGTTTTCCTGCGAATCCTGCGGGGTTTTGACATTGTCTAGGGCGACGGTTCCGGCGATGACGACTGACATGAGTGTGTGTTTGGTTAGATAAGGTGTAGCAGTTAATCCTTGCCTCGCGGGCGGCCAACTTTAACGGTACGCGGCCAGCGGGGGCCGCGATTATCGGTTCGCCCCTCGTTGTGTCAAATGCCACTCCGCCCACTCTTTCATGCGCCTCAGCCTCATCTTCTTCATGCTGATCCTGCTGCCGGTGGCCACCGGCGTGCATGCGTGGCTGTTTTGCCGTGACAACCTCCCTGCGCTCACACAGGAAGCGATGGCACGCTTGACGGCTGCAGGCGTGCGCGATCCCGTCGTGGATGTGCGCTTCTTTGACATCGCCGTCAGCGGCGAAGCACCCGATCCGGCCGCACGCCAGAAGGCGCTGGCCTCCATCCGATCTCTTGTTCCACTGCGGCTGCAACCCGGTGCCGACCGGATTCATGTGGTGGCCGGTCTCCAGGCGAAGCTGGACAAGGACACGCTTTTACTCAGTGGCTGGCTGCCCGAAGGGGACGAAGTGCAGAACGTGAGCCGTTTGCTTGCCGAACTCCGGCCTGACCTCGTCGTGCGCACGGATGAACTGCGCACCGCGCCGGAAGTACGCTGGCCGGAGGGTGTCAAACCGCCGCTCACGGCGAACAGCGGCCTGCTCAAGTCCATCATCGACACGCTGCGTGTGCCCGCCGAACTGCACATCAGCGCCAAGGCTGATGCCATCGCGCTCACCGGCCTGCTGCCAGACACCGCATTGAAAGAAGAGCTCGTCGCCGCGCTCGCGGAAGTTGCCGGAGCACGAGTGGTCGATCCTGCGGCGCTCAAGGCCAGCCCGCATGTGCTGCCAGCCGCGTTTGTGAAACCAGAGTTGCTGGCGGCCTTCGTGCGCAGTTTCTTCAGCATGCCGCCACCGCGTTCGTTCGACATCGGAGAAGATGGCATCCCGCATCTGGTGGGAGTGGCCACACGACAGATGGAAAGCGCCTGGCTCGGCCTGCTGCGCCCCGTCACCGGTGCGGTGAAGGTGGATGCCCGCTTCACGCTCGTGCCCTCGATCTACCATTTCCCCGGCTACGAAGTTCAATCCAAGCTGCCGCCCACCACGCTCGATCCGCTGCGCGAGGCCCTGCGTGGATGCGTGATCGCGTTCGATGCTGGTTCCGCGCGCATTCCGCCGCTGGAGCAGACGAAGCTCGCCACACTCGCACCGACGCTGCTCGCCGCCGGACCGGCGCTCGGGCTGGTGATCGGCGCGCATCCTGATCCTGCCGGGCCTGAAAGCGTGGAAAGAGACATCGGCAAGGCACGGGCTGAAGCTGTGATGTCCTTTCTGATTGATCAGGGCGCGCCTGCCGCCGATGTCAGCGCCGTGGTCTTTGATCCCGTGCCTGCGGGCTCTCCCTCGGCACCGGCCAGCCCACGCAGCGTCGAACTTCTCATCAAATAGCCGCCCATGAAATTCGACTTTGAATCCCTGTCCACCGAGCCGCTGTTCTACATGCTCATGCACAGCGGTGTGTTTGTCACCGTGCTGGGGATCATCTTTTTCATCATCGGCCTGCTGTTTGGCTATGCGACCTGGGGCCGCTACAAGCGCCAGACCCGTGAGCTTCGCGGTGAAGCCGCCGCCATGAAGGATGAGATCGCCCAGTTGAAGCGCAAGATCGGCGACCAATCCGTCAAATCGGGTCCCAACATCGCGATGGCCACGGAAACCATCCACATGCCCCCCAAGGAGGGCGCGCCGGCGGCCGAAGCCGTGCCTGCCATCACGAAGGAAACCATCCCCCCCCAGGACGCACGTGTCCCCACCAAGGATCGTCTGCCCAGGTCGCGTGCCAACGTTATCAAGTCCAAAACCGTCACCCCGGCAGCGCCACCTGCTGGACCTGCGGTCAACGAGATCAAAACGCCCGCGCCGCCACCCGCCGAGCCCATCACTTCCAGCATCAAACTGCCTGCTCCCACCGAGCCACCGCCACCACCCGCGCGTCATTCCTCACCACTCGCCGCCATCATCGCCACGCCGCCAGTCGTGAAGGAACCTGAAAAGGCGGGCGACGCTCTTCCTGCGGTCGGTCTGGTCCCCACCGACACCATCCCCACGCTGACGACCGAGCTGCCCCTGACACCGCTGCCAGCGGTCGCAATCCAGCCCGAGCTCGATCGCCGCCTCGGCCTCATTTACAAGACCCGGCCCGAGAAGATCGACGACCTCACCGAGCTCAAAGGCATTGCCAAAGTCCTCGAACAGCGCCTCCACGAGTTCGGCATCTACACCTACGCCCAGATCGCCGCCTGGAACGAGGAGCACATCAAAGAATTCTCCGCACGCCTCGCCTTCAAAGACCGCATCCAGCGTGAGCAGTGGGTGGAGCAGGCGCGGCAGTTGGCCGCCAAGAAGGCTTGAGGACACGCTCCGCAACCGCCGCCGTTCCGCCGCGTTCAATGCCGGCATGAGCACGCGCCTGTCGTTTCTTCTGCTGTCATCCCTCTTTGTCCATCTCATCAGCAACGCCGCCGACTGGCCGCGCTTTCGTGGCCCCAATGGCAGCGGCATCGCCCCCGATGACAAACCGGTGCCGGTGGAGTGGAGCGCGACGAAGAATCTCAAATGGCAGACGGCATTGCCCGGCCCCGGCTCCTCCAGTCCCATCGTTGTGGGTGATCGCGTGTTCGTCACCTGCTGGAGCGGTTATGCGGACAGTGGTGAACGCTCCGGCGGCGACATCACCGCCTTGAAGCGTCACTTGATCTGCGTGGATCGCACCGCCGGCAAAATCCTCTGGGATCGCACCGTGCCCGCGAAGCAGCCGGAGGAGCAATACGGCGGCATGTTCGCGCAGAATGGCTACGCCAGCCACACTCCTGTCTCTGATGGCAAAAGCGTCTTCGCCTTCTTCGGCAAGTCCGGTGTTCATGCCTTCGATCTCGACGGCAAACCGCTCTGGCAGGCCGAGGTGGGAGATTGGGACGACCGTCGCGGCTGGGGCACCGCCTCCAGTCCTGTGATACACGGTGATGTGTTGATCGTGCCCGCCGTCATCGAAAGCCAGGCGATGTTCGGCTTCGATAAAAACACCGGCAAACAACTTTGGAAAGCGCCCTCCGAAGGCTTCGCCAGCACTTGGGGCAGCCCTGTCGTTGCCGGCACCGATCTTGTCATCGCCGTGCCCGGCGAAGTCTGGGGCTTCAACCCCGAGAGTGGCAAGCTGCGCTGGTATGCGCAGGGATTGCAAAGTGACTCCGTCTGCAACAGCGTCGTCACCGACGGCACCACCGTCTTCGCCATGGGCGAACGCGGCGGCGGCTCCGTCGCCATCAAGGCCGGTGGCAAAGGCGATGTCAGCGCCACGCACACCCTCTGGACCGGCTCCAACGGCTCCCGCATCGCCACGCCCGTCCTGTGGGAAGGCCGCCTCTACTGGATCAGCAGTTCACTCGCGGTGTGTCGCGATGCCAAGACCGGCGCGGAAATCTACAACGAGCGCATTGAGTCCACCGGCGGTGGCAACACTGCCTCCACCAATCGTCCTGACGGCAATCAAGGCGGCTTCGGTGGTGGCGGTGGACGCCGTGGCGGTGGCGGCGATTACTCCTCACCCGTCGCTGCGAATGGCCATCTCTACCAAGTCACCCGCCGTGGCGAAGTCCTCGTCCTCAAACTCGGCCCCACCTTCCAGCTCGTCGCCCGCAACCGCATCGAAGGCGACACCTCCGACCACAGCTCCACCCCCGCCCTCAGCAACGGTCAGATCTTCCTCCGCTCCTCCCGCACGCTCTACTGCATCGGCGAGTGATGCCGCTTTTGGAGGGCAAGGCTCCGGCGTTGCTGAATTCGGCAGCGCCGGAGCCTTGCCCTCCGGAAGTGAGCCTGCCACGATTCGCGGATGCGCCGTTACAGACTGGCGATGTAGTCCCGCAGCTTTTGTTTGGTTTCTTCGGTTTTTCTTTGGAGTCGGCCGAGCAGCTCGTCGTCCTTGCTTTCGGTGAAGAGGAAGTCGTCATCGGTGAGCTTGGCATACTTCTGCTTCATCTTGCCTTTGATCTCATTCCAGGAGCCTTTGAATACGAGTTTTGTCATGGGATGGAGGGTTGTTGCTCCCCATGAATCGTGGTGGGAGCGGTTTTGCCGTAGGGATGACGGTTGGGAATGAGTGTGGGAGTGGATTCGAAAGAACGGAAGGAGAGCCGATGCGGAGCCGAGCACGGTGGCGACATGCGAGACAGACCATGCGAAGCATTGGGCGTAGCCCGACACGAGTGTGATGCACGAGGGAGTCAAACTTGGAGACAATCGCAAAGAAGCGAGCCGGAGCGCAGTGGAGATCGCTGAAGGCAAACCGACTGAGCGCAGCGGCTCTCCGCGTCCAGGCTTACGGCTTGCTGAGCAGGGACTCGATCTGGGCTTGCAGGGTCTGGTGGTCCTTGCTGCCGAGGGGGTATTCGCCGCCGGGATGGATGTGGTGGATGCGACCTTGCTTATCGAGGAGGAAGGAGACGCTGGTGAAGTCGCGCTCGGCGGGTTGGAGCCACCATTGTTTGAGGGTCTGCCAGCCGGGATCAGTGGCGATGGGGAACACCAAGCCGAGCTGTTTGGCCTGCGCCGCGACATGGCCGGGCTGCAAGGGCGCGGGGCTTTTGTGATGGTAGAAGCCGAGGACGACGAGGCCGCGCTCCCGATAGCGCTGGTGAAAGTCATTGAGGGCGGGCGCGGTGGCGGCGCAGAAGGGACAGCCGGGGGAGGTCCACCAGCGGACGAGGATGACCTTGCCACGGAGATCGGCGAGCTTGAGCGGCGGGGAGTGGAGCCAGTCCTGCACCTGCCATTCCGGAGCCGTGGTGCCGAGCAGCGCGCGCCCTTGATCATCGGCCGCCCGCAACGCCGCCGCGCCGAGGAAGGCGACGATGGCCATCCAGCAGAGCCAGGGTTGTGAGCGAGGTGGCATGGCAGGGAGTCTCCAAGGAAGTATGAGGAGGAGGGGAAGGAAGTGCAATGGGAAGCACGCTGCCGCTGGCGGCTCTCATCTCAAATAGGCATTGATCTCACCCCGGCTGCCATGTCATTTTCAAAACACGGAGTCGCGGGGTCTTATCAGCCCAGCGGTTCCGGACACTTCAGGGTCGGAACTTTCAACACGCTTGTGGTATGAAAAGAATCACTCTCCTGCTTGCTGCGGTGACCTTGGGTCTTGGCCTCACCGGAGTGTCAGCCGCCGTCGTTTCCGTGCAGTTCAACAACATGTTCGTCGTGGGCCACGGCTCCATCAGCAGTTGGAGCGGCAGCTTTTCCAATACGACGATGAACACGCGGCCTGTCCTTCTGCCCTTCACCAGTCCGGCGACCGGCGCTGCGCGCTTTGGTCCCAACCACCCGGCGAATCTGCTGGGGCAGGGCACGCTGATCGCCGTTACCTACAGCCTGCTGGATGGCGTGGGCACCACCGCCACGGCGGCGCTCGGCACCACGACGAGTGTGTTTGGCGGCACCCGCCCCAACTTCAGCATTCAATCCTATGCCAATGGCGCTCGTCTGCCAGTGGCGGCGGCGTCGGGCACACTGGGGTCGGCATTGAACCTGCCCAACGGCACGATTCTCAACGCGGGCACCACGATCTACGCGGATATGTCCGCCTATGCGATGGATTACAACAAGCCGGCGAGCTACTGGCATGACACCACCACGACGCTGACCCATCAGGTGTATGAAGGCGGCACCACGTCGTTTTACTATCAGGACGGGCTGGGACAGTATCAGTTGCTTTCTTCGTATGCGGGCTCGTTCCTGGAACTCCTCAACAACTATTCGACGGGGAACACCCTTATCAACAGGAGCGGCACGAGCACTGCGGTGAACAATGTGTTGCTGCCCGCGACGCTCCAGTTCGGTATTTTGGCGATAATATCCAAGACACCGGCATCCTGACTTCGGAGCTGGCCACCAGCCCGTATGTGGGATTTTTTGCCGTCGCCAGCATGCCGTTCACCGCGAACTTCGATCTGGACAACGCCACGCTCGCTCCCGAACCCTCACGCGCCATGCTGCTGCTGGTGAGTCTGGTGTGTTTGAAACTCCATCGTCGCCGCGAAGTGACAGCGGGAACAGGTCGGGCGTCGATTTGAGACAGCGGGGAGAAAAATGGAGAACGCGCTGGCGAAGTAGCGCCGCAGGACGAGAAAATTTGGAAAGCAAAAAGTAGAAAGCCTGAGGCAAGGAGGAGCGGATGGATGCGTGATCCTGCCTTCCGCGCAGCGGGGGCGCGGAACTTACTTCGCGGCTTTGGTGGCGGCTTTGCGTGCTGTTTTCGCCGAGGGCTTCGCCTTGCCGGGTGCAGGCTGGACGAGCGAGGCGGAGAGATTGTCGAGAGACTTGGCGAGATTCTGCTCCAGATGGGTGAGCGCTCTGGCAAAGCTGTCGGCCTTCTTGCGCACGAGCTTGAGGGCCTGGGCGGTTTTCTTGCGCAGGCGGGTCTCCCCTTTCTGCCGCCATTCATCCAGCACCTCGCGCGCCTGGTTGGCGTGGGACGTGGTAGCCTGGAGTTTCTCTTCGAGAGTGGTGATCAACTTGTGGGCCTTTTCAAAGTTGATTTGCATGGGTGTGGGATGGTTGAAGGTGGGAGAGATGAAGCGGTTCGCTTCGAGAGGGCACCGCAGCCCCAGTCTCAGCACGCGGAGCAGACACGCAAGGGGGCAGTTGGGAAAATCGGCGGCACTATTCTTGACCTCTTGACGGCCGTTCAACGCGTCAAGAGGTCAAGGATTCCAGAGCCTAGTCGAGATCGCTGATCTTGACCGGCTTGCCGCCGAGCTCGGCGCTGCGGTCGGAGGCGAAGATGACTTCGAAGCTCTTCAGAGCTTCGGGGAAACTGGTGAGGGGCATGTCCTTGCCTTCATCGAGGGCGTCGAAGAAGGCCTGGAACTGGGATTCGTAGGGGTGGTCGCTCACGTCGCCGGAGTCGAGCATCTTCATGGAGAGCTTGCTCCAGGCGTGCTTGTCGGTGTGGAGCTTCATGGAGTGGAACTTGTCGTCCAGCAGGCTGCCCTGGCTGCCGCAGAGGTGGGTGTGGAAGTAGTAGGGCTGCAGGCAGTCCACCACGGCGGCGGCTTTGCCGATGCTGCCGTTTTTGAAGTGGATGAGGGTGACGCTGGTGGTGTCGTACTCGTAGGGCTTGAAGATGTCGCTCTTGGATTTGGTGGAGAAGCTGGTGACGCTGTCCACTTCATTGCCCATGACCATGAGCAGGGCATCGAGCGCATGACAGCCGGCTGTGAGGAGGGCACTGCCGCCGTCTTTCTTGCCGGTGTTCCAGCGGAACTGGCCGTACCAAGGGCCGATGCCGTGGTAGTAATCGACCTCACCATAATGCAGGGCACCGAGCAGGCCTTCATCAATGAGCGCCTTGGTGACCTGGAACTGGTTCGACCAGCGGCACTCGAAGCAGACGCAGCCCTTCACGCCGTTCGCTTTCGCTGCCGCGGCGATCTCGCGCACTTCCTGCAAGGAGTTGGCCATCGGCTTTTCGAGGATGATGTGCTTCTTCGCATTCGCGGCGGCCACGGCTTGGGCGCGGTGCTGGCTGGGGTAGCTGGAGATGTCCACCACATGGATGTCGGGATTGGCGAGCATCTCGTCGAGATTTTGATAGCTCTTGATCGGCGTGCCGTGCTTGGCGCTGAGCTCCGCGTCGTCCAGTTTGCGGGAGGAATAGATCGCGGTGACCTGGCCCTGCTTGGTTTTGTTGATGGCTTCGATGTGAGCGCTGGCGGCCCAGCCGTATCCGATGATTCCGACGTTGTATTTCTTCATGGTGTGAATTGGGAATGCTCCAAAACGGAGGCGAGAAAGTCAATACCTCGTTCTGCGGCGGCTCTTTCGCTTGTTTGCCATCGCGGGATGATTTTGCCGCGCCAAGTTGGCCCGAAAACAGTGAAGCCGCCCGGCGGATGCGGGGCGGCTTCACAAGAAGAGTGCGGGGATGAAGCTTACTCGGCGGCGGCTTCTTCCTCGGCCGGAGCGGCTTCGCCAGCGGCAGAGACGGCCAGCTTGATGGTGGCGGTGACTTCGTGGCCGAGCTTGACGACGATCTCGAAGTTGCCGGTGTTCTTGATCGGCTTTTCCAGCACGATCATATGACGGTCGATCTCCAGCTTCGTCTCCTCGGTGATGGCCTTGGCGATGTCGATAGTGGTGATGGAACCGAAGGCCTTGCCGCCCTGACCGGTGGAAAGGGAAAGCTTCAGCTTCAGCTTCTTGAGCTTTGCGGCCAGCTTTTCGGCTTCAGCGACTTCCTTGGCCTCACGCTCGGCACGCACGGCCTTGAGACGCTCGGTGTAGCGAAGGTTGCCTTTGGTGGCTTCGTAGGCCTTGCCTTGGGGGAGCAGAAAATTGCGGGCAAAGCCGCGTTTCACGCTGACGACATCAGCCTCGGCTCCGAGACCTTTGATTTTTTCTTTGAGAATGACTTGGGTGTTTGGCATGGCGACGTTCCCTGGGGGAAAAGGGGCGCGAAACTACACGCCTCCTAACCTCTGTCAAAGGCGGAATCAGGGTTCTTTCAGAAGGCCTTCAGCAGCAGGATCAGACGGCGCATCGCAGGCTGTCACACTCCGAGCGAGGTGCCGGCCTCAAGTCCCACTGCGGGGACTTTTTTCAATTCCCGCCACATCCAGCCCAGGCCCACGACGCTGAGCACGGCACCGGCAGCAAGGAGGTCGCCGGGCATGTGGTCTTCCTGCTGCATCTCTTCCGCGCCATGACCGAGCAGCATGGCGAAGGGAATGATGAGGTAGTTGGTGGAGAAATTGACCGTGAAATGACCGATGATGCCGGGCGCGAGCGAGCCGGTGCGCAGCACCAACCAGCCAAAAAGCAGGCCGAGCGGCAGGGCCACCACCGCCTGCCAGGGATTGAGATGGAAGAGGGCGAAGATGACCGCCGTGAGCCAGATGGATTTTGCCGCGGAGTAGTTGGCGAAGAAGCCGCGCAGCATCCAGCCGCGAAAAAACAATTCCTCCGCGACGGGTGCGATCAGCGTGATGGAGACGAAGAAGATCGCGGCATTACCTTGTGTCAGGCCCAGGAACGCCTGTTTGAAAGCGTCCGGCATCGGGATGAGGCTGGCAAAGTGGAGGAGCACGATGGTCAGGCCGAAGCAGCCGATGATGAGGCCGGGCAGGATGCGTGATGGGAAACCCCGGATGGTGTAGGAGCCGCTCCAGGGCCGCTTGATGAACACTAGTCCCAGCCAGAGCGCTACCGGCCACCCCACCGCCTGGCTGGTGAACATGATGAGGATGGAATCAGGCTTCTGCTTGCTCACCGCGCAGTAGATGGCGATGGGGATGGTCACGGCAAATACCACGACATAGAAAAGGAAGCTCACCAGCAAGGCCTTGCCAAGACGGGGACCGGGCGGTTTGGCCGGAGGCAGTGGCGGCGGCAATGACAGGGCTGGGAGTTCGTCGGGAGGAGCGTCCATACGAGCTCAACCCGAAGGTGACGCGGCTTCTTTCAACAGAGAGAGACCCTTGCCAGACCGGCGCGAAATGCCGTTCGAAGTGGGCAGTGCCTGAAGATCAGACGTCGGCGCATGGTTGTCATTGCTGCTGGCTGTTTTAGTCTGCGCCTGCTCATGCCGTTCTCACTCCAAGGCTTTCCCTGGCGTTTCGCCGTCTATTTCATCGCCGCCTGTTATCTGCTGGCGGATCTGTATGCCTGCAAAGGCCCGCTGCATGCGCGATTGATGCAGGGCAGGGGATCATCCCCCGAAGGCGCGGGAGGCGGGTATGCGGCGGAGGTCTATGGCCGACCGCTCACCCGCCTGGAACTGGAGGAGGCCATGCGCGAGCATCTTTGGAAGCGGAGCGAGTCCTGGGCCGCGCTCAACGCCGAGGCGCGCAAGCAGACGCGCTGGCTGGTGCTCGAAACCCTCGTCAACGACCGCATCGTGCGCGCCTTCCGCATCATGAACGGCCTCGACACGGTGCCGTCCGCCGCCGAGGCCCGGCGCGAATCCGAGATGATGCAGCGCCAGTTCGCCAATGCGGCCGAGTATCCCGGCCGCCTCGCCGCGCAGCAGCAGACACAAAAGTCGCTCGATACAGCGATTCGTGACGCGCAGCTCGATGAGGCATGGATCACCGAAAAAATCGCCCATCGTCTCGCCGAAGTGACCGAAGCCGACACGCGGACGTGGTATGATGAGTTCAAAGAAACGCTGCGCATTCCGCAGGCGCACCATGCCGCGCACCTGTTTCTCACGAGGCATGACAAAACAAAGCCTGACCGCGAGGTGGAGATCCGCGAGATTCACCGCCAGCTCATTACCAAGGAAAAAACCTTCGCCGAACTGACCGCACTACACTCGGACGATGACGGCACGAAGAAAATCGGCGGTGATCTCGGCTGGTGCACGCGTGAGCGTCTGCCGGAGGATTTCATGGCCGCTGTGGAGAGGCTGAAGATCGGGCAATTCAGTGATCCAGTGCCCACGAAGCTTGGCTGGCATCTCATCATCGTGATGGAGCGCCGCGAAGCGCGCCTGCCGTCCTTGGAGGAGGCCAGGGATGAGATTCTTGCCCTGTTGACCAGCCAGCGCCGTGAGGAAGCCGTGAAAAGCCTCGTCGGTGAACTGCGTCAGCGCTCGCAGCAGCCCACGAAATTCGTGTTTTATCACCCGCAGGTCATTGACCACGTCGAACCTGCGCCCTAAATGCCGCGCATGAAACAAAACGTGGGCGTTCTTGGTCTCGGCATCATCGGCAGTCGTGTGGCGGACAATCTGCGCAAGGCAGGACATGAAGTCTTTGTGTGGAGCCGCAGCGCCCGCCCTGTGCCGAATTTCCTTTCGTCTCCGCGTGAGGTGGCCGAGGCCGCCGGCATCATCCAAATCTTTGTGCGGGACAGCGCGGCGCTCATCGAGGCCATCGAGGACATGAAGCCTGCGCTCAAGGCCGGGCATCTCGTCATGAACCATGCCACCGTGAGCAAGCATGCCACGCTGGAAGCCGCGAAGCTCGTCGAAGCCACCGGCGCCGCGTTTCTCGACGCGCCCTTCACCGGCAGCAAGATGGCCGCGCAGAATGGCAAGCTCTGCTACTACATCGGGGGCAGCGATTTGATGCTCGAACGCGCCAAGCCGGTACTCGAAGCCAGTTCGGCCAAAATCCTGCCGCTCGGCGGTGTGGGTGACGCGATGGTGCTCAAGATCGTCACCAACCTCGTTTCTGCCGTCATCGTCGAAGCCGTCGCCGAAGCCGCCGCGATCACGCAGGCCAATGGCATCCCGCTGGAGCGCCTGCACGAAGCCCTGGAGTCAAACGCCAACTACTCCATGCTCATCGGCATGAAACTCCCCGCCATCATCAAAGCCGACTTCGAGCCGCATTTCTCTCTGCGCAACATGCTCAAGGACGCCGACTTCGCCCGCGAACTGGCCGCCGAGGCCAAGCTGAATGCTCCCGCGCTCGACTGCACCGCCGCCGCGATGCGCAAAGGCGTGGACGCAGGCAAGGGCGACCTCGATTTCAGCGTGATAGGCCAGCGCTGAGGTCGGATGCTGCGGATTTTCTACGACGAAGACGCTTGCCGTTGTGTGTGTGCCAAGCATGTATGAACCGCCATGAAAACCTCCGCTACTCCCGACCTCTGGCAGAAAATCCTGGTGCCGACGGACTTTTCCGAGTGCGCGGAAGCCGCCGTTCATTTCGCCGCAGCGCTGCATCAAAAATCCGGTGCTGAAATCATCCTGCTGCACGTCACCGAACCCGCGTATCAAGGACTCCGCGTGCAGACGAGCGACCTCCATGCGCAGATGCGCCACGCAGCGGAGAACAGCCTCAAAAAGCTGGCTACTGAAGCCTTCTCCAACGCCACAAGCGTGCGCGTGGTGGTCAGGGACGGCCGTCCGGCGGACGTGATCTGCCAGTCTGCGGCGGATGAAAAAGCGGACGCGATCATCATCCCCACCCACGGGCATTCCGGCCTGAAGCACGCGCTGCTGGGCAGCGTGGCGGAGAAAGTCGTGCGCCACGCGCCTTGCAGCGTGCTGGTGGTACGGGAGTGAGCCGTTTGTCCCCATCTTCTTATGCAAGACTACATTTTGATGCTCATCGCCGGTGTTGTGCTGGCTTGGTTTGGTGGTGAATTTTTTGTCAAAGGGGGTGTTGGCCTGGCCCGCTGGGCGCACTGGCCCACGGCGGTGATCGGTGTCACGGTGGCGGCGTTTGGCACTTCCTCACCGGAGTTGCTTGTGGCCATCCATGCGGCGCTGGACGGCGTGCCGCAGATTTCACTCGGAGATGTGCTCGGCAGCAACGTGGTCAATGTCGCGCTCGTGCTTGCCATCGTGCTGGCGCTCTCGGGGATGCAGGTGGAGGACGGCGGGGTGCGGCGTGACTGGTTCATTTGCCTGCTGGTGCCCGGCATCGTCTATGCGCTGCTGTTTGACGGCTGGTTTTCGCGCCTCGACGCCGGGATCATGATGGTGTGTTTCTTCGTCTGGCTCATCATCGTCATCCGTCATGCGCGTCGGCATGCGGTGACGCGCACAGAGCCGGGCGAGCATGTGTCTCTGCCCAAAACAATCTTTGAGCTACTGGCCGGTCTCGCGTTGCTGATCGGTGCCGCGCAGTTCGTGGTGCATGGCGGCAAGGGCGTCGCCACCGCGCTGGGCTGGAGCCCCTTCATCGTCGGCGCGGTCGTGGTGGCCGCTGCCACCAGCACGCCGGAGCTGGCGACGACACTCATTGCCCGCATGCGCGGCCATCACGACGTCGGTCTCGGCAACATTCTTGGCAGCAACATCTTCAATGTCTTCTTCATCGCCTCGGTGGCCGCGTTGATTCAGCCCTATGCGGTCAAAGTGCCGGAGATCGCGCCGAGTCTGCTGTTTGGCGGCATCACCGTGCTGCTGATTCTTCCCGGCAAAAAGGGTGCGCTGGGCCGCTGGCGCGGCTTTGTGCTGCTGGCGGTGTATGCCGTCTATGTGGTGATCACCGTGAGCGCGGGCGGCGAGGGACACTGAATCCGCTCACACCTCCGCCGGTTTCACCACGAGCATAGAACATGCGCTTTGCATCAGCACTCGCTCAACGGTGGAGCCTAACAGCAGGTAACGCAGATTTGTGCGGCCCAGCGCTCCGATGATGATGAGGTCCGCGCCCGCCTCACGCGCATGATCGGCGATGCCCCGGCCCGTTTTGCGGTCCTCGTGCAGAACTTCCAAGTGGGTGAGACCTTCGGCGCTGCTGTGGATGAATTCGTGCAAATGCGTCTGGAGCGCCGTGGTCAGTTCATCACGCGGAGCCAGTGTGGCATTGGTCATGCTCAGCCCGGACTCACCAAACGGTCCCATGACCGGCAGCATCGAGCCGGGGTCCGCCCAGACATGGAGAAAATCCACGCTGGCATGGTCTTGCAGCGCCAGCTCCCGCGTCAGGGCCAGCACGCGCTGCGCATGCTCGGAAAAATCAACACAGGCCACGATCTTTTGAAACGGCTGCGACTGATCCGCGCGCACCAGCAGCACATGCGCCGCCGATTTACGTGCCAGCTTGCTGGACACGGAACCCGCGCCCACGGAGTTCTCACCCGCACCTGCGATGCCTGCCACCAGCAGGTCAGCGCCCAGCGATTTCGTGTGCTCCAGGATCTCATGCAGCGGCACACCAATGACCAGCGTGATCTCGTGGCCACTCGGAACGCTGGATTGCGCCAGCCAGTTCTCCAGTGCCTTTCTGCCGCCCTCCGTGGTTGATTGGGCGGCGGATTCGAATGCCTCACCACGTCGTTCCGCCATCGCAGCCAGGGCGTGGGCATCAATCACATGCAGCACATGAAGCTTGCTCCCATGGACCTGTGCCAGACGGCTGGCCTGCTCCAACGCCGCGCGTGAACCGGTGGAAAAATCAACTGCGATGAGGATGGTTTTGAGAGAGGTGTTCATAAGAGGGAGATCGGTGTTGTCCTCACGTCCCCACCAGAGCGTGCTCGGCAATCAATTCCGTTTCAGCGGCCAGCCAATGCGTCAGGTCATGTCCGTCTGACGCCCCCTGATTTTGGAATTTGAGATAGGCTCTGTCGGCGATTTCATCCTCGGTGGGAGCAAAGGGCGTGATATTGTCATTCATCGGCTCCGTGGCGTCCAAAGTCGCGGCAGTGGTGAAAGGCTTGGCTGCCTCGGTGTTGGACGCGGGATGAGGTGTCATAAGGACGCGATCATAAGGTTCCGATCTCGCGCTAGAAATGGGGTGTTATCCTACCCTCGGCATCCATCGCTTGCCACAGCCAGCATGGGTTCTGCCGCGCATGATCATCTCCATTCTTTTCCTGCTGGCTGGCGCGGCGCGGGCAGGATGGGCGTGGTGGTATTCGGCGCTGCTGATGCTTTAGATTCTCTTTCTTTGCATCTTGAGTACACTGGAAAAATCCCCCTCACTATGACTGCCAATCCTGCTGAAATCCTCGCAACGAGTCTGTTTGCCCTTGCGGTGCTGCACACCTTTTCGGTGAAGCGTTTCGCGCATTGGGCGCACAAGTATCCCAAAGGTTCCATTCAGGAAAACATGCTGCACTTCCTGGCGGAGACGGAGGTGGTCTTCGGCCTGTGGGCGGCGGCGTTGTTTGCGGGGATCGCGGCGCTCAAGGGGTCTGTGCATGACGCGGTCGTGTACATCGAGAGCCTGAACTTCACCGAGCCGAAATTCGTCCTCGTCGTCATGGTGGTGGCGGCCACGCGCCCGGTGGTGAAGCTGGCGGAGAGTTTTATCTCGTTCATTGCGCGTTTGCTGCCGATGACGGAAAGCCTGGCGTTTTACGGCGCGGCTTTGTCCGTCGGCAGCCTGCTGGGTTCGTTCATCACCGAGCCGGCGGCCATGACGCTGCTAGCGCTGGTGTTGAAGCGTCGTTATTTTGATCGTGGCATCAGTTTGAAGCTCGCTTACGCCACGCTGGGCCTGCTGTTTGTGAATGTGTCCATCGGCGGCACGCTCACACACTTCGCCGCACCACCGGTGCTCATGGTGGCGGCGAAGTGGGAGTGGGACACGCTGTTCATGCTCACGCACTTCGGCTGGCGGGCGGCGGCGAGCTGCTTCGTTTCCACGGCGCTGGTGGCCTTGGTGTTTCGCAAAGAACTTCAAGGCATCAAGCCCGCGCCGAATCCCAGCGCGGTCATCCCCATTTGGCTCACGCTTGCGCACCTCGGGTTCCTTGCCGCCGTGGTGGGCTTCGCGCATCACCCGGATGTGTTTTTCGGCGTGTTCATGATCTTCCTCGGCCTCGTCACCGCCACGCGGGAGTATCAGGACAATTTGAAGCTGCGTGAGGGCCTGCTCGTCGGCTTCTTCCTCGCCGGGCTCGTCACGCTCGGCTCCTTGCAGTCCTGGTGGCTCAAACCGCTGATCGAAGGCATGAACGGAGCCACCTTGTACTTTGGAGCCACCGGTCTGACCGCATTGACCGACAATGCCGCGCTCACTTATCTAGGTTCACTCGTCGAAGGCATCACGCCTGATTTGCAATACGCGCTCGTCGCCGGTGCGGTGACAGGTGGCGGCCTGACGGTGATCGCCAATGCGCCAAATCCTGCGGGGGTGGGCATCCTGCAAAACGCCAAGGCATTTGGTAACGAGGGCATCAGCCCCCTGGGCTTGTTTGTCGGTGCCTTGCCACCAACTGCCATCGCGGTGGTTTTTTTCTGGTTAGTCGGCTGATTCAGGCGCTGGCTCGGGCAGACGACGGATGCTGATTTTGTCGATGCGCTGACGGTCCATGTCGATGATCTCGATCTCGAACGCACCGACAGTGAATTTTTCCCCTTCGCGTGGCAGGCGCTCCAGATGCTGCATGATGAAGCCCGCCAGTGTCTGAAAGCTGTCCTCTTCCGCATTGGAGATGGTTTCAAAGCCTGGAATCGTCGTGTTGACGGCGTCGATCTCGGTCATGCCGTCTGCCAGCCACGATTGCGGGCCATTTTCACGAATCTGCGGTGTGCTGGGCGAGCCTGGGCGGTTCGTAAGGTCGCCGACGATCTCCTCGGCGAGGTCTTCGATCGTTATCAGGCCGCGCACGATGCCGAATTCGTCTGTCACCGCCGCCGCGTGGTGGGAGGCCTTGCGCAACTCCTCCAGCAACGTCAACGCAGGCTGGTTGTCGGAGACAAACACCGGCTCGCGCATCAACTCGCTCACCTTTTGCTGTTGACCGCTCGCCACGGACAAAAACAAGGCGCGCAGCGAAACAAGGCCCACCACATGATCGCGCGTCTCGTCATAAACCGGGAACACCACCTGCCGCACGCCATCACTGAGCTGCTCCGCCGCGCTCGCCGCCGTGTCGTCGATGTGCAGGAAGATCACCTTCGGCTTCGGGCGCATGATTTCCTCCGCCCGCACATCCCGCAGATCGAAGACGCCCTCCACCATCGCGCTTTCCTGATGATGCACGTTGCCGGTGATGAGGCCTTCGCGTACCAGCACCTCCACCTCTGCCAGTGTCGGACCGCTCGGAGCCTCGGATTTGCCAAACAACCGCATCAGCGTGCGCGTGCTCAGTTCCAGCACCCAGACGAGCGGACGACCGATGCGCGAGAGCCAGTTCATGGGCGCGGCCATGGCGCACGCGATGCCTTCTGCATTGCGCAGCGCGAGGCTTTTCGGCACCAATTCTCCGATGATGAGCGAGAGATAGGTGATGAAAGCCACGACAAGGCCAAACGCCACCTGCTCCGCGTGTTCGGCCAGCCACGGCACCGCTTTCAACCACGGCACGACATAACCGGAAAGACTCGCACCACCAAAGGCTCCCGCCAGCACACCGACCAGTGTGATGCCGATCTGCACCGTACTGAGGAAGCGTTCTGGGTTCTGCGCCAACTGTAGTGCCAGTCGTGCGCCCTCACTGCCGCCATCCGCACGCTCTTGCAGGCGCGCCTTCTTCGCCGATACGATGGCGATCTCCGCCATGGCGAAGAGGCCGTTAAAAACGAGCAGCAGCAGGATGATGGCGAGTTCGGTCATGAATATGTGCTGTTAGCCATGAATACGCTGCGGGGCAAGGCACGCTCAACTATTCGCCGCTCTTCGTGCAAACCACTTCCGAATCTCCTCCACCCACAGCACGCTGCTGCCGATGAGGCCGAGGAGGAAGATGTCGGCCAGCGGGATGGGGACGGTGTGGAAGACATGGTTGAGCGTGTCGGTGTAGATGACGAGCAGGTGGAGCAGATTGCCGAGCACGAGGCCGCCGACGAGCCAGAGGTTCTTGAAGACATCGAGGCTGAGCGTGGATTTGAGCGCGCTGCGGCAGTTGAGAACATTAAACCACTGGCTGATGGCCACGAGTGTGAAGGTCTCCGTTTGCACGAGTTCAAACGGCGCGCCGCTGGCCATGCTCCACATGAAAAAGCCGAAGATGGCAACGACGGAGGTGGTGACCATGAGCAGCAGGCGGTTGAACATCGGCCGTGTGATAAGCGCCTCGCCAGACGGCGTGGGCTTCCGGCGCATTTCATCGCCTTCCAGGCCTTCCATGATGAGGTTCACGGTGACGGTGCCTTCGGTGACGATGTTGATCCACAGGATCTGCACGGCGGCCAAGGGCAGGGGATAGCCGCACAGCAGCGCCAGCAGCAGCACGAGAACTTCGTCAATAGACGTGGCGAACAGGAACAGTACCACCTTCTTGAGGTTCTGATACACGAGCCGGCCTTCTTCGACGGCTTTGACGATGGTGGCGAAGTTGTCATCAGTGATGACGATCTTGGCCGCGCCCTTCGCCACTTCCGTGCCGGTGATGCCCATCGCCACGCCGACATCGGCGGTGGCAAGAGCGGGCGCGTCGTTCACGCCATCACCGGTCATGGCGACAACCTGTTTCTGCGATTGGAAGGCCTCGACGATGCGCAACTTCTGCGCCGGATGCACGCGGGCGAAGACGGAGATGCGGTCCAAACTCGCGCGCAGGTCGGGTTCGGACATGGCTTCGAGTTCCGCGCCATCCACGGCGATGTCACCGGGCCTGGCGATGCCCAGTGCGGTCGCAATCGCAAGTCCGGTGGCTTTGTGATCGCCCGTGACCATCACGGGCCGGATTCCCGCGACGAGGCATTCCTCAACAGCGGCTTTGGCCTCTTCGCGTGGCGGGTCCATCTGCCCCAGCAGGCCGAGGAAGCGCAGACGACCACGATACGGCTCAAAGCCCGCCGCTTCATCGAGCACGGCGTCATTCACCTCGGCCACGGCCAGCACACGCAATGCCTGCGCGGCGAGATCGGTGGCGGTTTGATGTGTTTTGGCCAGATCGAGGGTCGAGGGATCGCAGAGGTCGAGCAGCATCTCCGGTGCGCCTTTGAAAACGATGCGCCCGCTCGCGTTGTGACCATTCTGCGTCGCCATCATCTTCGTGGTGGCATCAAACGGAATCTCTGCGCGGCGTGGTGACTGATGGCGCAGTGTTTCCGGTTCCACCCTGCCCTTAAGCGCGACGGTGAGCAGCGCGGACTCGGTGGGATCACCCAGCGCACGCCAGCGTGTGTCAGCAGCATCGGGCGGCACGAGTTGGGCATCGTTGCAGAGCACCACGGCCTCCAGCAGCGACTTCACGGCGGCGTCATTGGGCGCGTTGAGTTCTTTGCCATCGACATTGAGCCTGCCTTCCGGCGAATAACCGGCACCTGTAACTTTGACGCAGCGCGCATCGGGCAGGATGAGCGTGGTGACGGTCATCTCATTCTTCGTGAGCGTGCCCGTTTTGTCGCTGCAAATGATGCTCGTCGAGCCCAGCGTCTCCACCGCCGCGAGACGCCGCACGATGGCACCGCGCCGTGCCATGCGCTGCATGCCCACCGCAAGCGCGATGGTCATCGCGACTGGCAGACCTTCGGGCACCATCGAAACCATCTGGCTGATCGCCACCATGAATATCTCCACAAACGGCAGGCCGCGTAGCAGTCCGAACGCGATGATCACGCCAAACAACACGATGGACGCCACCACCAGCCATTGCCCAAACTGATGCAGCCGCAGTTCCAGCGGCGTCTTCGGGTCCGTGGCCGTCGAGGTGAGCTTGGCGATCTTGCCGACCTCCGTTTGCAATCCGGTGGCGACGATCACTGCTCGTCCACGCCCAGCCGTGAGGTGCGTGCCGGAGTAGATCATGTTTTTGCGATCGCCGAGGCCCGAGTCCTCCGGCAGCGCCCCGGTATGCTTTAAAACGGGCAGAGATTCGCCTGTCAGCGCGGCTTCAGTGGCCTCCAGCGCCGCCGCTTCGAGCAGACGTGCATCCGCGCTGACCGCATCTCCCGCAGCGAGCAAAACAACGTCTCCGGACACCACATCGCGTGCTTCAATGATGGACTCGGTGCCATCCCGCACCACGCGCACTTTGAGCGATGACATCTTGCGCAGCGCCTCCATCGAATGCTCCGCCCGGCCTTCCTGCAGCGCACCGATGACCGCATTCACCAGCACCACGACGAGAATGACGAACGCATCATTGGAATGCCCCATCGCAAACGCGATCACTGCTGCGACGAACAGGATGTAGATGAGCGGGCTGGCAAACTGCGCCGCAAACACCTTCCACATCGGCTTGTGCGCGGCCTCGGGCAGTTCGTTCGGGCCGTGTTGTTCGAAGCGTGAGGCGGCCTCGGCGGCGGTCAAACCGGAGCGGGCGTCGCTTTGCAGGTTTTTCAGTGCAGTTTCGGGAATCTCAGCGTGCCAGTTGAGAGGGGGGGGGGCAGGCATGGAAGGATGGTAGGACACATGCCATACGTCTGCCATGCCATGTTTGTGCCGCTCTTGTTCGTGGCGCAGTTTTTCGTTTGTTCTGAGCGGACTGCCGTTAGGATGCTGATCATATGAGTGCCCTGTACAGAGATGGTGCGGTAAGGCAGCGTCTCATCGAGTTTCTCGGTGGCGACTCGCTTGACCACGCCACAGCGGTGTATCTGACGCATTCGGATGGATTCACCTTTGACCGCAGGGAACTGCGTCCGCCAGCGGAGCTGGACTGGTTTCTGGAGCGTGATCTGGACATTGCCCGGTCACTGGCGGATTCACAGTCCTGCCTGCTGCATCTGGACGTCGAGTATGTGAACTTTGATTCACCCGCCGAGGCGTTTGTGGATCCATGGCGCTGCTTTGACCTGCAGGAGCCGGTGGTGCGGGTGATCGAGTCGCTGCTGCTGGAGTGGGGCATCCGCCCGCTGCACCTGATCACCGGGCAGGGGCATCACTTTGTGTGGCGTGTCAGCCGTGAGAGTGCGGTGGCGGCACGCCTCCGCAGCCTGTCTCCAGCGCCGGAACTGACTCGCCGGTGCATGGAACGGCTGCCGCCCATCCTCACCGGGCACATCGGGGCAGGCGATCAGGATCTCTTCGCGTCGGTGGCGCTGCTGATCGAGTTTGTGGCGCACAGCATCAAGGAAAAGGCCGCCTCACAGTGCATCCTGCCGGTGGAGATCACCGCCGTGCACGTGGGGCCGTGCGTGACGGCGCGGCGTGAGATGATCTCCATCGACATCTCGGAGTATGGCGATCCGCTGCACGCGCGGATGATTCGCATGCCCTTCACGAATTATCGCAAACCTTGGGTGACCGGGCTGGTGAGCCATTTCCATCTGGAGGAAGAAATTCCCGCCATGGTTTCCATTCCGTTGCACGAAATGGACTTTCGGCAGGCCCTGAAGGCCCGGCAGGTGGATGAGGATGTGCTGGATCTGGCGCGACGAGCGTGTGTGCGCATCCCATTGCAGGAAGCGGGCACCGAGCGCCTGCTGGATCACTACCTGGCCTCGCGGTTGCGCCGGTTTCATGAGTTTTATTATTCAACGCAGCATGATCCACAGGAGCGCTGGCCGGAAACGTACGATCACACACCTCTGGACGTGCTGCCACACTGTGTGAGACATCTGCTCGAATGGCCCAACGATCTGCTGCTGAAGCCGGCCGGCATGCAGTTGGTGACGCGCTGCATGCTCGCGCAGGGCTGGCATCCACGGCACATCGCCGGCCTGATCCGGTCGAAGTTCGAGAACCCGGCGCATGCCTGGGGCATCCGCTGGGATGACTATGAGGCCGGCACCCGCGCTGATTTTTACACACGCCTGTTCGCCGGCCTTCACTTCACCGGGCTGGACCGCCTGGTGGATTTCAACTGCACCTCCACCCAGGAAAAAGGCTTCTGCCATCCACCCGCAGAGGGATTCTGTGAGCTGGAAACATCACGAACCCAACTGCTTTCCAATCTGCCCTCATGAACGACTGGCCCATCGCCCTCTCAACCGGCTGTTTTTACAGCCGCAGCATTTTTGACATTCTGGAGCCTGTGCGCGACGCGGGATTTCGCCAGATTGAAATCTGCTCCTTTCCGAAGCATCTCGACTTTCACAACCAAGATGAAGTCCTGCGTGCCGCAGAGCGCCTGCGCGCCCTGCAACTGGATCCGGTGTCGTTCCATGCGCCGTTTGCCGACAGGATCGACATCACGGCGTTGAACGAGACAACACGGGAGGCGGCTGTGCAGGAACTGCTGCGCGCCTGTGAAGCCGCGGCCCTGCTCGGCTGCGAGCATGTCGTCCTGCATCCGGGACCGGAACGTGAGGGGCGCCCCCCGGAGGCGGAATTCCTGCAGCACATGCATCATGCCGCCGCCTCTCTCAATCGTGTGGCGGCGCGTTGCTGCGAACTGGGCGTCCATCTCCTGCTGGAGAACATGCTCGCGCATCTGATGTTCGGCCATGTGCGGGAAATGATGTATCTGCTGGGCGAGATCACCGTCTGCGACGTGGGCACCTGTCTGGACACCGGGCACGCGCACCTGGCACGGGAGATGGCGCTGGTGATTCAGAAGCTCTCCGGCCATCTCAAGATGGTTCACATCAATGACAACTGCGGCGACTGGGATGCCCATCTGCCGCCTGGTGAGGGCACCATCGACTGGCCCTGGGTCATCCGTGAACTGCGCCACCATCACTTTCACGGTGTTTTGGTGCTGGAACTTCATGGTGGCGGGCAGGACACTGTGGAGTCGATGCTCGCGCGCGCCGTGCGTGGCCGTGATTACCTCAATCGTGTGGGTGGAGCTGTCTGAACAACATCACCGTGAGATGACGAGTGCTCCAGCTATCAACCGCTGCGGCAGGCTGCACGTTTCTTAGAGTCCGGGACAGTCGTCGTTCCAGTCGGCGGCAGCGAGTTCTGATCCTGCGGTGAAGCCTTCCAAATTCCAGCGCAGTCGTCCGTCCGGCGCAACGCAGGGCGGCAGTGCATGCGGATAGTAGAGCGTATGAAGGCCCGCCATCTGGCCATAGCTCAGGTGCCCGCCTTCCACCACGGTGCCGCACACCTGCTGCAACAGACACTGGCCCGTACCCACCCAAGGACAGGGAAGCGAGCAATCTTGTTTGGAGGTGCCATGGTTCATGCATTCATCGCGTTACCGAACTGCTGGGGGCTCGTAGATGTTGCTTTTTAGAGGAGGTTGCCCTGCGTGTCTATCCGAGGAAATGCGCGATAGATGCTACTGGAATCCATTAGCTCTGGCCGTCAAGATTGGCAGTCGCTATGGATTGCTGTTGGCGGATCACCAGGTCGCTCAACAGCACGTCAAGCACCTGATCGAGTTTCCCGTCTGTCAGGATCGAGAGCTTCTCGTTTGGCTGCAGTTCATGAGGTGGTTCGTAGTTGGCGCTCAGGAGCTTGTAGTCTTCGAGGCGTGCGTCTGACACGACCGTAGCATCTTGGTCGCGTTCCTGGAGGCGCTCACGCACCACCGGCTCACCAGCGCAGGCTTCAATCCATCGAACGTCGCAGCCTTCCGAAGCCATGAGCTGCTTGAGGGCGTTGCGATGATCGAGTTTGGAGAACGTGGCGTCGAGGATGACGCTGTGGCCCTTGTGCAGTGAGGCGAGGGCCTGCTCAAACAGCAGGTCGTAAGTTTTTTGGGTCATTTCGGGCGCATACAGCGCGTCGCGCTCTGCCTTGCTGCCGCGATGGTTCAGTGGTGTGCCAGCCAGTGTCTTGCGCAGCCGGTCTGAGGAGTGAATCGGCCAGCCGGTCTCCTGGCTGAGCGCTTCGGCGAGCGCTGACTTGCCAGAGGCCACTTTGCCCATGAAGACGAAGACACACGGCTTAGATCGGGTGACGGCATATTGCAGCGCGAGCTGAAAGTAGCGGCGGGCGAGTTGCAGGCTCGACTGCTTTTCAGCATCAGCCACGGTCTCCGCGTTGGCGTGCATGCTTTCCACCTTGCCGCGCACACAGGCGCGATAGCATTTGTAGAAGTCCATCAGCGGCTTCATGCCGCTGTCTTCCAGCAGCACGGCGAAGCGTTCGACGATGTGCCGCGAAAGATCGGGTCGGTCATTGAAATCGAGGTCCATGGCGAGAAACGCGATGTCGCAGGCCACATCAATGCAGCGGAAGTCGGTGTTGAACTCGATGCAGTCATAAATGCGCACGGCCTCGGGTGAGAGATGGATGTGATCGAGATGAAGATCGCCGTGGCAGTCGCGAATCCAGCCGTCGTGCAGGCGTGAGTCGAGTAGAGCGCTCTGCCGTGTGAAGAACTCACGGGTGTAGAGCGCGATGGCATCAAGCGCGTGCTGGGAGAGGCTTTGGCCGACGAACTGCCTGGCGGTCTTGAAGTTGTCTTCGGTGCCTTGGCGCAGGTGCTCATTGGCCGTCGTCACGGCACTCTTCGGCAGAGGTGGTTGCGTGGCATAGAAGCGATGGAGCTTGTCCACGATGCGATCCATCTCCGGGATGCCCACGGCTTGATCCTGCATGAGCTGTTTCAAAAAGTAACGCGGGTCCATTTGACGCATCTTCACGGCCCATTCGACGATCACACCGTCGCTGCCAAAATGCAGACTGCCATCGCTCTCGCAGATGGGTTTGAGACCCAGGTAGATGTCCTCGGCGAGGCGGCGATTCAGCACCAGCTCGTGCTCGCAGTCAGCATGTCGGAGTTCAAGCGTGGAGAAGTCGAGGAAGCCGAGGTTCACCGGCTTCTTGATCTTGTAAACGAAGGGCGGCGCGATGAAGACCCATGAGGCATGCGTTTGCACCAACGTGACCTGCGGCGGGTGATGCGGATACGAATCGATGTCGGACAGGAAGCTCAGCAGACGTTGGGTGGCGGTGGAGATCATGAGGCGGCCCACTCGATGGCTGATGACCTCACACCGTTTTGGCGGCTGGCTCCAAGGCTGCTGCCAGCACTTCGTCCACGGTTTCCACTGGGATGATTTTCAAGCGCTGCCTCACCTCATCAGGCAGATCGGGCACGTCCTTCTCGTTGAGTTTGGGGATGATGATGGTCTTGATGCCGGCACGCAGGGCCGCGATGGATTTTTCCTTCAAGCCCCCGATGGGCAGCACCAGGCCGCGCAAGGTGACCTCTCCGGTCATGGCCACGTCCTTGCTCACGCGGCGGTTGGAAAACAACGATGCCAGTGCGGTAAACATGGCGATGCCAGCAGACGGACCATCTTTCGGCACGGCACCGGCGGGCACATGCACATGCACTTCGTTTTTGTCGAAGACCTTCGGATCAATGCCGAGCTGCGCGGCCCGGCTGCGCACGAGGCTGAGCGCGGCGCGGACGGATTCCTTCATCACATCACCGAGCTGGCCGGTGAGAGTGAAGCCACCTTTGCCGGGAAACTTGATCGCCTCAATGTGCAGCACCTCGCCACCGGCAGTCGTGTAAGCGAGGCCGGTGACGACACCGGGCGTGCTGGTTTGCAGCTTGCTCTCACGCACAAACGCCGGAGGGCCGAGAGATTCGCGCACGAGGCCGGGCGTGACTTTGGCCTCGGTGATTTCCTCTTTGGCGATGCCTGCGGCGATGTGCCGTGTCACCGAGGCGATCTGGCGCTCCAGGTTCCGTACGCCAGCTTCACGTGTGTAGTCCTCGATCACGCGCTCGATGGCTTCGTCGCTCCAGGTGCATTGGGCCTCGGTCAGGCCGTGCTCGGTGAGCTGGCGTTTGACGATGTAGTTCTTCGCGATGTTGAGCTTCTCCCGCTCAGTATAGCCAGACAATTCGACGATCTCCATGCGGTCGCGCAACGGAGCCGGGATGCTGTCGAGTGTGTTGCAGGTGGCGATGAAGATGATCTGCGAGAGGTCGAACGGCACATCGATATAGCGGTCCGTGAACTCCTGGTTCTGACGTGGATCGAGTACTTCCAGCAGCGCACTGGCGGGATCGCCGCGAAAGTCCGCGCCGAGCTTGTCGATCTCATCAAGCATGAGCACGGGATTGCGGGTGCCGAGCCGCTTGAGTTCCTGAATCAAACGTCCCGGCATGGAGCCGATGTAAGTGCGGCGATGACCACGAATCTCCGACTCATCACGCAGACCACCAAGGCTGATGCGCGCAAATTTGCGGCCCAATGCTTCGGCGATGGATTGACCGAGGCTCGTTTTGCCAACGCCAGGCGGTCCGAGGAAACACAGGATCGCCCCCCGGCCGGTGGGATTGAGTTTGCGCACCGCGAGGTATTCGATGAGCCGCTTTTTCACCTTCGCGAGGCCGTAGTGGTCGCGATCGAGAATCTCCTGCGCCTTGTGCAAGTCCACCTTCTCGTCGCTGAGCACGTTCCAAGGCAGCTCGGCGAGCGTTTCGAGGTAGTTGACGATGACGGAATGATCCGGGCTTTGCGGCGGGATGATTTCCAGCCGTTTTAGCTCGCGGTCGGCTTGCATCTTTGCTTTCTCCGGCAATCCAGCCTTGTCCAGACGCTGGCGGAGATCCTCCACCTGCTCCTCACCACTGCCATCTTCACCCAGTTCCTTTTGAATGGCGCGGAGCTGCTCGCGCAGATAGGCGCGCTTCTGCGCCTCGGAAAATTCGCTGCTGACATTCTCGCGCAGCTTGCTCTGCAGGTCGGCGATGTGCAGCTGGTTGTGGAGGTGAACTTCCAACGCCGCCACGCGACGTGCGACATGTGTTTCCTCCAGCAGTTTCTGCTTCGCTTCGGTTTCGATGCTCAGATTGGCGGCCAGGATGTCGGTCAGCGTGCTGGCATCTTCGATGGTCGAGAACACGGCTTTGACTTCGTCCGAGACTTCAGGCCGCAGACTGAGCAGTTTCTCGGCAGACTCGCGGAGATTGCGCACGGCCGCTTCGGCCATGTCATCATCCTTCGACGGCATCTGGCTGGAGAGTGTCTCCACCTCCGCCTTCATGAACGGCTCCTGCTGGGTCACCTGCTTGATGCGCATGCGCTGCTCGCCACGCACCAGAATGACGACGCCCTTGTCCTGGCGGATCATGCGGATCACACGGCCGATGACACCGTGCTCGTGCAGGTGCTCCAAAGAAGGATTCTCGCTCTCCTTGTCCTTTTGCAGGACCAGTCCGAGCAGCTTGCTTTGCGTCAGGCTTTCTTCGAGCAATTGCAGGCTGGAGGCCCGGCCGATGCTCAGCGGCATGATGGTGCCAGGAAAGAGCACCGTGTCGCGCAGGGGCAGGATCGGCAGCACCTCGACCGCTCCCGGCACGAGCGTGACCGGCGGTCCGTCCGCATCCGCAGATGACGCCACGCTCGTTGTCGCAGCAGTGGTCTCGGCACCTTTCAAAGAGAGAGTGTCCGTCATGACTCATCCTCCTGTTGAACGACCGGAAGTGTGATCCAGAGCCAGCCGTTGTCCTGCTTCGCGACCACGCGCTCGGTGTCCACCGTCACCGGGAATTCGAGGACGCGCTCGAAGCTGCCATCCGCGATTTCCATGACGAGGATACGGCAGCGGTTGGACTGGTCACAGCCGCCATCAGGCGGCTGGCGCTGACCACGGATCACGAGACGACGCGGCTCCACCTCCACCTTGATGTCCTGTTTGCGCGCACCCGCCAGATCCACACAGACTTCGATGCAGTCTGCATAGGCATAGACATTCACGTCCGGCCGCCAGGTGACATCAGGAGGTTGCAGGCCCGCGAACTGCAGCCCTTGAAGCTGCGCGGCCAGTTGGTCCGTCATCGAAACGATGCGGGTAAAGCGGATGCTGCGTGGCATGGTGTGAGCCGGATCAGGATGGCTCAACCGGCGGCTGTGGCACCGGTTGGAGATGGGTGTGCTGGCTGCAGAGTTCAAAAGCCTTCAGCAGGCCGAGTCCCAGCAACGTGGGAGGCAGCAGTGCCACGGCAAGCGTGGTGAGCGGGCGGACCATGGCGCGCGTGGGCAGCAGTTTGAGCAGCAATCCGGCACCCATGGCGGCGGCGACCGCCTTGGCCGGTTCACGGCGCACATAAGCTTCCGTCCGCTCAAGGGTCCGCTGAAGGCAAAGCTCAGCGGGATGAGGTGGGTCACGTTCATTCATGGCGTGCGATGGTGGATGAGTGTCAGCGTCCGCCTCGTGCGGATTGTGATTTCGGGCTGGCTTTCAACTGGCGGATGCCCCGGTCCTCCCGCAGATCTTTGGACTGCTTGAAGTTGTTATCGTGCTTCCGGGGCTTTTTGGCCGTTTCACTGTGGTTGGCTCCGAGCTTGCGTGGGAGTGGCTTCGCTGTGGCTTCAGGGGCGGTGTCTTTCGTGGATGTGGTCTTCGTTTTCATGGCAGTGGTGTCAGGTTAGCGGAGGATGGCGCGGCGGCTTCTCGTGGTTTGGCGATTGTCGGGCGGATCATGTGCTGGCTGGAGCGGCGGGAACCTTCGCCTCATCCTGGTCGATGTCTTCAAACGAGCGCCGTACCGTTTCGATCTGCTGGCGGTAGTGCTCGGCGTCGCCGTAGTCGAAGAAATGCCGGTAGCGGCTGTGCATGGACTTCATGCGCAGCGCGTGCTTGATCGGGCACCAGTACTGCTCCGTACGCGCGGCGATCTCGGTGGCGCAGGCCAGCACGCCGTTGGCATAGCCGCAGTACTCGCAGTTGAGCTTTTCCGCCCAGTTCAGGTAGGCCAGATGCCGCCGGTCCAGTTGGATGTAGTCAGCGCGTTTCACCTTGGGAATGCCATAGATTGGGAAGCAGACAGCCTGATAGACCGACATGAACAGATCCATCAGGGCGATGGGAAGGATGCAGGACAGGATCACCGGCGTGGTGAGAAGAATCATGAAACGCGATTCCCGGATGTAGGCGGTGAAGCGCTTCACCAGCAGCTTGTGCCGGGCGCGGGCTTCTGTGGTGAAGCGGATCTTGCCCTGGCGCACCTCATAGAAGAACTCCTGTTCCTTCTTTTGCAGTTCGCGCAGGATGTCCTTTTCCAGCACGCGCATCTTCTCCAGCATGGAGTCGAGGGAGTCGTTCATGGGTGTGAAATCATTTCTATTTCGAGTCTGACGACCCTATTGATGACTGGCGATGACAAAAGAAGCTCAATGAGCTGTTTTTCTGCACAGCATCCATCTGGGAATGTTGCAGACGGGGCACGCGAGAGGGGTTACAGAAGCGTTAACAAGGCATCTCCACATGAAATACTCCGGCTCTTCAAGCGTCAGGACCGCTGGTTCCCGAACATCACTGACCAATCTGCGACTGATGATGACAGCCGTTCTGCTGTCTGGCTGTGCCGGACGTATGAATGTGAGTGAGAAGATGATGTGGTCCACCTATCCGCTGGCCACGCGGAAAGGGGAGGCGACAGGATTTGTCATCAACCTGCGCGATGCGCAGGAGCCCGGCGGCATGCTGCCGGTCGTCTTCACCTCCGTGCATGTGCTCGACACCGTCGGTCGTGGGCCGTTGATCATCGGCATCCGCAAGTTGGATGAGAATGGCGAGGCGCAGGTTTCTCTCCTCGCCTTCAACCCGCTCGTGTCGCAGGGCATGGAGCGCTTTTACGTGCGCCATCCGCGGCATGATCTCGCGGCTTTCGCACTGCGTCTGCCTGCGGAAATCGCCGGCCGCGCCAAGATGTCGTCTTTTCTGGATGAACGCATGCTTGCGAGCGACGGCAGATACCTGCGCTCAGGGGTGGAGGTTTCATTCCTGGGCTATCCTGAAGTGCTACCCGGCACAGAGGGCGCCTTCCCAGTGTTGCGCAGCGGCAGAGTCGCCTCCTATCCGGTGGGAACGTCACAGGCGCATGGGCGGTTTCTCATCAACTCCGATGTCTATCCCGGTGACAGCGGCGCGCCGGTGTTCATCTCGGGTCGTGGCAGCCGTCCCGAACTGGTGGGCATGATCATCCAGCGCATCGGTCCTAAAGCGCAGACTTTCTCGCACCTCGCCGTCGCGGTCGATGCGGACGCGATCCGTGAAACGCTGGAACTGCTGGCGGCCAGGGAAAAGCGGCTGGTTGTGGTGAAAGCCGACTCATCCCAGCCAGCACGCAACAAAGATGACTGAGCTGGACCAAGTGATGTAGGTCAAAGGGCAATTTTCACACAGACTTCGCTCATTTGGGTCACACAACCCTGTTGGCGTCCAGGGAAGGGATGAATAGCATTTGCAGATGAAAGCTCACGTCCTCGAATCTCATCGAGGCGGACAAATCCCACACGTTGCGGCGCGATATTGCCCTTGCCCCCTCATCCCATGAACACCCTGAACACCATCCTCGTCGCCGTGGATTTCTCCATCGGCTCACGTGCCGCTCTAGAGCAGGCCGCGCGCATCGCCAGTCTCCAAGGGGCCAAACTGCATGTGCTGCATGTGGCGGACTCCTCCGCAGTGGCAGCGCTGGCCCGCAGCCGTGAATCAAGCTACGAGATCCAGGCAAAGACAGCGTCTGAAGGCGCCCAGGCCGCGCTCATCCGCTGGCTGGAACAGTCTGAAGTGCCGGCCAATGCCGAGGTCACGATTGCGGTCGGTACGCCTCTGCATGAGATCCTTGAGCACGTCCGCAGCTTGAAAGCGGATTTGCTCGTGGCCGGGATCACCGGAGCAGGCGATGCGGTCTCAGGTGCCGGCTCGGTTTCTTGCAAGCTGGCCCGCAAGTCACCGTCACGGGTGCTGCTGGTGCGGTCCGATCACCCGCAAGCCTTTCGGAAGATCGTCGCCTGCCTTGATTTCTCAGAGACCTCGCGTGAGGTGGTTGCCGCCGCCCGCCGCATCGCCGTCAAGGACTCGGCCAGCGTGGATTTCCTGCATGTCTGGCAGGAGCCATGGGTGGTAGGCCCTTATGGCGGCACGTTTGCAGAATCAACCTATCCGGTAATTGTTTTCACTCCGTCGGAGCGCAAGGCTCACATCGAGAATCTCCGCCGGGAGTTGCATGAGTTCGTGCGCGATGCAGCACAGGGCATCGAGTCCACCGAGGTACTTCAGGAGTCGATGAACCATGGCAACGGCATCGTGACCCATGCGCAGGAGTCGAAGGCGGACTTGATCATCGTTGGCAACAAAGGACGCACCAATCTGCGCTACGTCCTGTTTGGATCGACGGCGGAGCACCTGCTGACGCGGCTGCCATGTTCAGTGCTCGTGGTGAAGCCCGTGCTTGAATGATTCCACCCCGCCTTGTGTTTCCGGCTAGATTGGGTGCATTCCTTTTAAACTGCGATGAAGTCCTGTGTTGCCGGGCTCTGCTTCGCCCGCATATTCTCACATCCTCACCAGGAGGAGCCATGAACACCCTCGAAGCCCCCCAGCCAACGCCACAAGCACGTTTTCCCTCTGTCACCGAATGGAAGGCCATCGTCTCTGAGTTTCAAAAACCGTCTCTGGGACGTGCTGTCTGGCAGCTTGTAAACACCCTCGTTCCTTACGCCGCGCTCTGGTATGGCATCTATCTCGCGTTCAGCGTCTCGTGGTGGCTGGTCATCGGGCTTGCCATGCTCGCGGGCGCGCTCATGGTGCGCGTGTTCATCATCTTCCACGACTGCGGGCATGGTTCGTTTTTCAAGTCGCGCCTCGCGAATGACATCACCGGCTTCATCACCGGCATGCTGACCTTCACCCCTTATTACCAGTGGCGCTGGGAACATTCGCTGCACCACGCCACCACGGGCGACCTCGACCGTCGTGGCATCGGCGATGTGTGGACCATGACGGTGCAGGAGTATCTCGAATCCTCGCGTTGGAAGCGCTTCGCCTACAAGCTGGCGCGCAATCCCATCGTGCTGTTCCTCATTGCCCCCTTTGTCCTCTTTGTCCTGCTGCAGCGCATCCCCAACAAGCGCGGTGACAGCCGGGAGAAGTGGTCGGTGTGGTACATGAACCTCGCGCTTCTGGGCATGGTCCTCGGTCTCTCGTGGGTTTTCGGGCCGGTTCACTATCTCATCGTTCAAGCCATCATCACCGGGGTGGCCGGGGTTTTGGGCGTGTGGCTGTTCTACATCCAGCACCAGTTTGAAGACGCCTACTGGGAGCACCACGAAGAGTGGGACTACACGGCTGCCGCGCTCCAGGGATCCTCGTTCTACAAGCTCCCGCGTGTGCTCCAATGGTTCTCGGGCAACATCGGCTTCCATCACATCCATCATCTCAGCTCCCGCATCCCGAACTACCATCTGGAGCGCTGTCACAACTCCCATCCCATCTTCCAGCAGGTCAAGCCCATCACCATCCGCATCAGCCTCAAATCCCTGGCCTACCGCCTTTGGGACGAGCAGCACAAGAAGCTCGTCGGTTACCGCCGCATGCGTGAGATCCGCCGTGAGAAGGCCGCAAGCGATGCCGCCAAGAAGCAGCAGGAATCCGGCGACGGCACGAGGGGGAATGGCACCTCCAGGTGAGGCAAACTTCGACACCGCTGCTGGCCTGATCGTTGTGGGTGCCATTTCTTGGGTTCATGATGAGGGCTTGTTCAGACGAGGTTTAGCCGCCCCGTGATCCTCCAAGCCGCCCTGCCTTTCAAACCCAGACAACTCCCCAGGCTCGAAACCCAATTCGGCGCTGTTTCGACCGGACCAGATTTCCAGCAGCACCGTGGTGACGGCGAGAACGGCGGGACCGAGGATGAGACCTGCGGGACCAAATTGGATCAGGCCACCGACCACCGACATGAAAGCGAGTATGGTGTGAAGTTTCAGCCGTTTGCCCACCAGGATGGGCCGCAGCAGATTGTCGATAGTGCCGACGACAATCAGGCCCCAGAGGGTGAGAATCAGCGCATTCCCATAACTGCCTTCCAACGTCAGAAGGAGGGCCGCTGGAATCCAAACCACAAAGGCTCCCAACACCGGCACCACAGCCAGCAATGCCATCACCACTCCCCAGAGCATCGGCGCGGGCAGGCCCAGCCACCAGAACATCAGTCCGCCCAACAGGCCCTGAACGGACGAGACGGTCAGCGTGCCATAGATCGTGGCGTGAATGGTATCGCTGACACGACTAAAGATCCGGTCCATTTCCACTCCCGTGAGTGGCGACAGAGACTTGAGCGTCTGCAGCGCTGCACGACGGTCACGGAGGAAAAAGAACAGCAGATAGAAAGTCAGGCAGAAGTCGATCGCCTGAAGCAGGGAACCCGTGACGATGGAGCCGGCACTGGAACTCAGCCAGATGGCGAAAGACTTGACGGTTCCCGGCAGGTCGATCTGCTTCTCGATCTTGTCGGCGAGAGGCGCCAGAAGCGGCTGCGCTGCGAAGGTGCGCCGCCACTCGCCTGAGGTCACCTTCGTTTCGATGAGATCCGCGCCTTTCGCTGCTTGCACGACGAGCCGCTGCCCCACGAATGTCAGCGGGACGACCACAATCACGCCGATCACCAGGACGGAGACGAAGGCGGCCAGCCTGGGATGCTTGAGCTTCGACTCGACCCATCGTTGGAACGGCGTGAACAAGACCGCCAGTCCCAGCGCCCACGCCAGCGGGGGTAAAAATGGCACGGCCAGCCGATAACAGAGATAAATGCCGAAAGCCGTCGCCACCATCAGCACGAGGGTCTGCACGTGGCTGCGTGAGCCCCAGTCATTCGCGATTGGATCAGCCATCTGCTTGGTTTCTAGTTGGTTCATCCTTCAACTGTGGCGAAGGAAGCCGGTCACTTGACGCCAGATCACAGAGCAGCACCGCAGCGGCAAATCGCGGCCTGCTTTATTTGCCGATCAAGAGCATGACACCCGCAACGATGGCGAGAATTGGCACCAGGATGCTGAGCTGGCCGAGGCTGAACCCGAAGGTTCCAATGAGGCCAACGATGATCAGATAGATGGCAAGCAGGAGCATGCCGAGGTTCTTGGTGTTCATGGTTGTGTTGGTTTCTGCTGAGTTCCTGATGGCGATGACGCCTGGTCAAGGCGCTCGCTGCCGTTCAAGCTTTTTTCCCAGCCGTAATCAGCAGCAGGATGCCGCCGACCAGTGCGACACCCCCGACGACGGGTGGCAAGGGGAAAGTGTGAGTCTCTTCGGTCGTCACCTGGATGGGACCAAGGTCAATGGCCTTCTCCCTGGTCGTGTATGTGAATCCTTGGTAGCCTAACGCAATGATGCCGATGGCGATGAGCACGATGCCGACGATGGACTGTGTTTTCATAAGATTGGAAGGTGGCGGTGTTTAGTCTAACAGGATCGTGCATGCGCACGCCAGAAAAAAGAAAACGCTGCATGTAACGCGGCAGGTTGGTGACATTCAAGCCGAACCAGCAAACGCACAAGGATGGCAGACTGGTTCGAAAAAAGCGCCGAGAAGCAGCCGTCGCCCGATGTTAGGCGTAAAAGTCTTGAAGGCCGGTCAGGAGAAGGCGCTCTGAACTTGGCATCCCATCAACCAGCCGCCTGCAACCAACCGTCTCAAACATCATGAACATCCTCATCATTCTGCTCATTCTCCTGCTTCTCGGCGGCGGCGGTTATGGATTCAGGTCTGGCAACCACTACTTGGGTGGTGGTGCCAGCCTTATTGTCATCATTCTGATCATCTTGCTCTTGACCGGGCGGATCTAGCCTCTTTAGGCTCACAACTATGAAAACCATCGTGGCCTTGGTCGATCTTTCCGATCTCACCTTCAAAGTGCTCAAGCAGGCGCACGCGCTGGCCACGGCATTCAACAGCCAGGTGATCATCCTGCATGTGGTGGCGAAGGAACCCGTGGTCGTCGATGTGGGACTTGTCTCACCCATGATCATGCAGGATCCCTCCCCGGAATTGGTCCAGAAGCACTACGCGCAGCTCCTGGAGATGCGCGATTCCCTGGTTAAATTCGGCGTGCGTGCCTCCGTCCAGCAACTGGAAGGGGCCAGCGTGGAGGCGGTGCTCGCAGAAACCAAGAAGTGCCACGCCGATCTGATCATTCTCGGATCGCATCATCACAGCACGTTTTACAGGCTGCTCGTCGGCAGCGTCGCGGATGATGTTTTGAAGCGCGCCCATTGTCCGGTGCTGGTGGTCCCGAGCGAGGTGGATGCTCCGGGGCAAAAGTAATTCTCCGGTGGTATGGCCACGGCACGTTCATCCGCAGCTTCGCCGCCAGAGCAGAGGCTGCGGCAGGTCTTGCTGTCGATCTCGCGACAGGCGGAACGCGATCTGATGCTGCTGTCGTCACGTCATCCGCACACGCGCATCCACGCGCTGCGTGTACGCATGAAAAAACTGCGCGCCATCCTGCGGCTGATCGCGCCGGGGTTGGCACCGGCCACGATCAAAGCCATCCGGCGCAGCATGCGCGTACTCAAGCAGGCCTTTGCCATGCATCGCGATCAGCATGTGCTCAATGCGCTGCTCGCTGAACTCGGTGAGGGCGACGTCGTCTGCCACAAGGAATGCATCGCTCCTGAGAATGGCGATGGTCCCAATGGACTGCCGGGACCAGCACAGCTTCGCAGGCTGAAGGCAACGGCCCATGCGCTCACCCGACGCCTGCAGACCATGACGCTGCGCCCCCTGGCCTGGGATGACATCGCCACGGCTTATGCCCGCCGTTATGCGAAAGCCCGCCAGTGGTTCCGGCGCTGCGAGCGCAAGCCGTCAGCGGCTCGCTTGCATCGTTGGCGCTCACCGGTGAAGGATCATTACTTCCAGTCGCTTCTCGTGCTGCGTGATCGGCGTCATCTCAGCGCCTCGCGCAAGCTCGGCAGTTTGCTTGGCCAGATCCATGACCTCGCCATGCTGCGAGAGCATTACTCCCACGGCTCTTCCGACCGCCTGGCCCGCGCCATCCACCGCCAGATGAAGACTCTGCGCGCCCGCATCTTCCGCAAGGCGCGGCATCTGTTTGCACTCACACCCGGAAAGATCGCACGCCAGACGCGCGCTGCGCACAAGATCGGAGCCAAGGACGCCATCGAAGGCTGAGCAGGCCCGCTCAGAGCGTGGCAGGATCAATCTGTTACCTCATTCCAACTTCAACCACCACCCACCATGCTCGCCAAATTTGACATCGAATACGTGATCCATCCTCATCACAACAAGCGCGTGGACACTCACCGCACGGACGACCCGGTGGAAGCCGAGGACTTCCTCATGAACCTGCTGGCTTCGGGGGCCAGGGTCAATGCGATCAAACATGAAGGAGTCGAACTTGCGCAGAAACAATCAGATCAAATGATTCATGTGGCGGCGGAGCGTCTGGCCTCGCGTGTGCTGGGCAGATCTCTCGATCTGGACTCGGTCGAGGTGAAGCATCGCTTCGGTTTCGCGGCCTGATCGTTTTCATCCACGCGCACACAGGATGAGCCAGCCATCAGCCAGCGGTCGCCTCACTTTCCAGTGGATGGCGGTCCCGGTTGCCGTCAGACTGTCACCTCGAATGACTGACTACTCCCGCATGACCAAGGCTGAGCTGATCGAGCGGCTCAAGCGCATCGAAGCCATCCCTGATGCGGCGGCTCATCTGCCTGACGATGAACCGACAAACGGGCAGCTTGTCCTGGTCAATGAGTTGATGGACCTGAAAGCGGCGCTGGATGCCCACTCCATCGTGGCCACCACGGATGCGCGCGGAGTCATCACCTATGTGAATGACAAATTCTGCGAGATCTCCCAATACAACCGCAGTGAGCTGCTGGGACAGGACCACCGCATCATCAACTCCGGTCATCATCCGAAGGAGTTCTTCCACGACCTGTGGAGCACCATCGGCCACGGGAAAATCTGGAAGGGTGAAATCCGCAACCGCGCCAAGGACGGCAGCATCTACTGGGTGCATACGACGATTTTTCCGTTCGTGGACGCAGCGGGCAAACCCCAGCAGTACATCGCCATCCGCACGGACATCACGCAGCGGAAGCGCGATGAGGAGAAGCTCGCCGAGCTGGCGCAGTCGCTCGCGGAAAAGAACAAGGAGCTGGAGGCCATCGTGTATGTGGCGTCGCACGATCTGCGCTCGCCACTGGTGAACATCCAGGGCTTCAGCCGGGAGCTGATGCGGACCTGCGACGGCCTGCGCAAGGCGCTGGATGCGGCGCCAGGGGCAGCCGTGCCGAAGGCTGATCTGCGGACGGCCTTGGAGGAGGACATCCCCGAGTCGCTTGGCTTCATCCAGGCGGGTGTGTCTAAAATTGACTCGTTGCTGGCCGGCCTGCTGCGCTTCTCACGGCTGGGCCGTGCGGCGCTCACCATCGAGCGTCTGTCCATGCAGGAGATGCTCAGGCAAATCGCCCACGCCATGGAGTTCCAGCTCCAGCAGGCCGGTGCGCAGCTCGACATCGGCGAGCTGCCCGACTGCCGTGGCGATGCCACGCAGATCAACCAGGTCTTCTCCAACCTCCTCGACAACGCGATCAAGTATCTCGACCCCGCACGGCCGGGGCGCATCCGTGTGAGCGGGCGGGTGGAGGGGGCGCAGGTGATTTATGAGGTGAGTGACAACGGCATCGGCATCGCGCCCGCACACCAGCAGAAGGCCTTCGAGATTTTTCACCGGCTGAACCCCGCGCACAGCACTGGAGAGGGCCTCGGCCTCACCATTGCCCAGCGCATCCTGGAGCGGCTGGACGGCAAGATCTGGGTCGAATCCGTCACCAACGAAGGCAGCACTTTTTTTGTCAGCTTGCCAGCCATGCCCAACAAGACTAAACGATGAGCATGACTCAGGAAGTAGTGATCATCATCGCGGAAGACGACGCCGGTCACGCCAGACTCATCGAGAAAAACTTGGGGCGGGTGGGTCTGCACAATCCCATTCAGTTCTTCGAGAACGGCCAGGAGGTGCTCGATTTCCTCTTCCGCCGCGGCCCCGGCCCGCACCGCAAGAGCGACACGGCCTACCTGCTGATGCTGGACATCCGCATGCCGAAGGTGGACGGCGTGGAGACGCTGCGGCAGGTCAAGGAAGACGATTCCTTGCGCAAGCTGCCCGTCATCATGCTCACCACCACGGACGACCCGCGTGAGATCCAGCGCTGCCACCAGTTGGGTTGCAACAGCTACATCGTCAAGCCGGTGGACTACGACAAGTTCGCCGAGGCCATCAAGCAGCTCGGCATGTTCGTGTCCCTCGTGCAGGTGCCTGAGATCAACGGCAAGCCCTGACCTCGCCATGTCCGCCACGCATCCGCCTGTCACGATCCTGGTGGTGGATGATGATCCGGGGCTGACGCGTCTGATCGAGCGCGAACTCCGGCGGGAAGGCTATCAAACTGCTGCCGCCGGTTCGGGCAAGGAGGCCACCGGCTGGTTGCAGCAGCACCGCGCGGATCTTCTTCTGCTCGATTTGAAACTGCCGGACATCGAAGGCCCGGCGCTCATTGAGGCGATGGCAGCCATGGGCCGCTCCGTGCCCTTCATCATCATCACCGGCCAGGGGGATGAACGCGTGGCGGTGGACATGATGAAGCGCGGCGCGCTCGACTACCTGGTCAAGGACGTGAACTTCATCGAGTTCGTGCCCACGGTGGTCCGGCGCGCGCTGGCAAGGCTGGAGGAGCAGGCGCGTTTTGCCGCCGCTGAAGAGGACCGCCAGCGGCTGGAGCGGGAAATCCTCCAGATCAGCGAGCGTGAGCAGCAGCGCATCGGCCGGGATTTGCATGACGATCTGGGCCAGCAGCTCGCCGGCCTGAGCATCTTGACCACCGTACTGACGCGCACCCTGGCCGGGCGTGCCGCGCCCGAGGTGCCCGCCGCCGCCAAGATCTCAGACCTTTTGAAAGAGGCGGTCGCCATGACCCGCCGCCTGGCCCGCGGGCTCCACCCCGTGGCCCCGGAGCCGGATGGCTTGGTGTCGGCCTTGCATGATCTGGCCGCACGCATGACCGGCCTGTTCCACATCGACTGCCAGTTCGATTGCCCCACGGCGGTTCAGGTGAATGACAACACCACGGCCACCCACCTCTACCGCATCGCCCAGGAGGCCGTCAGCAACGCCGTCAAACACGGTCACGCGCGGCAGGTGCGCATCGGCCTGTCGTCCGACGCAGAAACCCTCACGCTCACGGTGAAGGATGACGGCGGCGGCATCAGCGGACTCGATCCCCAGCGGCAGGGCATGGGCCTGCGCATCATGCATTACCGTGCCGACATGATCGGCGCCAGGGTGTCCATCGCGAATCAAACGAGCGGCGGCACCTGCGTCACCTGCACACTTCCCATGCCTCCGCCCGCCGTGCCAACCGCAGCTCCTCATGGCCGCAAGGCCGCACGCAAAGCCCCGGTCATGGCTAAAAAGTGAGGGATCGCTCCCGCTGAGCATCGGTCACCGGCATCGCGAGGCACTCTTGGAATCAAGCGATTCCCTGGTCAAGTTCGGCGTCCGCGCAGCCGAACTTCAGATGCCTGTCGCAGTGAAGCATTGCCAGCAGCTCACTGCCGGCCCGCGCCTTCTCCGCCGATTACTGAGAAGCAAAGAGAGATTTTGCCAATTGCCGGATTTTGCCTCACTCGACACGCTCGCCGCCATGCACTCACAGCATCTTCATTCACCATCCACAGACGGGACGGAACAAAAACGGCCGGACGAAACCCCAACCCTTGAACACCCATGAGCACGATCACTGTCCTGCTGGCTGATGACCACGCCATTGTACGCGAAGGTCTGCGGGCCTTTTTGAACCGGGAAGACGACATCGAAGTCGTCGGCGAAGCGGAGAACGGTCGCCGGGCGGTGACGCTGGTCGGCAAGCTCTGTCCCGATGTGGTCGTCATGGACCTCAGCATGCCGCTGCTCAATGGCATGGAAGCGACGCGACAGGTACGCCAGACCTCACCCTCGACCAAGGTGCTTGTGCTCTCCGCACACAGTGACGACGCTTACGTTGAGCAGGTCATGGCGTTCGGCGCAGCAGGCTACCTGAACAAACAAACTTCCGTCCATGAGCTGCCTGCTGCGATCCGGGAGGTTCACCAAGGCCGTCCCTTCTACAGTCCCATCATTTCGAAGCGCCTCAGCGCTCATGACGCGAAGGCCCGTGCTCGAAGCGAGTTTGCCAGGAAGAAAGCCGCCCTCCTGAAGTCGCGCGAAATGGAGGTGCTGCAACTCATCGCGGAGGGCAAGGCCAACAAGGAGTCCGCAGCGGAGCTGCAGATCAGCACCAAGACCATCGAGAAGCACCGGCAAAGCCTCATGCACAAACTCAATATCCACAATACCGCCGGACTGACCCGCTACGCGGTCGCCGCAGGCATCGTCGAGAGCAGCGTGCAGGTGACCATTCTATAGAGCCAGGGCCAGCGGCGGCGGAGTGCCCGGCCTCGCACTCGACCTGGACCCCCCGCCTGATTCAGCCGTCTCAGAGAAAACTCGCAGACCGTCTCAGCCGTTGGCTGGGACGCGAAGTGTCCCTGCCGCGTTGTGGGGACGGCGTGGGAGGTTAATCTGGCGGCATGAGTCTGAACATGAAGCGTGAACCCGCATGGCGCGGTCCGGCGGTGCGGCTTCCGCACCTGCGGGGGCTGTTCATTGGCTTTTGCAAATGCGCCAGTCTCCCGTAGCGATGCAGACCATGAAACATCACGCGAGATCGAGCGCTGCCACCTGCGGGGCTGCAACCGTTGCAGCGCGAGTCCGGCGGGCTGCGACAAGTGCGCCGAGATCAACGGCAAGCCCTGACGATCCCATGATCACACCGCACACGCCCATGACCATCCTTGTGGTGGATGATGATCCGGGGATCGCCCGGCTCATCGTGCGCGAGCTGCGCCGGGACGGTCATCACACCGCCACTGCTGAGTCCGGCAAACAGGCCATTGAGTGGCTGCGGCAGCACCGGGCGGACCTCCTGCTGCTGGATTTGAGGCTGCCGGATGTGAAAGGCCACGAGTTGATCGATGTGATGGCATCGGAGGGCCTCCGCCTGCCCTTCATCGTCATCACCGGCCAGGGGGATGAGCGAGTGGCGGTGGACATGATGAAGCGCGGGGCGCTCGATTATCTGGGCAAGGACGTGAACTTCATCGCGATGATGCCGGCCGTGGTGCAAAGCGCGCTGGCACGGATTCGGGAGCAACAGCGCCTCGCCGCCGCCGAGGCTGCGCTGGTCCAGTCCCACGCGGAACTCGAGCGCCGCGTGATCAAGCGCACGGCGGAACTCACCCAGGCCAATGAGGGCCTGCATGCGGCCCGGTTGTTCGCCGATGCCACCATCGAAGCCGTTCCGGCAAGTCTCGCCGTGCTCGACGAGAACGGGGTCATCATCAGCGTCAATCAAGCCTGGCACCAGTTTGCCGCGACGAATGGGACGCTGCCTGCCACCATTCCGACCGGCATGAATTATCTCACCGTGTGTGATGCCGCCGCAGGCGACGGAGTCGAAGAGGCGGTGCGATTTGCCGCCGGCATCCGCGAGGTGATGAGCGGGGCCGTTCCACGCTTCAGCATGGAATACGCCTGCCATTCGCCCACCCAGCAGCGCTGGTTCATTGGCTACGTCACGCCATTCACCGGCAATAGCCGGCCTTCCGTCGTTGTCGCGCATGTCGATATCAGCGAACGCAAACGCGCGGAGCAGGTGATCCGGCGGCTGAATGAGGAGTTGGAAAAACGTGTGGAAGAACGCACCAGGGCGCTGCAACAGGCCAATCAAAAACTCCGGCAGGAGGCGGCCATGCGCCGCAAGCTGGAAGAGGAGATCCTGCACATCAGCGAGCACGAAAAGCAGCGCATCGGCCAGGATTTGCATGATGATCTGGGCCAGCAGCTCGCGGGCATCTGGCTGCTCAGCGATGTGATGAAATCGAACCTGATCAAGCAGGGTTCCCCTGAGGCGGAAAGCGCCGACAAGATCACCGGCCTGCTCAAAAACGCCCTGGGGCTGACGCGTTCGCTCGCGCGCGGGCTGCATCCCGTGGCGATGCAGGCTGGCGGCCTCGTCACCGCGCTGGATGAACTGGCCACGCGCACCAGCGACATGTTCCGCATCGACTGCCGGTGCCAATGCCCGCCGGCCATCGACATGGACAACACCACGGCCACGCATCTCTACCGCATCGCCCAGGAAGCGGTGACCAACGCCGTCAAGCATGGCCGGGCAAAGGAGATCGACATCGAACTCTCCACCAATCCCCATCATACCGTGCTTTCCGTGAAGGATCAGGGCAAGGGCAAGGGCAAGGGCAAGGGCCTCGCCGAGCCGGACCCCAAGCATCGTGGCATGGGCCTGCGCATCATGAACTACCGCGCTGACATCATTGGCGGCATCCTTGACATCCAACGCCATCCATCCGGCATCGGCACCACCGTTGTCTGCACCATTCCAACACCGCAATCTTAACCCGCAATCATTTCCACCCATGGCTAAAAAAGCATCCGGCCCACCGGCCAAAAAAGTATTCATCGTCGATGACCACCCCGTGTTTCGCGACGGACTCGTCCGCATCGCCTCCGCAATCCCCGGCCTCGTCGTCTGCGGCGAGGCGGACAACGCCCGGGACGCCTTTGCCGCGATCTCGAAGCTGAATCCAGACATCGTGCTCATGGACATCAACCTCCCCGGCAAGAGCGGGCTGGAACTGCTGCAGGACGTCCACGCCATGCGGCCTGAACTGCCCGTGCTGGTGATCTCCATGCATGACGAGCAACTGTATGCCGAACGGGTGCTGCGTGCCGGCGGGCGTGGCTACATCATGAAGCAGGAAGGCCCGGACAAGATGCGGGATGCCATCACCAAGGTGCTCAACGGGCAGGTGTATGCCAGCGAGCGCACGGCGGCGGCGATCCTCGACGCCCTCTCCCGCCCGCGCTCCTCCGCCAGCAGTTCGACTTTGGGAAAACTCACGGACCGCGAACTCGAAATCCTGCGCCTCACCGGCCAGGGCAAGGACAACCGTGCGATCGCGCAGGAACTGCACATCAGCCTCAAGACCGTGGACACGCATCGCGGCCACATCAAAGAGAAGCTCGGGCTGAAGAACGCCACGGAACTCATTCACTACGCCGTACGCTGGGTGGGGGAGCAGGTGTGATGCGCTTGGGTTGAGGTGACGGCCAGCACCCTGCGGATCTGCCAAGACTGTCTCAGTCATTTCCTGACAACTGTCGGGAGGGTCTCCCCATTGTTCGTGCCCGCCCGCCTTCTAGCATCGGCGCATGAGAACTGACGAACTACAGCCGGGGGAAGGGGAGCCATGAGCCATTCCCGTCTCAGGCAGCAACTCATGGGTGAAGTAGCCGGGCTTTGTCACAAGCCGCAGGGGACCAGACTCTTCCACTGGCGTCGGCTGAAGGGATTCAGCAACAGCGGGAGAGCACACACTGACCTGGCATGCCTGCCTGCTGCTGGACTCAGGGCCCAGTTGGTCATGGAACATTTGCCCCTGAACAAAACATCTCGGTCCCAAGGGATCGACGTCGAAGCGCACCAGCGCCGCATGGCGGCGGGCGGCTGGCCGTCACACGCCAGTCTGCCCGCCCAATAGTTTGTCCGCCACTGACACTCCCGGCTCTCCATGAAAACGAAACGATACCACCCGCTGCGCAAGCACATGAACCACGTTCTCAAGCGCCGGCATGCGCCGACAAATCGAACCAAGACAGGAGTGCTGCTGAGAAGAGTTCCGCCTCCGATCAAACCACAGGCCGAAGCCCCCATCGTGGCCCCTCCGCCGCAAATCGGGCACGAGCGTCCGGATGACCAGCACAACGGGGTGCATCTCGTGCGGAGCATTGCCAGCGATGAAGCGGCGGCCTGCCTTATCATGTCCATTGAAGTGCCGGTGCCATTCACCCTGGCCTACGAGATGTGGACCAAGTTTGACCTGCCCTATTTCATGAAGGGCACGACCGCCCCCGAACATTTCGATGGCGGTCGCATGACCTGGTGTGTTCGAACTCTGTTCGATCAATTTGCGTGGCAGGCGAAGGCCTGTGAGGTGGTGCCGTTTGAGCGCATCGCCTGGAAGAGCGTGTTTGGAGCACCCCACCCCAACTTTGGCTCGGTGAGCTTTGAACCCATCAACGACCACCGGACCTGGGTCATCGTCCAGGTCGGTTTCGACATGAGCGGCATCTATCAATGGCTTGGCAGTCCGCTGCCTTCGATCAGCCAGTCACTCGAGCGGAGCCTGCTGTGTTTCCACGACTTCCTGACCATTCTGACTCAGCGTGAGGAGAAACTTCTGCCCGCCGCCGTATGAATCAAGACTTCCAGTTAACCACAGGCCGCCCTGCCGCCAGCCATGAAGACGGCTGGCCGACGTACCGGAACTTCCTGATCATCGCCCCGGATCCAGACGACGGCACGGATTCGGCTGATCTGCCCGACGGGCAGGTGAAGGCACTGGCACGCCATCTCAACCAGAATGGTTTTGCCTATGTGGCCCGTCGTGGCCAGAAGGAAATGGAGGACGACCGGTTTGGAGTCCGCTATCTGCCGCTCGGGGAGGATCTGCCCTCATTTGGCTTGATGTCAGTGGTGATTGTCCTGCGTGATCCGGCCTGGGCGAAGCGTGCGGCGGCCGCCTATCCGGGCGCGGATGTCTTTCTTCTGGAACCCCGTCCACGTGCATTCGGCTGCGGCTGACTTTTCGTCTGCGTTGCCAATGCCAGGGGAAACGCGGTCATTCCGGTGGTCTCAATGAGGTCAGGGTAGCGCTTTTGCAGGTGTTTCCAGAACGCGTTCAAATCGCGGTAATCCTGCAGCCAGCGCAGCAGCAAAAGATCCATCACCGCGCCTTCCGTCCAGTCCAGCGTTTGGGTGAAACCCGTCACCAGCGCCACCTGTGTCTCGGTGACGAAGCGTGCCAGCCGTTCTTCATCGGCCTGCACCGTGCTGCAGCTCGCAAAATGCACCACCCATCCGGCAAACTTTCTGCCCATCATGGTGGCCAGGCTGTCGAGCGAGACAACCACGTGTTTCGCCAGCTCGATCTTCCCGGGATCCCCGTGGAAGGCCAGCACCAGGATGCCATAGGATTTCTTGCGACTGACGAGGCTCAGGTTGTGCCGCAGCTCTGCCTTGGTGTTGCAGGTGAGGTAGATGAACTTCGCGCTCGTGGTCCGTGCCGTCAGTTCCAGGATGGGCAGCACGCTCAAACGGTTCTCCAGTTCCTCGGTCCACAGGGCTTCGAGGCAGACGATGTTTTTGAGATAGAGCGGAACACGAGGCATGGTGGTGCAGGAGAGAACTTGAGGCGCGGACACAGTGCGGCACAACCGTTGTTTTATCCGGCGGAATCCCGGCCCCCGCTTGCATTTAGGCATCTGCCATTCGGCTGAGCCCGTCTCAGCCGTTTGCTGAGAAGCCAAACGGGACTCTGCCCATTGTCGGATTTTGCATGCTTGGGAACTATCGCGTCATGCAATGCACTCTCCCACGCCCCCCGGCTCGTCATGTTAACAAGCGGATTCAAGACCCCGCTTTGACCGTTGTTGCCATCCACAACGGATTTTACGCAGACATTCGTGTCCATGAGACCTTGGAGTGGCTCAATGATTCCCTGGGTTCCGACCTGCGGATCTGCTCCGCCTCCTGGAACTATGGAGTGCTGGAGCGGCAACTGGATTTGCGGGCCGTGTCCATCCGCGCGGCCGCCGAGGCGGATGTGATCCTGGTGGCCGCAACCGAACCGCTGCCCAATCACATCGAACGCTGGCTGGATGCCAGCCTCCGGGAACAACCGCAGCACCATCGCGCCGCGCTCATTGCGCTGGATGATGATGATGATAATGACGCTGGTGATGGCTCCGCAAATCTCTGCTCAAGCCTGAAACAACTGGCCTGCCGCTGGCAGACCGAATTCATGTGCAATCATGATTTGGACCAGCACCTGAACCACGACTGCGCGCTGAGGCTCCTGCGCCGAAAAGGGGAGGGGATGCAGAGCTGGCGCCAGCCGTTCGGCTCGGACTTTTACTCCGCTCCCGCCTGCTGGGGCATCAATGGATAAAATCAGATCATTCCACCTCAACACCACCCGCCATGAACCAGACACCTCCCACAACACCTCAACGTCACTTCGATGAAACCCGCATGCTGGCCTATCACCTTTGGCAGCGGGACAACTGCCCTCCCGGTCAAGATCTCAAATACTGGCTTCAAGCCGAGGAGCAGCTTTTCGGCAAACGTCCCGCACAAAGCAAACCTGTGGCGGCAGCCGGAAATCGGAAATTGATCGCGGCGAAACGTGATGCCACGCCTGCTGGCAATGGCTCTGCAAAGCGCCAGCCAGGGAACGCTAAAAAAGCAGCCAAAGCGCGCTGACCTTCATCAACCAATCTTCGGCGCAGCCTGCTCGTGGCGGACAGGTTTTACCGGAACAAGAACAAATCCGCCCACCAAACCGCAAAAAACAAACATCATGAGTGCATTAACAACCTGGAATCCTCTTCGTGAACTCGGCAATCTGGAGAACCGCCTCGAACGTCTCTTTGGGACGAACTTCCCCTCAAGAAACGGTGAAAAAGAAGCCATGACCGTCTCCCAATGGACGCCGCTGGTGGACATCAGCGAAGATGCCAACGAGTACCTCGTCAAAGCCGAGCTGCCGGAGCTGAAGAAGGAGGAAGTGAAAGTGAACGTCGAGAACGGCGAGCTTACCATCTCGGGCGAGCGCAAAATCGAGAAGGAGGAGAAGGGGAAGAAATTCCACCGCATCGAACGCTCCTATGGCAGCTTCCTGCGCAGTTTCACCCTGCCTGAAGCCGTCAGCGGCGACAAAGTCTCAGCCGAGTTCAAGGATGGCATGCTGACGGTGCATCTGCCCAAGGATGAAAAGGCCAAGCCGAAAACCATCGAGGTCAAGGTGCAGTAGGTCACGCAAAAAACTTAATGATGGGGCCATGGGGCGGAGACGGCCGGGTTCGAGGTCGCCTGCCGATTTTTCTCCGTGAATTCCATGCCCCATCATTTCGTGCGGACTTTCTTCTCTCAGTGAGCCGTCGCAGCCTGAATGGAGCCACATCATGAAAACACCAACACCAACACCAGTTTCTTCCCCCGTGCGCGTGCCAGATCGTTGGTCCTGGCACTACCAGCGGCTGCAATCCTTTCGAGATCACCTGCTGGAAAACCGCGACGTCCAGATGGCTGAAGCAGCCGAACCGCTGGAGCCGCACAGCATGGATCTGGCCGACAGTGCCACGGATGAGTTCGATCATGATTTGGCTCTTGGTATTCTTTCGCAGGAGCAGGATGCCCTCTACGAGGTGAATGCAGCCATCCGCCGGATACTCGACGGCAAATACGGCAACTGCGAGGAGACCGGCAAACCTATTCCAGCGGCAAGACTGCGCGCGGTGCCGTGGACGCGTTACCTACGGGAAGTGGAGGAGCGTCTGGAACAGGAAGGCCTCGTCAACCAAACACACCTGGGCGCGGTTTCATCCATCCAAACCTCAGGTCCGCGTGCCTTGTCAGCAATGGAGGATCCGGAAGACGAGGATCTGCTGACTCGAGAAGTGGCCGCCACCGAATCCCCCTGACATGAAAACCATCTCTGCAATTTCCAAGAAGGCGCCACGCACGGTGAAGATTTCCACCGGTTATGTGGAGCTCGAAGGTGAGCTGGAACTGCCCGACTACGCGCCGGGCGTGGTGCTCTTCGCGCATGGCAGCGGCAGCAGCCGGCACAGCCCGCGCAATCAGTATGTCGCTGAAATCATTCGTGAGGCAGGACTCGGCACCTTGTTGTTTGATCTGCTGACACACGAGGAAGAGCAGCAGGACGCCATCACCGGTGCTCTGCGCTTTGACATTGATCTGCTGGCGCAGCGGCTGATCGGGGTCACACGTTGGCTGGAGCGGCAGCCGGAGACACGCGGCTTGAAGGCAGGCTACTTTGGCGCCAGCACGGGTGGTGCCGCCGCGCTGATGGCGGCAGCGGAACTCGGCGACCGTGTCGCCGCCGTGGTCTCGCGCGGCGGACGGCCCGACCTCGCTGGCAACGCCTTGCACAAAGTTCGCTCGCCGACGCTCCTGATCGTCGGCGGCTACGATGAGATGGTCATCTGTTTGAACAATGAAGCTTATGACAAACTGCGCTGCGAGAAAGACTTCCGCATCGTGCCCTGTGCCACCCATCTGTTTGAAGAGCCGGGCAAGCTGGAGCAGGTGGCGCAGATCAGCGCACACTGGTTCAGCAAGCACATGGGCATTGCTGCCGAATGGGAGGAGGCCGCATGAACAGCTTGGTTTTCAGAAATCGCATGCATGCCGGGCAACTGCTGGCCGAGGCCCTCATGAAGTACGCGGATCGCGAGGACGTGATCGTGCTCGGACTGCCCCGTGGCGGTGTGCCGGTGGCGTATGAGGTGGCGAAGCAACTGCATGCGCCGCTGGATGTGCTGGTGGTGCGCAAGCTCGGCGTGCCAGGCTATAAGGAACTCGCGATGGGTGCCATCGCGAGCGGCGGGGTGCAGGTGATTCACCATGACGTGATGCGGGCCATGGGCATTCCGCGCGCTGCGCTTGAAGCCGAAGCCGTCTTGCAACTGAAGGAACTGCGCCGTCGAGAACTGGCCTACCGTGGACACACCGGCACACCGGAGATCAATGGCAGAATCGTCATCCTGGTCGATGACGGCATCGCCACCGGCTCCACCATCCGCGCTGCGGTGCAGGCGTTGCGACAACAGCATCCGCAGCAGATCATCATTGCCGTGCCAGTCGCGTCGCCTGATTCCTGCGCTGATCTAGAACCCATCGTCGATGAACTGCTCACCCTCATGACGCCGGAGGATTTTCGCGGCGTCAGCCAGTGGTATGAAGACTTCTCCCAGACCACGGATGCCGAAGTCACGCAATTGCTCGTCAAGGCATCCGATCTTGAGCCAGCACCAATGCTCTGACCATGAATCCACTCCCTGTGCCTGCCATCAACGACTGCTTCCAATGAACAACCCTCTCAAGCTCCTCCTCGTTGGCGACGTCATGCTCGGTCGTCAGGTCAATGAACACCTGCGTGACCAGCCGCCGGAATATCCCTGGGGCAACACGCTGCCGCTCTTCCTCGGAGCTGACTGGCGAGCGTGCAATCTGGAGTGCGTCATCACCGACCATGGCTCGCCATGGGCACGCTCTCCGAAAGCATATCACTTCCAGACCGATGCAAAAAATCTCGCGGCGCTGAAGGCGGCGCGGATGGATGCTGTCTCGTTGGCGAACAACCACACGCTCGACTTCAACCATCGCGGCATGGTGGAGATGCTGAGGCTGCTGGATGGTGCCCATGTCGCTCATAGCGGTGCGGGATTAAACCGGGAGGAGGCAACGCAACTGGCTGTCAGTGAAGTGCGTGGCGTTCGCATCGGTTTTATCTCCTTCACCGACAATGAGCCGGCCTGGGACGCGGGAGAGGATCATCCCGGCATCTTTTATGTGCCGGTGGAGACCAACGACGAGCGTACGGCGGAACTCATCAACAAGGTCCATCAGGCACGGAGTCAGGTGGACGTGCTCATTGTGGCCGCCCACTGGGGCGGAAACTGGGGCGCGCATCCGCGTGCGCAACACACCACGCTGGCGCACGGTCTCATCCGGGCCGGCGCGGACGTGATCTTCGGCCACTCGGCACATGTGTGCCGTGGCATTGAGGTCTTTGAAGGCGGGTTGATCCTGTATTCCACGGGTGATTTTGTGGACGACTACGCCATCGATCCCATCGAGCGCAACGACCGCTCCTGGATCTTTGAGATCCTTGTTGAGGGCAAGCAGATCACCCATCTGCACCTTTTTCCCACCGTGATCAGGGAGTGCCAGGCACGCCTTGCAGAGCCAGTCGAGGCGGGTGCCATGATCACCGCCATGCAGGAGTTGTGCGCTCCATTCGGGACTGTTTCAACGGCTTCGGCGGGTTCGGACCGCCTGGTCATTGATGTGCTCCAGCACGCTGGGATCAACCGCGAGCCGGTGGCGAGCACCAAGTAAGACCCATGAAGACAGAAATCATTGTGATAGCAGTGATCGCCCCTCGGCCAGCCCGCTATATTCGTGGCTGGCCACTGCTTGCATGCACTGTTGGAACATTCCTGATCTATGCCGCGATGCAGACGCGCAGCTCCAACATGGCCTTCACGACAATATCGGCAGAGTGCCTGACAGGTGATGGAGAGTGCCGCGATGTCTGCTGCGCCAGTATCTTCATGTCTCGCTTGTCATCGTGAAGAACCTCAACTCCAACATCAAATGCAACAATCACCCCAGATCACTTTCCGCCACATGGATGTCTCACCCGCCGTCGAAGCGCGCATTCGCGAGGAGGTGGCGGCATTGGGGCACTATTTCAACCGCATCACCAGTTGCCGTGTGGTCGTCGAGGCGCCGCATCAGCATCACCAGCGGGGCAAAGGATTTCACATCAGTATCGACCTGCATGTGCCCGGTTCCGAGATCGTGGTAAACCACGAGCCCTCACTGCACGGCACCGTCGCAAACAGCGAAACCGGCGAGTGGGAGAAACATCTGGAGACACAGCCCGACCACAAGGACATCTATGTTTCCATCCGTGATGCCTTCGCCGCCGCACGCCGACGGCTGGAGGATTATGCCCGCGTCCTGCGCGGCGACACCAAGCACCACACCGAAGATGCGGAGGATTGACCATGCATGTAGCCGCCCAGGTGTCTCCCAAGTCGCTCGTGCGGGCGGCCGCACACCCTCTGCGTGAAGGCGAGATCTCCGACTACGATCCGTTGCTCGATCTCATCGGCGATGCTCGGTTTGTGCTGCTGGGCGAGGCATCTCACGGCACGCATGAGTTCTACCGCGAACGCGCCCAGATCACCAAGCGGCTGATCACTGAGAAAGGTTTCACCGCCGTGGCGGTCGAAGCCGACTTCCCTGATGCCAGCCGCGTGAACCGCTATGTGCGCGGCATGGGCGATGACATGGATGCCATTGACTCTCTCGGCGGCTTCAAGCGCTTTCCCGCGTGGATGTGGCGCAATGCCGATGTGCTCGACTTTGTCGGCTGGCTGCGCGCGCATAACGATGGCCAGCCCAAGGAGCGGTCCAAAACAGGATTCTATGGCCTGGACCTCTACAGCATGAACTCCTCCATGGCGGTGGTGCTGGGCTATCTTGACAAGGTCGATCCTGAAGCCGCCGCGCGTGCCCGGGCGCGCTATGCGTGCTTTGACAGTTTTGGCGGTGACACGCAGCGATATGGTTTTGAAACCGCCCGTGGCCATGGCTACTCGTGTGAAGACGCCGTTGTCAGTCAGTTTGTCGAGCTGTACTCACGCGCCAGCGAACTGGCACGGCTCGATGGGCGCGTGGCCGCCGATGATTTCTTCATGGCCGAGCAGAACGCACGGCTCGTCAAAAATGCCGAGCAGTACTACCGCACCATGTATCGCAGCGATGTTTCGTCATGGAATCTGCGTGACACCCATATGGTGGAGACGCTCGTCGAGCTGGAGCGTCATCTCACGCATCAAGGGCGGCCGCCGAAAATCGTGGTATGGGCGCATAACTCCCACTTGGGTGATGCACGCGCCACCGCCATGGGGCACCGGGGTGAATGGAATGTCGGTCAGCTCATGCGTCAGCGCTACGGCGCGAAGGCTGTCCTGGTGGGGTTCACGACGCATCACGGCACCGTCACCGCGAGTTCAGACTGGGGTGGTCAGGCGGAACGAAAGTGTGTGCGACCAGCCTTGCATGCCAGTTTCGAGACGCTGTTTCATGAGGTCGGATTGAAACGCTTTCTGCTGCTGTTGCGGGAGGACAGCCACCTCAAAGACGCCCTGCGTCAGTTGCATCTGGAGCGAGCGATTGGCGTCATCTACCGGCCGGACACCGAGCGGCAAAGCCACTACTTCCATGCCCGCCTGTCGGACCAGTTTGATGCCGTGATTCATTTCGATGAAACCCGCGCCGTCGAACCCTTGGAGCGAACTGCGGCATGGGAAGCCGGTGAAGTGCCGGAGACTTTCCCGTCAGGCATTTGAGCGCAGGACCCCGATTCCACCTTCATCAGCTTTAACCTCAACCCACCTTCATCATGCAAATCCTCTGTGCCACTGACTTTTCCAAAGCCGCCATGGCGGCCGCCGACATCGCTGCGGCGCTGGCGAAAAAACTGCAGCTTCCGCTGCGGCTCGTGCATTGCGCGCAGGACTATATTGTGATGGGCGATCTGCCGGTCGTGGTGCCGGATGACCAGCCTCTGCGCGAACAGCTCAAGCGTGAGGCGCAACGGTTGCGTGCCACCGGCTTGGAAGTCGTTGAAGAATTTCGTCATGGGAATGCCAGCCCGGAGATTATTGACGCAGCGGCTGAGCAGCCAACGAAGATGATCATTCTTGGATCGGTCGGCAAAGGCATGGCCGAGCGCTGGTTGCTCGGCAGCGTGGCGGAACGTGTCGCCGAAGGCGCGTCTGTGCCCACGCTGATCGTTCGTCAGCCGGATCTGCTGCGTGACTGGCTGGGCGGTGAAGCCGCGCTGCGTCTGCTCTGCGGTGTGGACTTCACCGCGTCGGCGGATGCAGCCATTGCGGCGGTGCAGACCTTGGTCACGCTGGGACAGGTGGAAGTTGAAGCGGCTTATGTGCGTCTGGTTGAAGATCACATCATCTCCAAGGAGCAGCAGGACGCTCGTCAGCGCGATGTTTGGGAGCGCCTGCATGCCATTCTCGGCGATGTGCCGGTCAAGGTGCATGTGAGTGATGTCGTCGGTCTGCCCGCAGCCGAGTTTCTGCGCACGGCGGATGAACAAAAGTCCGGCCTGCTGGTGGTCGGCACGCATCAGCGACATGGCTGGCAGCGGCTGAAGGCTCCTTCCTTCTCCCGCAGCACACTCGCGCATGCCACGGCCAACGTCCTCTGCGTTCCATCTGCCGCAGGCTTGCCTGAAACGTGCATCCCATCCATCCACCGCGTGCTCCTGGCGACGAATTTCACCGACGTTTGCACCGAAGCCCTCCGCCATGCCCACGGCTTGCTGCCTGCGGGTGGTGCCATTCACCTCGTACACGTCTGTCATGAGCCATCGAGCGGCATCAATCCCGTCATTGCCTCCGAGGTGTATTTTGATCACAGCATCGCCACGACCAAGGCCAGGGGAGAGGCGGAGGTGAAATTGAAGGCACTGCCCGCCTCGCTACTGTCGGTTCCGGGTGTCGCCATCACATCCGAGGTGCTGACTCACCACGACATCGCCGCCGCCATCTGCGAGGCTGCGGAACGCCGGGGTGCCGATGTCATCTGCATGGGAACACAAGGACACTCTCGAACTGGTGTTGCCTTGCTGGGATCGACCGTGCAGGCGGTGCTCGCCGTTTCGCACAAACCCGTCTTTGTCGTCACGCCGCCACTTTCATGAGCATCCCCTTATTCATGGGCACTCCCGGAAGCGGTTTTCGCGGGGCGGGACTTCCGCACGCGAAAGTCACTTTGAAGTCACACGCGAGCCATCAAGGTGTCGATTGGGGAAGTTTGGGGTCGTTTTCCATCGCTCAGGCAGGGAAATTTGGGCGCTCAACACACACCACCAAAGCCATTCTCTGCTGAGGTTGCCTTCTGGAAGGCCTTTTAGTCGGAAGGTTTTGGCCTGATCGCAGGAGATCCATGCCGTCAGGTGAATCACTCGATCAGTTTGGCAGATGTTGCATTGCTAGGTGTGTTAAAGTATTTATTCACAGTTGAGTGTGTGAGTTATCACGCTCAGCGCGTGACTCGAAAAGACCGCAAAAACTCGACCGTGCCTACCTGGATGGCAAGCAGCCAGGACCGCTCAGCCCAAGTGAAACGCTTCCAGAAAGACCCGAACTGCCGCATCTTCCTCAGCCCTCAAAGCCGGTGGTTATGGCATCAATCTGGCAGCCGCCGACAACGTCATCCTGGCCGACCCGTGGTGGAATCCCGCCGTCGAATCCCAAGCCATCGACCGCGCGCACCGCATCGGCCAGCAAAAGGTCGTCAACGCCTACCGCTTGGCCATCCGTGGCACCGTCGAGGAACGCATCCTCAAGCTCCAAGCCCAAAAACGCGAGTTCGTGGAAGCCGCCCTGAATGATCAAAGCGCCGATGATGGAAGGCTTGAGCGAGACGGATCTGGAGGAACTGATTCGACCTGACCAAAACGCCTCAAACGAAAGGCGAGTAATGCCCGCGCTTGAACCGCCATAATTGATCTGAACCAGTACCAGTTAATTGGTACTGGTTCACACCGAATATGGGAATTTCAAGCGGCATTTGGCACCGTGCGTTTTTGCGACGGTTAGCCAAATGTTCCCCTGCTTCTCTCTACGCCACGGCAGGAACGTTGTCTTGAGCGGCTGGCATGTGGCCTGCGGTCACGGGGATTATCGGTTGCAGTGTTTCTAGAATCCCGGTCTGCGGACTCTTGGGCGCTGCGATGCCTGCGGTCACGGCTTGGCGTGAAATGCTACTCTGCCCATGTCTGGCGAAAGGCCAGCGCGAAGGCTCTTTCCTGCGCGGCTGCTTCGCTGGCGTCCATCATCTCCACCACTTCGCGCAAGCTCCAGACGTGGCTGGACACGCCAGCAGCCATTGCGGGCGTACGCTTGAGGGTTTGATGCACGCGGCAGAAGTTAAAGTGCATGAAGCCGAGCGCGATCATGTGCTTGTGGTTGGGGACGATCTTGGAATGCGCGTTGGTTTTGCGGGCGAATCTCCGGTTTTGCATCCTCATCGTGAGGTTTGAGCGTTCCACGAAGGACGTGCAAGTGCGCTCCATGTCTGGCTTGCCGTAGCCTTTGACCTTGCGAGCGCCAATGCAGACTTCGCGGCCCTCTTTGTTCTTGCTGTAGAGCTTGATCAAGCGCCCGTGGGCGTACTCGTCGTTACCGAATGCGTAGGAGATGGCGAGCGGGTAGCTTTGCAGGCCATCGGTGGAGATTTGCGGCGGCTTGGCGAAACGGTGCGGCAGCTTGCGGCAGAAGCGCACGGCATTCTCGAATGTGCGGCCCCCGACATGCCAGCCAATGATGAGTTTCGTGTCTGCGCAAATGCACTTCCACACCCAAACGTCACCTTCCACCGGATCATGGATCAATTCGCGAGGGTCTTCCTTGCCCCGGTTCTTGTGGCCCACGAAAGACCAAAGCTCGTCCATCTCCACATGCGAGCTTGGCAGGTTCACCAGATGCTCGTCCATGTATGCCTCGGAGGCAGCGCCAGCGCGTTGCAGGAGGCTTAGAATCGTGTTCTTGGCGGCACCCGTGATGCGCGTGGTACTGGCGACGCTGTTCCCCTCGCAGAGACATTGCAGGATGGCGGCACGTTTGGGGGTGGAGAGCGTTTCCATGAGATTTCTTGGGTTGACTTACCGTAACACGGAAATACATTGGTTGCAACAACTTCCCGTATTACGGAAATGAAAAGAACAACACTAGGACGCCCCAAGCTGCCGGAAGATGAAACGAAGCAGGTTTTCACCCTGCGCCTTTCGGCCAACGAAAAAGAAGCCATCGCAACCGCAGCCAACAAGGCCAAGCAGAAGCCGAGGGAATGGGCGCGAGCGGTCTTGCTCGCCAACTCTGCTGTGGCGTAAAGACGTTACGTACGTGGGGCAATTTTATTGCGCTGCACCAGAAAGGAGAATTGACAATCCGGCACCCCTGCCGTCTCCTCACGGGGTGAGGTTTCATTGCACACGGCATTTTTACCAGCGCCTAGAGGAGCGCGATTTGTCGTACCAATCTTGTCAGGATGCGATAAATTATCCCGATTCACACGAACACATTCCAGGGAAGCCCCTGCATAAGGGCAAAATTAAGAGATTCAAAAAAACCGTTGATGGAAAAACTCTCGTCGTTATCGCTGAGATTAAACGTACTGAAGCTTGGCTTGTCACTGCATATTATCTATGAAAGAAAACCACACGTTTTTTGTGCAGAGTAAAACTGCTCCAACGGTCGAAATTGATTTCGACTCGCACGCTGCGTATGTGCGCTTTAAGAGCGGGAAGGTTGCAAAAACTATCGCCAAACAAACGGCGGGAGGAATGCATCTAGCAATTGATTTTGACTCGCGGGGCGAGGTGATTGGAATTGAGAGCATTGGGTTCAACGAGTTCAACCTGTCCAAGGTGGTGGCGGCGGCTAAAGTTGACGCCCCGAATGTGGACTTCTCGAAAGCAAAAATACGCAGCACGCCACATCGCGAAGAATTGTGTGCGGCGTGAGATTTTAAGTCAGTGCCTCTAGCGCTGCTTTGCTGGCTTCTTGACCGATTCAGGATCAGCCTTGGCGATGAAATCCGCCATCCATCTCTGCGCAGAGCGTACGCCCGCTTCTGCCGCACTGGTGGCGGTTTTACGCTTGGCTCGTTTGGTTGCGCGTTTGGTGGTTGCCATGGGGTAAGGATGGCACAGGATGAGTCTTAATTCAATTATGACTCTTGCCATCTTTGCCGCCCTTCTTCTTGCTCAAGCAAGCGAGCCATCTGGTGCGCCCGCCATGCCACCACCAGTATTCGTTCCATCTGTCCCACGAATAGAGGCACAGGCAAAACAACAATCGCCCGATGATGCAACCCCCAAGAATCAAGGCGGCGAAAGTGCTGTCAATTCCACAAAGGAAGGGTGGTTTGACAGAGGATGGGCCTTTGTGGGCGGGTTGGCTCTTGGATGGATTGGCAGCCTCATCACGCAATGGATAGAAAGGCGCGGCGATGGCAAAAGGCTGAAAAGTATCTGCTTTTTTAGGATCAGGGAAGCCAAGCGGAAGATTGGTGCTTTTGCGCATGGCGGCCAGTTTGTTGAAATCCATGGCGAAATTGTAAATCAATTGCAGTCTGCCATCTCTGGCCGCCTTGAGTGGATGAGGGGCAAACAGCAATGTAAGGCAGCAGACGCTTGGGATGCCTTTCGCGATTTTGCGGCACATGGATGCCGAGACCCCACAGGAAACGACCCTTGGAGCGTGGATGCACGCATACAAAATCAAAAGGCCGAATCTGTGAAGGAAAGATTCTTGCGCCTTTTGTCCGACCTTGAAACCGCTTTGAAGTAAACTCACGCCACCGCCTCCCATGAATCCAAAGCCTTTTCCAGTCCCTCTAGAAGCTTCTCTCCCTGTGGAATTGCTGGATCAGGAAAACCAAGTGCTTGCCAGCGGGAGCGCAAGCTTTGTAACCACGACAAAGGGTTTCTTTCAGACAAATCGGCCAGACATTCCGGGCAACCTAGCATCGTCCGCAGCATGGCTGCGCTGTCACTCTCACAAGTTCGCGCTAGAATCGCTACTCCCATGTGAGTTGCCGCATTTTGATCTGCTTGATCCGTGGCCGCATTTTCACTTTCTCCTGAAGCAGGGGGATTAACCTCCGCCATAACTCAAAACCCGCATCACCGGGCACGATGGCGGTACTGGCGACGTGACGGCAAAAACGCGGAATGCGTCTTTTTGAACCGCCATAATTGATCTGAACCAGTACCAATTAACTACAAACAATCAATGTAAAGTCAAGTAATCGGGCGCTGGTGCCGTTTGAATATGGATATTTGGTCACCGGCTGGGCCAACAAAGCCGGAACCAAACCGGTCAGGCGATGTCTGTCACGTCTTGGACTGCTCCTGCCGCTTCATGGTGATCTGATGAATGCCTTTGCGCAGCGTGGCAACGTTGAAATTGACCAACAGGCCGGTGCTGAGCCGGCTGAGCTTAAGTTGGGACTCCAATTGCTGCTCCTCGAGTTTCGTGATGGTGTCCTGGGCTCTGATTTGGAGCAGCAGTGATCCACCCACAACAAAATCGAGCCGCGTGGCGGTCTTGATGCGCTTGCCGTGGTAGTCAAACTCCAGTGGCACGCTGCGTTTGAAATCGAACTCCAGTTCCCGCAGCTCGATGGCGAGACATTCGGCATAGGCGTCCCGGGTGAGGCCGGGGCCGAGGACGCGGTGGACGTTCATGCACGCGCCGATGACGAGATGCGGAAGGTCGGCGTCGTTCACGGGGCAACAGGCTGGAGGGTGTCCTCACCAAGGATGCCGTAGATTTCCTGGGTGGTGCTCTGCACGTGCTTGGTGAGCCACTGGTCCAGAGCGGCGGCGAGGCGCGCCTTGACCTCGGGATAGAGCTTTTTCACATCGCGCTCGCAGTGCGGATCCTCGCGCAGATCGAACAGACGTTCGATGGAGTGCCTCACACCCGGCGTGCGGATGTATTTGAAGCGCTCGGTGCGCACGCAGTGCTCCTTGGTTTTCAGGACGGCATCTTGAAACTTGTCCTTGAGCACAAAATGAAAATCGAAATCAGGATCGATGAAGGTGGTTTCATCCATCGGCGGTATGAACAGAGGTTCCTCACCCGGAATCTTGCGGCGGAAGAAGAGATAGCTGCTTTCGCCAAAGTAAGCGAGCCCGAGGCTTTGCTTCTCGCCACGAATGAGCGGGGCCAGGCTCGTCCCTTCAAAGCGCGGCTGCGCTGGAGCGCCGACGAGATCAAGCAGCGTCGGAGCAAAGTCGAGCGTGCGGGCGATTTGCGAATGACGCTGAGGTTTCTTCAGGCCGGGAATGTGGAAGATGGCGGGCACATGATTGGCCTGGTCGCCGCCGTTGAAGGTCGTGCCATGGCCGAAGGTGCAGTTCGGTTCAAAGAGATCATCGCCATGATCGCCGGTGACCAGGATGATCGTGTCGTCCATCAGCCCCTGCTTCTCGAGTTCCGCCACCACACGGCCTACGGAGTCGTCAAACATGCGCACGCAGCCGTCATACAGGGCCACAATCTGCTCCACTTCCTGAGGCGGCAGCTTGCTCCACTTCTCATTGATGTCGGTGCCGCCGATAAACTGGTCCACATTCAGCGCCAGTTCATGCTTGTGCGGTCCGTCGTACTTCGGGTCGGTCCACAGCTTCGCGTAATGCGTCGGCGTCTTGTAAGGCAGATGCGTGCAGGAATAGTAGCCAAACAGCAGGAACGGCTTCCCGTCCGTCGCACGCTGCTTGAGGCGGTCGATGACCTGGTCGGTGACAACCTCCGGCGTCATGTAGTTGGCGAACGATTTGAGCTTCGGAAACAGCAGATGGCCCACGTGGTTGTCGAAGAACAATGGCAGGATCTGGTGATGCAGGAACACCGCCTCGCTCATGTACACCCGGAAGTTGTCGAAGTCGGAAACGATGATGTCCTTGAAACCCATCGGCAGTTCGTTGAAACCGCAGGCGCACCAGTCGCCGATCACTGCGGTATCGTAGCCCAGGCGCTGCAGTTCCGCGCCCAGTGAGGGCGATTCCCGGTTCGCCGTGTCCACCATCGCCCGGTTTGGAAACATGTGCCGCACGCCGTGCGTGTGCGGATACTGCGAGGAGAACATGCTCGTCAGCGACTCCAGCGTCGAGGCGATCGGCGTCAGACACCGGTCGAAATTCACCCCCTGCGCCGCGAGACGGTCGATGTTCGGCGAGGTCAGGCGCGGGTAGCCGTTGCAGGAGAGATGATCCGCGCGCAGCGAGTCCGATCCCAGGATCACGATGTTCTTCGGGCGCTTGCGGCCGCCCGCCAGTTCCACCGCATCCGGCGCACGGCTCACGCCATAGCCGCTCACCACCAGCAGCCCCAGAACCCCCGCCACCGCTGCAAAGCTGAACAGCAGCGGACGTGCCGCGCGTGCAAACCACCGGCGCAGCTCAAAGAGGTAAAAGCCCGCCGCCGCCACGATCGCCGTCATCGGAAACACCTGCGCGATCAGCACATGCACCGCGTTCTGCACGCCCGTGCCGCACACCGTGCCCAGCGCGTCATACCAGCCCAGCAGGTAGCTGTAGTCCCCGAAGTACGGTTTCTCCAGCATCAGCTTGAAGATGAAGAAGCCATACAGCAGCCCGGCGAACAGCAGCGTGCGCCACACCACGCCCCAGCGTGCAAACGGCCGCACCTTGCCCCACAGCCGCACCAGCGGATAAATCATCACCACATAGCCCGCCGCCACCAGCAGGTAGCCCTTCAGCACCACCAGATTGCTCCACACCAGAAACCACCAGTGATGCTGCAGCGCCACCGCGGAGAAGCGGTTGTTGAAGCCGTGCGAGCTTCCGGCAAAACTCAGGAGCGCCCCCGCATACCACACCACCAGCGTGCCGAACACCGTCAGCGCGACGATTTTCAGGATGTGACGGCGTTGCAGGGAGGGATGCGGCATGAGGTGTTGGGAGAAACAAACGTGAGTTGTTACATACAACACTCCCGCCCACATCTCAAACATTCCCCTCACCTCCGTCGGCGTCTCAGCATCACCCCGGTCAGTCCCAGGCCCAGCAGCAGGCAGCGCGAGGGCTCCGGCGTCGTGTTGAACTGCATGTCATCGATCCACACCGTGCCCGAAGTGGATTGATAATTGTAGTTCACGCGGAAGCGCACCTTCGTGATGTCCGCCGCGCCTTGCAGCAGGTACGGCACCGGATTCGCCGGTGGCGGATAATCCAGTCCTCCCGCCAGGCCCACGCCCTCCGTGTCCACCACATTGTTGAAGGCATCATACGCCACCGCCTGCCAGCCCGCCGTGCCATAGCTCGGCACATTCTGCGTCGCGCGGTAGAAGCTGAAGTACTCCACCGGCGTGACGAACGTCAGGTCCGTGTAGAAGTAGTCCGGCGCCGATGAAAAGGCGGGGTTTGGGTAACCGCCGCCGGACGGCGTGAAGAAATGCGTTCCCGACGGCAGCACCGCCTCCGGCTGATCCGCATACACTCGCGTCGGCAGTCCACCGCCGCCCGTGGTCACGGAGCTGATGCCATACCCCTGTAGAAAGGTGGAGTTCTGGTCGCCCGGCGTGATCGATTCAAAATCGATCATCACCACCGTGCCGCACGCCACTCGAGTCATACAAGCCGCAAGGGCCACCAGCAGCGAAATCCTCATCACCCTGTTCAAAGACCTGGTCGGGTTCGTCTTCATAGTGGAGACATGACACTACAAACCGCCAGAGACTGCAATGTCACTTCCAGCGCCATGACGGTGCAAACCTGTGCCAGAATTGACATCTCCCCATCCCCGCTCTCCGCTTTCCCATTTCAGTATTTCAGCTTTCAGTTTTCCCCTCCCCCCTGCACTCCTCACGGCGGCAGCGCATTCGGCGCCGGCAGCTTCCCGGACACGATGTCCACCCGCGCGCCCGGCTTCACCCATCGGCACAGCGCAATGATATCCGACGAGCCCATCCGCACGCAACCCCACGACGCCGGCGTTTGGAGCTTGGCCTCCTCCGGCGTGCCGTGGATGTAAATCAAACGCTCCAGCGTCCGCGCATTGCACCGCTCCAGGCCATGCAACCGTAACACTCGCGTCACGATCGGATCCCGCCCCGGCGCGTCCACCGGCACGATTTCCCCTGTCGGCAGGCGTGCTTTCAGCTTCGCCCCGGACGGCAGCCCCTGCCCGATGATGTCCACCACCTGCAGTTGGCCCAGCGGCGTCTTGTAAGAGCGGGGTTTGTCACCGGTTCCGAAGCGCGAGGTGCTCACCCGGTACATCCGCTTCGGCTGGTCGCGGTCAAACGCCACCAGCATCTGCTCCGCCACGCTCACCACCAGTCGCTGATTCGTCGGAACCACGGCCTTGCGCACCTCCTCCACGAGCGGGGTGCTCGTGTGCCGGCACGCCGCCAGCCCCAGCAGCAGCCAGCTCATCCGAATCCAGGCAACAGGTGCAGTCATGCTCTTATCATACTGCATTCACGCCGACGGCAAGTGACTCTCCGTGCAGTTTCAGGCCTCTCGGCTCGCTTTGTTCTTGTCGGCCGATCACCTGACCGGCTTAATCCCTTTTCAGCATTCCATTTCTCCTGAAAGGCCGCGTCCATGATCAATCCAGGCACCATCATCTTCGCCATTCAGGCCGGCATCAAACTGGCCGGCAAGGCACGGGACATCTTCATCGACCGCACGCACGAGCACGCCGTCGAGCTGCCGGTGGGCGACATCGCCGGGAACGAGCTGGAGTCTGCGGCGGTGGATTATTTCCGCGATCACCCCGAGTTGCGCGCGCCTGGCGCTCCCATGGCCTGGGTGAAGACCAACGCGGACAAAGTCAGCGCCTACCGCGCTCTCAGGGACATCCAGGCCGACAAGCCGCAGGATGCGCTGACTCTCATCCAGCAACTCGGCGGCGTGGAGCAGGCCAACGCCGGCTTCGGCGCGCGTCCGGCCTTGCAGCGTGTCGTCGGCCTCGTCGCGGAAATCGGCATTGATTACTTCGCGCTCAATCCAGACAAGCTCGGCCGCAACAACGGCACGCGACAGGTGCTGGAGTCTTTCATCCGCAATCTCGATGCGGTGAACTTCTCCGAGAGCACGCCCAAGATCCTCCTCTCCCATGTCATGCATGCCTCGCTGCGCACGCTGCATGATAACGTCACTCTGCTCGATGATGACCGGCGGTTGCAAACCCTCGTCGGCGGCGTCACCCAATCTTTGCTGGAAGATTACGAGGCACTCGGCAGCGCGGCGGAGCGCACGCGGCGTGGCGATCTCATCCAACGCATCGCCTCCAGCATCGTGCGTGGCGGAGCCACCGCCTTCACCGGCAACATCGACCTCTTCATGCCCGCTGATGCCACCGCGAAGACGCTGGTGAAGCACACGCTCTCCGGCGTCATCGCGGGCATCGACGGCAAGGAAGACCTCTTCACCAACGAGTCGCTGGAGCTCATCTACAAAAGCGCGCTCACCGCCGTGGCCGAGAACAGCACCGTCTTCACCGATCAAAAGCTGCTCACCTCACTCATCCGCGGTACTGTCACCGCCTTGTCCACGCCGCAGGCCAGCAAGGTCTTCGGCAAGGAAACCGTCTCCGCCATCGTGCAAAGCGCGCTGGCCGCCGTGACGGAAAACGTCGAGATCCTCATCCACGCGGACAAACCCGAGCAGCAGATCCTTGCCGACACCGTCACCGCCATCGCCAACGGTCTGGGCAAGCGCCTTGCTGGCGGCGCGACCGCGCATGACCTGCTCTCCAAGCGCCAGCTCGTCGAACTCACGCAGTTCGCCTTCACCGAAGTCTCCAAGCATCCAGAGCAGCTCCTGCACCGCGTGGATGATGACGACGTGAAGACCGTGCTCGCCCAGATCATCGGCTCCACCGCCAAGGCGCTCGGTGAGAATCCCAAACAGCTCGTCACCGGTGAAGGTTTCCTCACGCTCGTGAAGTCCGCCGTGCAAACCGGCGTGCTCAATGCCGACAAGCTCCTCGATCTCGACACCACCAACGTGCGAGACAACCTGCTCTTCCAGATCACCCAGCAGGCCGTCGAGGCTGTCACCGCGCACCCGGATCCGCGCCGTCTCGTCAGCCGCGATGTGTTTGTCGCCATCGTCACCGGCATCCTGCCCGTCGTCTCCGCCAATCTGGAAGACCTGCTGGACGACAGCCTCAAAAAGCCCGTCAAGGCCACCATCAGCGCCGCGCTCGAACTCGCCTCCGGCAAGCTGCAAAACCGCGTCAACGGCGCGAACCTGCCCGTGCTCATCGAGGGCCTGCTCCTTCAGGTGCTGCAAGACGAACTCACTCTCACCGAGACCGCCGCCGTCATCAGCACCGCCAAGCTCATCCTCAAACACGCCTGACCATGAACCACCACCGCCGCTCTCGTCTCGCCTGTCTGCTGTTCTCCCTGCTGCTCGGCGCTTGCGCCCAGATCCAGCCGGTCGCCAAACTCCGCGCCATCCAGGGCCAGTTCGATGCCGCCTCACGGCAGGACAACCTCGCCGCCGTCGGCCACGGCACGCCCTCCGGTTATGCCTCCGTCGCCAGCCAGCTTTCTGTAGACTTCATCGCCACGCTGCCGGATGCCCGCTTGAAGGCCAATGCCTGGATGATGCGCGCCATCGCCGAATCGCGCACCGCCAGATACAATCAGGCTCTCGCCAGCGCCCAGAACGGCCTGCAGGCCGGCCCCGCGCCCCACATGCGCGATCACATCCTGCTCACCCTCGTTCCCGCGCTCACCATCGACACCGAAGCCGTCGCCGCCTGGCGTGCCACTGGCAAGGCCTTCACACTGGATCAATACAAGGCCCACGCCGAAACCGCCTACCCCACCGCCTTCAGCCACCTGCGCAAAGCCCAGGCCCTCTACGGTGCCGAAACCGACGATGATACCAGGCACTACGTCGCCTTCCACCAGTGGCGCATGCTCCTCAACTGGGACGCCATGATCAATCGTATGACCGAGGAAGAATCCGTGCGCGATGACGCCGCGCTCCGCGCCAGTGCCTCCACCTGCGGCCCTAGTTTGGCCAAGCAGGCCCGCGCCGCCCGCGAATCGATTCCTGTCAGCAGTACCTACCGCGCCCTCGCCGACTCGCTGTCCGTCACGTCGCCCTGAGCCACGTCATTGGCAATGTCTCTCCGCCACCCGAAAAGACGCATTGTTACGACCACTTGCCACCGCAGCGACGAAGGATGAGTGCAAACATCACATCCCGTTCCTTATGAAAACACACGTCCTTCTTTCCATCATCACACTCCTGACCGCCGCAGTGCTTTCCTCGTGCAGCGGAGGCGGCAGCGCCAGTGTCCGAGGCAGCGGCATCGGTTCCGCCTCCGTGAGCGGCTCGGGTTCCATCTCCGACGACCGTCGGCGTTGAGTTCCTGAGATCGCGCTTTGGGACCACGTTGCTGACCGCGCCGCTCCCGGCGCGGTCTGTTTTTTTCTAAATTAAACACTTCACACTCAGACATGCCTGCCATGGACGACGCTCTCACTTCATCACGTTCGAAGCCCGGGATCATTCGCAGCTTCCCCCTGTTGGCGTTCGCGCTGCTGGTGTACAATGTCGCCCTGCAGATGGGGCACGACTTTCGGCTCCCGCTTGCCCAGCCTCTCTGGCAGGCCACGCTCATTTCCGGCGCGCAATGGTCCGTCGGGTGGAACGAGGCCATGATCATCGGCGGGCTCATGCTGCTCTTCATCGAGCTTCTCAAATCCACCCGCTCGACGCACCACTCCACCTTGGAGCACATTCTCTCCATGCTGGTGTTCATCACCTTCATTGTCGAGTTCCTGGTCGTCGCCGGCGCCGGCACCAATGTGTTTTTTCTGCTCGGCCTCATGTCGCTCATCGATGTGATGGGCGGTTATGCCATCTCCATCGCCGTCGCACGGAAGGATTTGAACATCGGTTAAGAGCGGAGCCTGACGCAGTCGTCAGGCGTGCTTTCGGGGCACGCACTTGCTGTCCTGTCTTCGATTTACGGGCATGAAACCCTTAACCCTGATCATGTTGGCTTGCGCCGCAGCGATGTCATTCGCTGCCGCGGAAGAAAAGAAACCTGAAAAAACCGTCGGCGAAAAGACCAAGGACGCGCTGAAAAAAGCCGGAGAGGTCACCAAGGATGCCGGACAAGCAGTCGTGGACGGCACCAAGAAGGCCGGCAAGGCCTTGGTGGATGCCGTCACCCCGGACTCCGACGCCAAAAAAGTCGAGGTCAAACTCGACAGCGGCGGCATCGACATGCCGGCCAAATTGGAAGCGGGCAAAACCGCTTTCGTGGTGAAAAACGCCGGCAAGGAGAAACACAACTTCCGCGTCCAAGGTGAAGGCGTGGATGAGAAGTTCCTCCTCGATGTCAAACCTGACGACTCCAAGGTCATGCACGTCAACCTCAAGCCCGGCACGTATCAAATCACCTGCCCGAATCATGAGGCTATGAAGCGCACCCTCACGGTCGAGTGAACGCAGCTCGGTGGTTGTGTTGTGACATCCGTGGCGTTGAAACACGAAGCGACGGCGAAGACGCCGTCGCTTCAGGGCTTTCTGACTGGATGCAGGTGAGCGGAGCGCAGCATCATAAAGTTCGCTGTTCTCGGTTCGCTGTTCTCGGTTCGCTGTTTCAACAGCTTCGTTCGCGCACAACCGCGAACTGAGAACTGCGAACAGTTGGGTCATTTCATCAGGGCATGCCATCGCGTGAGCGCGATCTGTTGAGCGGGTTCCCCTCCCCCATGATTCGTTCCAGCGACTCGTCGCAACGCTACTGCATGACGGCCTCTGCCATCTTCTCTTCCTGTCGGCGCACACTGTGTTCGTGGATCACTCCACGCCAGCCCTCTGGCAGGAAGATCGCGTCTTCGATGTATTCCTTGAAGCGCAGGAGATTGCCCTTCACGCGCGCCTTCACCAGGCCCAGGGCAAAGGCCGTCTTTTCGGCGAGTCCTTCGGGTTCGTAGCTCAGGTGCAGGAAGATCCGCGTTTGCTTGTCGTCCTCCAGAACGCAGAAATCCACCCGTCCGGAAGTCTTCGCCCCGCTCGTGCTGCGCCATGCGATGCATTGATCCGGCTCCTGCTCGTAGATCTCCGCCTGCCACGTCTTCTTCTTGCCGCCCATCTGCACCTCCCATTCCAGCCGTTGCGGGTCCAGTTGACGCACGCTTTGCACGCCCTCCATGAAGAAGGGGAAGGACTCAAAGCGCGTCCACTGATTGTAAACGTCCTGCACGGGCAGGTTGATGTCGATGACTTGGTCGATGGTTTCCATAGCAAAACGAGAAGTGAGATTGAACTGGACTATCGCGGCCCGGGTCCCGCTTGGATGGGTCGATTTTGCATCGGCCATGCCCCCGCCACGCAGCCTGACCCGGCGTCTTCACCTCCCGGCGCTGCCGCTTCCTTGACGGGATACATCCAGCACCGGCCTCCGCGCCGAAACAACGTACGGAAGTCATGCCTCGCCTCGCCGCGAAGCGCCCCCTGGGCTTGGGTCGGTTCGCAGCGGCGCATGATCCCCATCATCCCTCCCCCCCATCTCATGAAACCATTGCTCACCGCCTTGCTGGCCGCGCTGTTCCTCGGCAGCGGCCTTCACTACGCGGCGGGACTGGCGGCGCTGCCGGTGCCACGCGATCCTCCGCCCGCGCCACCCTCGCCACCACCACCACCCTCGCCAACGCCGCCGATGCCTCCCCCCAAACCTGGGGACAAACGCTGCGGCATGCCGCAGCAGCACCGGCCCCATCTCTGGACAGACAAAGCCGGCCTGGTGTTCCAATGCGATGGCGTTCCCGGCTTCCGCCCGCCGGGAGACGACCCTCTCCCACCCAAACCCTCGTCTCCTCGCTTCGCTCGCTAGACTTGGAGACCCTGGCTAAGAGTTAAGGGTCAAGACAGCGGACATCCAGCCAGGAGAGCGGGTATTGGTGAAGGATTTGATCGAGGACTTCATCGGCATGAGCTGGAACCAAGGGGACACCTACCGTCTCGAATCCTGCGAGGCGGTTTGGGATGGCAGTGATCTGAAGATTAAGTACAGCCCGTCGAGGGAGCGGCAGGAGGTGATCGGCTGACTACTGACCAGACCGCTGCTCGCGGAAGCGCTTGAGGCGGCGCTGGAGATCCTGCGGCTTTCCCCTTTGCGGGTGTCGCGCACGAGGTAGAGCGGGCAGGTGGCGTGGATTTGCACGCCGGGCTGGATGGTGCCGAAGAATGATTGGGCGGCGGAGTGGCTGATCTCGCTGGCGTAGAGCGTCAGGGTGCGCTCGGAGAGGGAATAAGGGTCGGGCAGCAGCGGGCGGGGGCCGATGATCTGGCGGCCATGAACGCGACGGCCCGACCTGCCCGCCTGATCTCCGGCTCCAACGCCGGATTGGCAGGGTCTATTTGCGAACCCTCGAACTCCATAAACGAATTCGCAAATCCAGCCTGCGAACTCGCCAGCTCCATCGACGAAGTCGTAAATCCAACCTGCGAAGTGACAGACGCGATCTGCGAAGCCGCCAGCTTGGTTTGCGAATTGGCAGACGCAATCTGCGAAGTTGCCAACTCAACCTGCGAAGTCGCGAACCCAGTTTGCGAAGTCGCAGACTCAACCTGCGCGGTCATCCAAGGCTCCGGCCTGAGGAGCGACAAGGGTGAAGAGAACTTTTTCAAACGGAGGCATTTCCAGCCATGGCCCTGTGGTCCAGCGGCGTGACGTGGTCCTCCGGCAGTCTTTGATCGCCCTCGGCTCCGCCGTCGGGTGATCCTTACCGAAAGGGAGAGCGGGAACTGAAAGCTGAAAGCTGAAATGGGAAATCAGAATTTCAGCGTCTCAGCTTTTCAGTTTTTTCCATGAAGCACTCCAAACACCTGGGAATCCCAAAACTTGATGACGCGAGGCATCGCTCAGGCAATGCATGTCCAGGTTCATTTCGAGTTGCCTTCGCGCCTGCACCGTTCCTTGATGGGCTCCTTCCAAGCCCACCCTTTGATGAAACGCCTCCCTTCCCTGCTGCTGCTGTTGCTGACCTCCCTCCTGCTGGCGAGCTGCGCGAGCACCTCCGCCCTGAAGTTCACGCCGGGGCCCGGCGGTGAAACGGTGTCGATCCCGGCGCATCGCCTGGCCGTGACCCTGCCGCCGGACTGGCGGATCGCGCAGCAGGCACCGGCCGGCGCCGTGCTCTTTGCGGCGGCGGACAACGAGAGCCTGCGCTTTGTGCTCACCGGTCCGTTGGGCGGCAACGATCCCGGCTCCAAGGACGCGCTGGTGGCGAACGCGGTGTATCAAAAAGGCATCCAGCAGGCGCTGGCCGAGGGGGGCTTCACCAAGGTCGAGCGCACCGGCATGTTCAGCCTGGCGGGCGTGAACGCCTTCCGCTGCGAGGCCGCCACCCGCAGCAAGTCGCAGTCGATCCTGCAAGTGCATCTGCCCTACCGCAACCGTGTCTGGGTGTTCTCCTTCTACTCGACCCGGCAGCACATCTCCAAGGCCGCGTCCGTTCCCAAGATCCTGTACTCGCTCCAGTTGGCGCCTTGAGGCGGAGAGAGAAACTCAGCCGTCCAGGAGTCAAGAGGTGGCAAGACCGTCAGGCGTCGTGTCCTTCGTGGCCACGCCTTGACGGAGTCTGCCCACCGGCGAGGGGGCGAAACCGGCGCAGCGTACCGTTTGCCTATGGCGCAGACCCTGCTACCCTCGCGACCCCCCGCCCCCCAAAAACTGCCCATGACCCCCGATAAAATTCGTAACATCGCCATCATCGCTCACGTCGATCACGGCAAAACGACGCTCGTTGACGGGCTGCTGCGCTCCAGCGGCAATTTCCGCGAAAACCAGGCCATCGCTGAACGTGCAATGGACTCGATGGACCTCGAAAAGGAGAAGGGCATCACGATCAAGGCGAAGAACACGTCCGTGCATTGGAACGGCCACATCATCAACATCGTCGATACGCCCGGCCACGCCGACTTCGGCGGCGAGGTGGAGCGCGTGATGAAGATGGTCGATGGCGTGATGCTCGTGGTGGATGCCTATGACGGCCCGCAGGCACAGACGCGTTTCGTGCTGAAGAAGGCGCTGGAACAGGGCATCAAACCCATCGTGCTGATCAACAAGATGGATCGCGCGAACATCGAGCCTTTGAAGGTGCATGACAAGGTGCTGGAATTGTTTCTCGATCTCAACGCGACTGAAGACCAGTTCAACGCCGCCTTCCTGTATGGCAGCGCACGCGCCGGCTGGGTGAGCGACAAGCCAGACGGCGAGCACCACGACATGACCTACCTGCTAGGCAAGATCGTCGAGCACATCCCGGCACCGAAAGCGGAGATCGAAGGCAGCTTTGAGATGCTCGTCTCGAACATTGATTGGGACAATTTTGTGGGCCGTGTTGCCATCGGCAAGGTGACACGCGGCAGCGTGAAGCTCGGCGATCGCATTTTCCTGCTCGGCAAGACGCCGGAGGAAAAAGCCAAGCCGGTCAAGGTGACGAAGGTGTTTCAATACACGACACTGACCACCAGCGACTCCGTGGAAGGCACGGCGGGCGACATCGTGGGCATCAGCGGCTTTGAAGATGTCGATATTGGTCAAACGGTGGCCGGTGCGGCAGATGCACCGTCGTTGCCGTTTGTGGCCATCGATCCGCCGACGATTGTGATGCAGTTTTCGGTGAATGACGGCCCGCTGGCCGGTCGCGAGGGTGATCACGTCACCTCGCGCAAGATTCGTGACCGTCTGGACCGCGAGCAGAAGATGAATGTGACGATCAGTGTCAAGGACACGGACACGGCGGGCATTTTTGATGTCAGTGCCCGTGGCTCAATGCAGATCGCCGTGCTCGTCGAGCAAATGCGCCGTGAAGGCTTCGAAGTGCTCGTGTCCCGCCCGATGGTGATCATGAAGCGCATTGATGACGTGCTCTGCGAGCCGTTTGAGACGCTCTACGTCGATGTGCCGGATGAATACCTCGGCAACGTGATGAAATCGATCTCCGAGCGCAAAGGCAAGATCGAGGACATGAACGCGCACAGCGGACGCACCAGCCTGCAGGCCTACGTTCCAACACGCGGATTGATCGGCTTCGAGTTTGATCTGATGAACCAGACCAGCGGTCATGGCATCCACAGCCATCTCTTCAGAGAATACGCCCCGCATGCCGGGCCGATGCAGACGCGCGGCACCGGCACGCTGGTCAGTACCGAAGGCGGCGAAGCCACCAGCTATGCACTGGATACGATCCAGATTCGCGGCAAGCTCTTCATCGGCCCGGGGGAACTCGTCTATGACGGCATGCTCATCGGTGAAAACCCACGTGCGGACGACCTGCCAGTGAATCCGACACGCAGTAAAAACCTGACCAACTTCCGCGAAGCAGGCGGCACCAAGGCGATCGCGCTCTCGCCGCCAGTTCGCTTCAGTCTGGAACGCGCCATCGAATACATCGCCCCCGATGAGCTGGCAGAATGCACGCCCAAGAGCATCCGCCTGCGCAAACGCACCCTCGACAGCAGCACACGCCAGCGCGAACGGAAGAAGACCGAAGCGCAGCTCGAAGGCGCGGCTTAGTCAACCCTTCCACCGTTTGTTGGAGCGTGATCCAAGCGGATCACGCCGGGTCTTGGGGCCGTGAGACCGCCTGCACCGGTGCCTGCGGTGTGTAGAAGCGCGGCAGGTTGCTGGCGCTCATCGGACGTGGTTTGGGCACAGGCGCTGCGCGAAGGTCGATGACGCGTGTGCCGGTCCATGCATCATGCCAGCCGCTGTCGGCACCCCCGAGAAAGGAAAACGCCTCAAAGGGAACCATGCGGGTGAGGCTGCGCCCGAGAACTTTGCCAAACGAGAGCGGCTCGCCCGTGACTGAAACGACCTTGGTGCCGGTGATCCATTTTCCCAGGGATCTGCCACAGGCTCCCTCGAAACAGCTGTAATACATCATTGTCATGACACCGGTGAGCAGCATGTCCTCCAAGAAACCGATTTTATCGAAGATGGAGGCAGCCTCAAAGGTGATGCCCAGCTCATCAAGGGTGACCAGGACAATGCCGACAACAAAGAAAAGGCCGAAGACGGCCACCCGGTCGATCAAGTAGTTGAGGAACCGCTTCCCGCTGCCCGCGCTCGGGGCATCATGCAGGACTTCTTCTTCGATTTTCACCACATTGGACTGTGGTGGTGCATACGGATTGATGTCTTCCGGGTTCATCAGGCGAAAATTCAGACCTCAATGCGTCAGCGCGTAGAAGATGATGTTGATGCCGAGCGGATAGGCGTACTTCTCAGAGAATTCGCGGAAGTACCACGGGTCGGTGCCTTCCTGCTCCCAGCCTTCGCCGGTGTCGGTATTCCAGCAGATGACCATCATGAGGCGGCGCTTGTCATCGAAGATGCCGCGGTAGTGGACGTGCTCGGAGCCGGGCTTGTCGAACTCCCAGGTGATGCCCTGGTTGATGACGTACTCGGCGTAGCGGATGTGCGGGATCTGCGGCTTCACCTTGATGGGAAAGACCATGTGGAAGATTTCGTGCTCCAAGGGAATCTCCTCGATTTTGCGGTCAGGCCAGATCTGCTTGAGCGCGACTTCAAAATTCTCCCAGGCTTCGGTGCCCCAAAAATCATCGACCATGATGAAGCCGCCGTTGAGCATGTAGTCGCGCATCGTTTTGGCCTCCTCGTCAGTGATGCTGATGTGACCCACCTCGATCATGTAGAGAAAGGGGTAATGGCGCATCTGCTCCGGGATGATGTCCACGATGGCCCCGTTCGGATTCACCTGGAGGGAGGTGAGCTGCTGGAGACGGTAGGACATGTTCAAGTCGGAGTCCGGATAGTCCGTGGACCATTGGCGGCCACCGCCACGGCTCCAGCGACCGCCATAGGCTGAATTGTAGCGGATGCGGGCGAAGGTGAAGACGTCGTTGGGCAGTTCCTTGCTGACCGGCCAGGTGGGATAGATGTCGTAGCCATTGCGGCGGTACTCGCGCGGATTCTCCGGGAGGCTGCCGTCGTTGATGCCGAAATTCTTGGGTGTGCCGCCGCCCTTGTCATCCTCCGCCGCCCAGGCGAGACACGCGATCAACGCAAGGGCTGCAACGAGGGCTTGTGCGGCACGGGAAGGTTTCATGCGGGAATGATACGTTGCTCTGCCCTGTCTCCTGCGGGCTTCTTTGGTACCGGTGGTCGGACTCGAACCGACACGTCCTCACGGACACAAGATTTTGAGTCTAGCGCGTCTACCAATTTCACCACACCGGCGTTGTCTCAAAGAAGCGGGCTTTAGATAGCGAAATCAGCGGAGCTTTGCAAGGCTTTTGGCGGACCAAGAATCTCCTGCATCAAAATCGCCTGCCGCATGAGGGCGGGATCACGGCGCAGGTTGTGCACGGCGGCGAGGACGGAGACCTTGGGGGTGGTCTGCTTCTGCTGCGGGAAATTGTTTTCCTGCATGACTGGGGCCGGAGTTGTGGAAGCAGCGGCCACCGGGGAGGGCGGTGCAACCGGTGCGGAAGTGCGCACAGGTCGCTGCCGCTGCTGTTGAACCGGCGGCGGCCTGCTGGCGGGCTGGGGCGGCGGCACCGGTGCCTGCGTCTGCCTGGCGGTCTCCTGCAGTTCCTTCCACGCCTTGCGCAGTTCATCCCACGCCGAGGGAGCGGCGGGAGGCGGCAGCGGTGGCGGGCCGCCTTGGCCGGTTTGTTTGCGCCACGCGGCTTCACGCAGGCGCTGCTCCTCGGGATCAGGCGGCGTTCTCTGCGCGGCCTCACGCTTCAACTGCCAGTTCTCCCACAGCCATTTGATGAAGCCGGCAATGACCGCAATGACGATGATCGCCATCTGGAACGGATCAACGCCGGTGCTCAACAGAATCGGTTGCATGGCAAAAACGTGGCTGAGCTACTTCGAGTGCGTATCACCGGCGATCTTGCTGCGCATCTCGGTGTCAGCGAGAACGTTTTTATACTTGGTGTAATCCATGACGCCGAGCTGGCCGTTGCGGAAAGCTTCGGCGATGGCCAGCGGCACCTGCGCCTCGGCTTCGACCACGCGTGCGCGCATTTCCTGAGTTTTTGCGGCCATTTCTTGTTCGAGTGCGACGGCGGCGGCACGGCGCATTTCAGCCATGGCCTGAGCGATCTTCTTGTCTGCTTCAGCCTGCTCGGTTTGCAGTTTCGCACCGACGTTTTCGCCCACGTCGATGTCGGCGATGTCGATGGAGAGGATTTCAAAGGCGGTGCCGGCATCGACGCCTTTGTGCAGCACGAGTTTGGAGATGCTGTCGGGGTTTTCGAGCACGTCTTTGTACGAAGCGGAAGAACCAATGCAGGTGACGATGCCTTCGCCGACACGGGCGACGACGGTTTCCTCCGTGGCACCACCGACGAAGCGGTCGAGGTTCGTGCGTACGGTCACGCGGGCGCGGACACGCAACGAAATGCCGTCCTTGGCCACGGCGTCGATCTTGCCGCCACGGCCCATGTCAGGATGCGGGCAGTCGATGACCTTGGGATTGATGCTGGTGCGCACGGCTTCGAGCACGGTCTTGCCGGTGCCTTTGCAGGCGAGGTCGATGGCGCAGGCACGGTTGTAGTCGAGCGGGATGCCGGCCTTGTCAGCGGCGATGAGCGAGAGCACGACGTGTGTGACTTCTCCGCCTGCGAGGAAGTGCGCCTCAAGCTGGTCGGTATTGATCGGAATGCCGGCCTTGGCCGCGGTGATGCGTGTGTCAACGATCAGCGCGTTCGGTACGCCCCGCAGCCACATGGCGAGCAGCGTGGTGATGCTCACGGGAGCGTTGGCGACGCGGGCACGCAGCCAGAGATTGAAGAACTTCCCGACAATCAGGAAGAGAACGAGCGCGACGATGATGACGGCGCCAATGAGGAAGAGTTCGAGGGGGCGTGGCATGGTTGTTGGGGTGAGTTGGAGTGAAAAAAATCAGGCGGTGAGAGGGCGGACGAGCAGATTGCCGGGTTCGGTGGCGATGACTTCGATGCGCGTGCCAGCGGCCACCAGGCCCGTCTGGCAGCGCACTTCGTAGCGCTTTCCGTCAATCTCCGCACGGCCCAACGGGCGCAGTTCGGTGAGGGCGTGGCCCTGTGCACCGAGGGCGGCCGTGATGCAAACCGGCGTTTCAATGCTGGCCGTCAGCGTCATCGACCCGCGGAAAAACTTCACCGCAAACCAGCGCAGCCAGACGAGCAGGACCGCCGCCGCAAAAACGAGAATGCCCAGTGCCAGCAGCAGCCGCATGCCAGAGCTCCAGCCAGAAAGTTCCTCCGCCATCACCGCAAGCCAGACCGCCGCAAGAATCGAGATCGTGCCGAGAATCCCCGCCACCCAGCCGGGCAGGAAGGTTTCCAGCATGATGAGGAAGATGCCGAACAACGTGAGGATGGCGATGCTGGCGAGCATGTGACTGCAATGCTGTACGCGGCACGGGAAGGCGTCAACACGCGATCACACTTCGATGAAGCAACGGCTAGGGCGTCCGCTTGGGAATCAGCGAGCGGCGCCACTCTTTCGCGCCTGCGGGAATGTCCCCGAGGTTCAAGTAGGTCGGTGAAGCAGGACTGGCGAAGGTGGTGCGTGCGAGACGCGTGGCATCCGCCGTCGCGGTGACTTCGAGCAGGTTTTTGGCCCCCGGTTTCACCGGCCCTCCGGCCGGCGCACGCGCCAGGATCGGATCGCCCCCCAGTTCGCTGCGCGGTTCGATGCGTGTCCAGGTGTTCGCAGACCAGTAGTCCCCTTTCCAGGAACGATTCGGGCTGCTGGGAACATAAATCGCGAAGCGGTCAAACAGCACCTCCGGCACGTAGCGGCTGCCCACCCGGCTGGCGAGCGGCGGATCGGTGGGATCAGGACGGCTTTCAGTCGATTCGATCAGATATTCCTTGTCGTCGATCTTCACCACGCACCACGCATGCCCGCCGAGATCGCCGTAACGCCCCAAGGCAACACGCACCTGAAACCCGCGCGACATCAGCCAGTCGGCCAGGAAGATCGAGGAATCCTCACAATCGCCGCGCTGCATGCGCTGGGTCTCATCCGCGAACTGCCAGCAGTCCATCTGCTCCTTTTTGGCAAAGCTGGTTCCCGCCTTGGCACCGGGATCATTGGTGTAGAGGCAGTTCGTGTGGACGGCGGACCAGATCGTGAAAAGCTGCTGCACGCGTGACTGGTTTTTCGCAAACGTCGCCGGTGGCGCGTAGCCGGTGAGGAATTCGTTCACGTAACGAAAATGGCCGGAGCTGTCAGCGGCGATCACCGCGTACTTGCGGCGGCACTTCGGACATTCCAGCGCCATGCTGCGCTGCGCGCGAGAGAGCTTCATGAAATGCGGCTGCTTGCAATGCACACAGGAGCTGAAAAACGGCTCGTCCGAGGACTGGGACAGCGCCTCCGGCGTGAAATCACGCAAACGCTGGCCCAGCACCAGCAACGCCTCATGCATCAGTCCGCTGGCACGCGGACGCAACGCCACGGCCATGTGCGTCATCTCAGGCTGGGCACGGTGTGCATATTCATGAAAACGCTGCAGCAGTTCGCGCAGGCTCGGGCTGCTGGCGGAGCAGACAGAGACGCGGTAATAGCGCGGCATGCCTTCCTGAACCAGTTCAGTGACCTTGTTGAGGTTGGCCGTGTCTATTTTGGGGAACTCCTTGTCCAGCCAGGCCTCCATTTCCGGATCTACCCGCAGCATCGGGGTTTTCGCCGCCAGACGTGAATAGTTGAACTGATCCACCACATCAATGCGGAACCTTGCCGCGCTGTATTGGCCGCCCGGATTGGTCATCATCTCTCCAAACCGCATTTTCCAGCCATTCAGCCAGCCCTCCTTCATCGCGGCAATCCCCCCCGCCAACATGACGGCGGAGGCAATGGACCAAGTGATGAGACGGCTGTTCATACGTCTTGGATTATAGTTTTTATAACACTCGGCGCAACGAAAACCATTTCTCTGACAAAGTCCTTACAGAATGCCGCCCTTCCCACGAATTTAGAGCCGAGACGGCGCTATTTTTTGACCGTGAAGGGAATACGCGGGGAGTAGGGCCACAGCTTCGGAGCGCTCATGCCGATGGCCCCGAACAAGGTGCCGGGACTTTCGTCCACGTCATCGCGTGGATCGCCAAACCAAGCCGCCTGTGGATTGCCGGTCGTGTTGGCCACAAAGATGCCGCCCTCCTCCGAACGCCCGATCAAGACCCCGAGGGTACGAATGCGCTTCGGGGCCTTGTAATAGGTTCCGGCGGGTGAGACGACCTCTGCCTTGTACTCTCCAGCAGGGAACAAAATCCTTCCCTGGCCGCACTCCCGGGCTTCCTCTTGGGCCACCACGATGCCTGGGGCGTCTGGAGATGCGATTTCGACGGAACCGCAGGCGGCCAGCAGCAGCGGAAGAATAAGGCAGAAAGTACGGGGCAAATTCATGCGGTTGGGGGTGGGTGATCTGGGTGGGAAGGCTGCTTCAGCATCAGGATTCATGCCATAAATCATTTTGTCTTCAAGACGAGCGTCACCCGGCGCACTTCCGCCACACTCTGCCCGGCAATCTCCAGCGCCCGCAGCGTGAGCAAACCGCGCCCCGCCCGCAGATGGATCGTGCCGAGCGAGAGGCTATGGAAATCGCGCATGTAGCTTTCCCCCTTGCGGGACGCTCGGTCCTGGTCGTCCAGCAGACGCGGATACCAGCCCGGCGTCACCTTGCCGGTCGTTTTGGCATCGCCAAAACTCAATTCGATCAGCGAACCCGCGTCGGGCTCCGGGCAAACGTAATCAATGCTCACCTCGTATTCGCCCGTTGTATGAACGTCGATATCCCAGGTCATGAAGTCCTCCTTCGTCTTCCAGTTCACGAAATACGAGCAGTTCGGCGCTCCGGAACTGCGTTTGATGTCGCCATGCGGCACGCCATCACGCGCTGGCAGCATCGTGACCGGAAACTCCGCGTAACCGACTGGATAAGGCCGGTCATCGGCGAAATTGGCACCGCCTTTGCCCTTCGCCTTCCCCTTTCCTTTGCCAGCAGCGGCTGGTGCCATCGCATACGGCCTCCCAAACACCTCCTGATGCCATTTCGTCCCCGCAGCGGCCAGTTTCGCCGCGACCTCGGGTTCTTCGCTGGCGATGTCCTTCGTCTGCTTGGGATCAGCGACGATGTCAAACAATCCGCCCGAAGCATCCAGCCGATGTGTCTGGCTCCGCACGCTCAAACGCCCCCCGTTGTAGTTCATCAGCTCACGCGGCCCTCGCTTCCACTCGCCACCCGACAGCAGCGTGGAAAAATCCCAGCCATCGAGCGGCTTCGTGCTCACTGATTTCACCCCCGCCAGCGCTGTGATCGTCGGCAGCAGATCAATCGCCCCCGCGATCGGCGTGATCGTGGTCCCCGGCTTGATCTTGCCCGGCCAGCGGAAATACAGCACCGAGCGCACGCCGCCCTCATCCGTCACGCCCTTCTTGCCCTTCATGCTGCCGTTCCAGCGCACGCTGTTCGGTCCGTTGTCGCTGAAATACACCACAATCGTGTTCTCGCTCAGCTTCAACTCCTCCAGCTTCTTCAGCACACGCCCCACGTTCATGTCGATGTTGTCCATCATCGCCAGCACTGTGCGTGTGACATTGATGTCCTCCGCTTCACCATCCGCGCCGCGCATCGTCACCGGCGAGTCCTTGAACTTGTTCCAGTGCTCGTCCGGCACGCTGAAAGGCGAGTGCGGCGTCGTCAGCGGGATGTAGCAGAAAAACGGCTTCTCACGGTTCGTCTCGATGAACTCAACCGCCTTCCCCACCAGCACATCCACGATGAAGCCCTTCGCACGGAACATCTTCCCGTTGTGCTCCAGCGGCGGGTCAAAATACTCGCCCCAGTGGCCGCTGGTGTAGCCCACATACTCCTGAAACCCGCGGGCGTTCGGATGATACGGCCACTGGCTGCCATTGTGCCATTTGCCAAACGCACCCGTCGAATAACCCGCCGCCAGAAAACTGTCCGCAACCGTCTTTTCATCCGTGTTGAGCCGCTCCTGACCCGTCGAGACACCGAGCACACCACCGCGCGAATGATACCGTCCCGTCAAAAACTCCGCCCGTGTCGGCGCGCACAGCGCACACACAAAGAACCGGTCAAAACTCGCCCCTGCCTTCGCCAGCGAATCAATGTTCGGCGTCTGGATGTTGGTGTTCCCATTGAGACTCAAATCACCCCAACCCGAATCATCCGCCAAAAACACCACCACATTCGGCGGCGCCGCTGGGAGTGAACACACCGCAAAAAGAAGTGAAAAGAGACTAAGTCGAATCATGGCCGCCCCGTAACGCACTTCACACCACCCGGCTATCACCCCCTCTTGCCCCGTTCCTCTCTATTTTCATCATTTCTCATTCTGGTTTTTGTCATGGCACAGACGCATGAGCTGCGCGGAGGCCTTGGGCGGAAAGAACACGATGCCAGCTCTGTTCTTGTCGCACCATGAAGCTTATTTTCACCGTGATGCTGGGACTGGGGACCACGCTTCTCGCCGCCGCTCCCAAACCCAACATCGTCTTCATGTATGTGGACAATCTTGGCCACGGCGATCTTGGTTGTTATGGCAACCGCGAGGTGAAGACGCCGCGCATTGATCGTCTCGCCGCCGAGGGGGTGAGGTGCACGGATTTTTACGTCGTTTCATCCACCTGCACGGTGTCACGTGGTGCCTTGCTGACGGGGCGGCATCCGTTGCGCAATGGACTGGTGCATCAGTTGCGCACGGTGGAAAACTGGCATGGCGTGGGGCTGCCGCATCGTGAGAAGATCATGCCGCAGTATTTGCAGGAGGCGGGTTATGCCACGGCATGCTTTGGCAAGTGGAACATCGGCTTCGCGACGGGAAGCCGGCCCACAGAACGCGGATTCGATGAGTTTCTGGGCTGCCGCTCGGGCAACATCAATTACTTCACGCACACCTATCACGGCGAGTATGACATCTTCCGCGGCACGGAGCGTCATCATGTCGAGGGTTACAGCAGCGACATCTTCGCGGACAGCACCTGCGATTACATCCGCCGACACGCGAAGGGTGAGAAACCGTTCTTCGTTTATCTGCCCTTCAACGCGCCGCACTACGTCAGCAGCATCAACATGAAGGAGGGCGAGAAGGCCGAGTGGCAGGCTCCACCAACGGCATTTGCTCGCTACGGCTGGGCGGCGGACGATGCGAACGAGAAGCACCGATACCTCGCCGTCCTCACGGCGTTGGACGAAGCCGTGGGCCGTGTGATCGACACGTTGGACGCCACCGGTCTGCGCGAGAACACGCTGGTGATGTTCATTTCCGACATGGGACCAATCCTGCGGCCCACGCATGGACTCGGTGTCGCCAGCGCGGGGATTTATCGTGATGGTGCGCCGAGTTTGTATGAGGGCGGCGTGCGCGTGCCGGCGATTCTCCGCTGGCCGGCCAAGATCAAGCCCGGCAGCGTTTCCAGCGCGATGCTGAGCCATCTCGACCTGCTGCCGACCTTTCTCGATCTCGCAGGACAGTCGATGCCCAAGGATCGCGTGCTCGATGGCCGCCCATGCCTTGCTGCGCTCACCGGCGCGGCGCCATCGCCGCATGAACGGCTCGTGTTTCACCTCGGCGGCACCGCCGCACTGCGCGAGGGCGCTTTGAAAATCATCCGCCCGAACGCGAAAGCAGCGTGGGAACTCTACGACCTTGCCAATGATCCTGCCGAAGCCAACAATCTAGCCAAGGAACGCCCTGCTGACGTCGAACGCCTGGCCACCGCTTTTGCGCAATGGCAGGAGGATGTGAAGAAGGATGCCAGCGAACCCGTTCTCTTCAAACTCACCCCGTCCAAACCATGATCCGCCCTCTGCTTCACCTTTGCGCCATTCTCTTTGTCACCTGCGCCTCCGCCCAGGAGGTGTCACTTCCCTCGAAGGATAAACTTCACCTCTACCTGCTCGTCGGACAGTCCAACATGGCCGGACGTGGCGTGGTGGAGGAGCAGGACAAGACGCCCCATCCACGTGTGCTGATGCTGAGCAAGGAGGGCAAGTGGGTGCCGGCGATTGATCCGCTGCATTTCGACAAATCAGCCGCAGGCGTCGGACTCGGCAAGACCTTTGCCCAAATCGTCGCCGAGGCGAATCCAGGCGTGACGATTGGACTCATCCCATGCGCCGTGGGCGGCTCACCCATCGACACCTGGAAGCCGGGCGTGTTTTATCCGGCCACGAAAAGCCATCCGTGGGATGACATGGCGAAGCGTGTCGCGCTCGCGCTGCCCGCCGGCACGCTGAAAGGCATCCTCTGGCATCAAGGCGAGAGCGACAGCAAGCCTGAACTCGCCCAGGCCTACGAAGCAAAGCTGCATGATCTGGTGAAACGTCTGCGCGAACTGGTGAATGCGCCCGAAGCGCCCTTCATCGCCGGTCAGATGGGCAAGTTTGATGGTGTGCCCTGGACGCCGGAAGCCGTCATCGTGGACAAAGCGCATCAAGATCTGGCCAAGAAGGTGCCGCACACCGCATTCGTCAGCGCCGAGGGGTTGAAACACAAAGGGGACAAGGTTCACTTTGATTCGGCTTCGTTTCGGGAACTCGGAAAACGTTATGCGGAGGCGTATTTGAAGATGGTGAAGTGAGGTGATGCGGAAAAGGACATGCTTCAGGGCCGTATCCCCATGCACCATGATTCGCCGACTCCTTCCACTCGCTCTTCTGTTTGTAACACCATCTCTCCACGCTGAATTCAAAGCCGGGGCTGCGGTCATCGACATCACGCCGCCGAAACTGCCCGTTTTGGTCAATGGCGGGATGCTGAGCCGCTATGTGGACAAGATCAACACGCGCGTGAATGCGCGGGCCATCGTGGTGACGGATGGGAAAGAACAGATCGCCATCGTTGTGGCCGATAGTTGCATGATGAGTCGTGAAGTGCTCGACGAAGCGAAAAAAATGGCCGCAGCGAAGACGGGTATCGCAATGGATCACATGCTGATCTCGGCCACGCATGCGCATTCGGCACCCGCATCAATGGGATGCCTCGGAACCGATCCTGATCCGAACTATGTGCCCTTTTTGAAGGAGAAGCTGGTGGAGGCCATTGCGGCGGCACAGGCGGAGCTGAAGCCAGCACGCATTGGTTTTGCCAAGGGGAACGCGGCGGAGTTCACGGCACTGCGGCAGTGGATTCGGCGACCGGATCGCATCGCGGAAGATCCATTCGGCAACAAAACGGTGCGCGCCGCCATGCACGCGGGTGCCAAGTGGGATGATGCCGTGGGTGAAGCGGGGCCGGAAGATCCTGATCTGTCACTGATCTCGATTCAGACGAAGGACGGCAAGCCGCTGGCGGTGCTGGCAAACTTCTCGATGCACTACTTCGGTGATAAAGACATCAGTGCGGACTACTTCGGGCTGTTCTCGGAAGGATTGAAACAGCGCATCGACCCGCAAGGCAAGATGGTGGGCATCATGTCGCATGGATGCAGCGGGGACATCTATCGCGTGGATTACACAGTGCCTGCGGAGCAGCGACCCAAGCCGACCATCGACGAATACACGAACGGACTGCTCGACATCGCGATGAAGGCCTACGCAGGCATCAAGTATGGCGACCAACCCGTGATCGCGATGGCGGAGAAGCGCATGACGCTGAAATACCGTGTGCCGGACAAGCAGCGTCTCGAATGGGCACAGCGCATCGTCGCGGAGATGGGAGATCGTTTGGCGAAGACACCCACGGAGGTTTATGCACGTGAGCAGATCATCCTGCATGAGCGGCAGCAGACGGAGATCGTGGTGCAGGCGCTGCGCCTCGGCGACATCGGCATCGCGACGACGCCGAATGAAACGTACGCGATCACCGGCCTGAAGATCAAAGCCGCCAGTCCCCTGCCTTACAACATGGTCATCGAACTGGCCAATGGTGGCGACGGCTACATCCCGCCGCCGGAGATGCATGCCTGGGGCGGCTACAACACTTGGGCGGCACGTTCCGCCGGTCTGGAAGTGATGGCGGAGCCGAAGATCGCGGCTGCGGCCATCGAAATGCTCGAAAAGGTCGCCAACAAGCCACGTCATCAATGGAAACTCAGCAATGGAGCGGCGGCGAAGGCTGTGCTGGCTCTGAAACCCGCCGCTTACTGGCGCTTGAATGAGTTCACCGGCCCGGTGGCTGCTGATGCGAGCAGCCATGGACACGACGCGACGTATGAGCGTGATGTGGCCTACTATTTGGAAGGCCCGAAGTCGCAGGCCTTCTGCGCCAACGACAACATCAACCGCGCACCGCATCTGGTTGGCGCCCGCATCCGGTCACGCTTTGCCGGTTATGGCGACCACTACTCGGTTTCCCTCTGGTTCTGGAATGGCATGCCGAATGACGGACGCGACACCAGCGGATGGCTGTTCTCCATCGGTCACGATCACAGCCTCAGTGCGTACGGCGACCACCTCGGCATCGGCGGCAAAAGCGGGCACACGGGCAAGTTGATCTTCTTCACCGGCACGGACGATAAAGCCCTCGTGGCCGGCAAGACCGAGATTCCACGCTGGCAGTGGCAGCATCTGGTGCTGGTTCGCGACAAGAATGCGGTGCGTGTTTACCTCAACGGCACACTCGAACTCCAAGCTCAAAACCTCATTGATCCCTTCCAGCCCGTGGGAGAACTCTTCTTCGGCGGGCGCAGCGACAATGAGTCGAACTGGGAAGGCAGGCTCGATGAGATCGCGGTGTTTGATCGTGCGTTGACTGCGGAGGAGGTCGGGAAACTGGGGGTGAAATGAGGGAGTGAAGCTGTTCATGCACACAGCCTTTTGCGCCGAACTGTCCCTTGCATCCCCCTTCCCGCTGGCTAACAGCGTCAGTCCCTGATTCAAACAGGGCTGCGGGAATACCCGCAGACTCTTCATGTCAGAACACAAGAATTCAAACAGTTGGACCCTGGCCCTCGTGGCTTTGGGAGTGGTTTTTGGGGACATCGGCACCAGTCCGCTCTATGCGCTTCGGGAATGCCTCGCCCATGCCGGGTATGTGCCGGGCAAGGATGGCGTGGAAATGGTCTATGGACCCATCTCGCTGATGTTCTGGTCGCTGACCCTCATGGTGTCGATCAAGTACCTCAGCCTGCTCAGCCAGGCCACTGCGCAGGGAGAGGGCGGCATGTTTGCTCTGCTGTCGCTACTGCGGTCGAAAAAAGACGCGCTCACGCCGCGCAGCACGGCCTTCGTCGTGCTCGTGGTCCTGTTCGGGGCGGCCCTGCTTTATGGCGACGGCATGATCACCCCCGCCATCTCAGTGCTCTCCGCCGTGGAGGGTCTGAAACAAGTGAGCGAGGGCATGTCGCAAAAAGTCATCGTGTACATCTCCGTGGCCATCATCTTCGGCCTGTTCCTGGTGCAGAAACACGGCACCGCGCGGATCGGCGTGGCCTTCGGCCCGATCATGATCCTCTGGTTCGCCACGCTGGCGGGGCTGGGGCTGTATCGCTTCATTGAGCATCCCGAAGTCATCTCCGCGCTCTCCCCGCACTGGGGTTTCAGCTACATGCTGCATCACGGCTATCACGGCATCGTCATCATGGGCATGGTGTTGCTCTCGGTGACCGGGTGTGAGGCGCTGTATGCCGACATCGGCCATTTTGGGGCCAAACCGCTCAAGCGTGCCTGGTTCATCCTGGTCTATCCATCCCTGGTCCTCAACTACCTCGGCCAGGGGGCACTGGTGATCAGTGATGCCAACGCGCTGGAGCATCCCTTCTTCAAACTCGTGCCGCAATCGCTGCTGGTGCCGATGGTCATCCTTGCCACCGCCGCCACCATCATCGCCTCCCAGGCCATGATCACCGGCGTGTACTCGCTCACCCAGCAGGCGGTGCAGCTCGGCTACCTGCCGCGTCTGAAGATCATCCATACCAATCCCGACGTGCGCGGCCAGATCTACATGCCGCAGGTGAATTTCCTCCTCATGACCGCCTGCATCGCGCTGGTCATCGGCTTTGAGACCTCCAGCAATCTTGCCTCCGCCTACGGCCTCTCCGTCTCCCTGGAGATGTTCCTCACCAGCATCCTGTTTTTCTTCGTGGCACGCCGCATCTGGGGCTGGGCCTTCTGGAAGGCCTTCCTGCCGGTGCTCGTTTTCACCATCATTGAGCTGGGCTACGTCACCGGCAGCCTCGTCAAATTCATGCAGGGCGCGTGGTTCCCGCTCGTCGTCGCCGCCGGCATCTGGATCGTCATGAAAACTTGGACCGATGGCCGCGCCATTCTGTTCCAGGCCATGCAACGCGGCCGCCTGCCCGTGCAGTTCCTCGTCGATGAGATCAAAAAGGACCGCATCATCCGCGTGCCCGGCACCGCCGTCTTCATGTCCGCCAGCGCCGACGGCCTGCCGCTGGCCCTGCTGCATCATTTGAAGCACAACAAGGCCCTGCACCAGCAGGTCGTGCTGCTCACCGTACGCTTTGAGGGCGTGCCCTACGTCCAGGACGCGACCCGCCACGAGATCAGCGAGTACCACAATGAGTTTTACCGCGTGCTCCTGCGCTACGGCTTCTCCGAGTCCCCGGATGTGTTCAACGACCTCTGCCAGGCCATGAGCGAGAAGACCAAGGTCAAACGCAACGGCATCACCTTCTACCAAAGCCGCGAGGTGCTCCTGACCAACGGCCCCGGCAAGATGGCCGCATGGCGGAAGAAGCTATTCGTCATGCTCTCCCGTCTCTCCCGCCCCGCCACCGGCTACTTCGATCTTCCGCCGCGGCAGGTCATCGAACTGGGCATCCAGTTGGAAGTGTAAAAGAAGCGCGCCGCATGGTTTCATTCCGTCTCCCCCTCCTTTTCCTGTGCCTGTTGGCAGGAGGAAACGTCCAAGCCCAAACTTCCACCCACGCCAACGTGCCCTACGGCACGCATGAGCGGCAGGTGCTGGACTTTTACCAAGCGAAGGCCGAACAGCCGACGCCGCTGCTGTTTTTCGTCCACGGCGGCGGATGGATGAGCGGGGACAAGGCCAATCCCGATTTTCTGGTGAAATGCCTCGAAAACGGCATCTCGGTGGCCTCGATCAACTACCGCCTCATCGCGGATGCCACGGCAGCGAAGATTGACCCGCCAGTGAAGGCCTGTTTGGACGATGCAGCGCGAGCCTTGCAGTTCGTGCGCAGCAAGGCGGCTGACTGGCACATCGACAAAGACCGCATCGGTGGCTGTGGCGGCTCGGCGGGTGGTTTCACGGCGCTGTGGCTGGCGTTTCACCCGGACATGGCCGACCCGAAGAGCGCGGATCCAATTTCCCGCGAATCAACCCGGCTGCGCTGTGTGCTGGCCTTCGTGCCACAGACCACGCTGGACCCAAAGCAGATGCAGGCGTGGATTCCCAACAATCAATACGGCAATCACGCCTTCGCTCTGGGCAGCATGCAGGAGTTCCTCGACAAACGGGAGCCTCTGCTGCCGTGGATCGAGCGCTTCTCGCCTTATGCCCTCGCCAGCTCGGATGACCCGCCAGTGCTGCTGTTTTACGACAACACGCCCAACCTCGGCCAGCCCTACAAAGACCCGCCGCACTCTGCCAATTTCGGCGCGGGTATCGCCGAGAAGCTCAAAGCCGTCGGGATCGAGCACGAGATCAATTACAACAATGACTACGCCCACATGAAGTGGCCGGACCTGTTCGGCTTTCTGGCGGAGAAATTGAAAACCAAGTAATGGCTACTGAATCAACTGCTCCAAATCCGTCTCGCTCAAACCTTCCATCATCGGGGCCTGATCATTCAGAGCGGCTTCCACTAGGCCGCGTTTCTGGGCCTGAAGTTTGAGGATGCGCTCCTCTACCGTGCCTCGAATCGCCAGGCGATAGGCGTTGACGACCTTCTGCTGGCCGATGCGGTGAGCACGGTCGATGGCTTGGGATTCGACGGCGGGATTCCACCACGGATCGGCCAGGATGACGTTGTCGGCGGCGGTCAGATTGAGGCCGTAGCCGCCGGCTTTGAGGCTGATGAGGAAGATGCGGCAGTTCGGGTCTTTCTGGAAGCGCTCCACTTGGGCCGAGCGGTCTTGGCTGCTGCCATCCAAGTAGGCATGGTCGAGTTTCTCCGCCCTCAAATGGTCACGCATGAGACGTAAGAACTGCACAAACTGGCTGAACACGAGTAGTTTACCGCCTGATTCGAGCGTGGACTCGATTTGACCGATGAGGGCAGGCCATTTGCCGGAAAGGTTCTCCTGTACCAGCCCCTTGAGCGCCTCGGGTTGGACGCCGGTGAGGCGCAGATCGCAGCAGACTTGGCGCAGGCGCAGCAGAACCGTGAACATGGTCATCTTGGCCCCGTTCTGGCCGGAACGGCGGCGGGCGGCTTTGATCTCCTCCCGGCCCTCCTCCAGAATCCTGCGGTAGAACTCGGTCTGGGCCGCGCTGGGAACACACCAGAGCACCTGCTCGATCTTCTCGGGCAGATCCTTGAGCACCTGCCGTTTCGTCCGACGCAGAAAGAACGGCTGAGTCAGCTTCTGAAGCCGCAGCGCGGCCGATTTGCCCGCCGGGAGGTCCAAACCGGACTGGATCGGGCTTTCAAAGCGCTCTTTGAAGGAACTCTGGTTCCCGAGGTAGCCCGGCAGTGCGAACTGGAAGATCGACCACAAATCCCGCACCCCGTTCTCCAGCGGTGTCCCCGTCAGGGCGATCCGACCATTCGATTTGATGCTGCGGAGCGTTTTGGCGGCGTCCGTGTCGGGATTGCGGATGAAGCTGGCCTCATCGAGCAGTAGCAGGCCGAATTGAATACTTTGGTAATGTTTAATATCTCTGATGATCAACTGATAAGATGTCAATATCACGTCATGAACGTTGATCGAGGCCAGGGCCTTTTCCCGGCCCGAACCCTGCACTTGGAGCAGCTTCAGGGTGGGTGCAAAGCGCTCAAACTCAGCCTGCCAGTTGCCGAGCAGCGACTTGGGGCAAACCACCAGCACCGGGCCGCTTTGTGCCCCTTTCCGCTGCTTCAGGAACAGCGCTAGCGCGATGCTCTGAACGGTTTTGCCGAGACCCATTTCATCAGCCAAGATGCCGCCCCTGCCTCGGAGGATGCGCGAAGTCATCCAGCACACGCCCTCCATTTGGTAAGGTCGCAGCAGGCCAGCAAGATCGCCGATTTCAGCCCTCACTTCGTCATTTGTAACGCTAAGATCGTTGCTATTTCCAGCGGCTTCATCGCCAAAATAGGCCGCATGCGCCCCATGAACCCGGGCACCATCGGGCGTCAGTTCCAGCGGGACATCGCGCAGCGACTCCTCCAGATCGTCCACAGCGGCGATGTCGAGAATGTAACGCTTTCCATTGGCCCCTTGAACCGAGCGTTGGCCGGATCGTACCAACCGCAGCACCTCGGCACGTGGCAGGCGGAAGCCGTCGGCCGATTCATAAGCCAGTTCCATGCTAAGCCAGTCCCCGCCGCCCGAGTGACCTCCCTGCGGCACAAACTTGGTTTTCGGGGCGATGCGCTGAATTCCCCGGGTCACGCCACGCCAACGCTCTCCTTCCAGAATCGTCGCTAGATCTCGCAACAGCGGCAGCTCGGAGGCATAGAGACGCAGAACGTTTTCGGTGCCTTGTAAACGCCAAATTTGTCCCTCCAGCGTGAAACCCAGCCCCTCCAAACGCCGCAAAAGACGGGATTCAGACTCTCTGTTCCACACGTAAAATAAAAACTCAGATAATTGATCCTGAATGGGGAAGATGGATGTTGTTGTATTCTGTTTGGTGCCTTCTGCCACCACCGGCCAGCGATGGGTGCCATACTTGGCGGTGACACGGGCTTCGACGCTCTGAAGAGAGCCGTCGAGCTGGATTTCGAACTCGCACGGTACCGGAGCGACATGGAATTTCTCCAGACCCTCGCCTCGCAGTTCCATCTGGAAGCACTCGCCCAAAGCCTCCCCCTGCTCTGCCAGCCAGCGCAGCGGACGCGTTACCGCTCCCCGGCTCAAATCACCCGCCAAGGCGGTCAGTTCGGGGCTGTCGGCCAGATGGCGGAACAGTGTGGCCGTTTCCTGGCAGAGCCACCAAGCACCCAGAACATGACGATGCTGGCTGCCTTCCAGTTTGAGCCGGACGTTTTGCGCATCGGCCGACTCGACCACCAGCGGCAGTCTTACCAACTCCGGGGCCACGTGGAGGGAGCGTTCTTTCCCGTTCGGCTTGCCCGCAAAAACCCGGGGATGCTCCGCCAGCGATTGAAGGAACACCTTCAACCCTTCACCCTTGAGCGAGATCGGCAGGCTCTGCGGTTCCTTGATCCCTTGCCCGGCCAGCCAAGCCGCAAACAGCGATGACTCCTCCTCACCTCCAGCCTCGAACTTCACAAACACGCCAAAAGGTTCCCGCGCCTGCCCCTGGAGCAAAGTTTCCGGCAGGTAGAGCGAGTAGCGCCCGGAGATCGTCAGCGGCTGGGGTATTGTAGTCCCGATCTCGCCACCGGTCTGCCGCCACCGCTTTGCTCCCGCACATGAGCTAGAGCCACCGCCAGCGCATGCTCGCACATCATGCCACTGCGTCGCGAATGCGGACAGGTGCAGAGATTCTCCACATCCGTCGCTGTGCGGATGCGCAGGCCGGTGGTGAACTTCATTTTGCCCGACCCCGCCGTGCCACGAATCATTCCATCACTCGTGCTCGTGACCGCCGCCAGACCAGCATCTACCAGCGAACGCGCGGCCTTCATGACCGCCCAGCCGCCGATCTCGCCGAGCCATTTCTCCGTGATCTCCATTTCGTGCTGGCGTGTCTCATGGTTTATCTGCAAAGTCCAATGACAAGTGCCTATGCGGATCGTTGCTATTTCCAATCAAAAGGGCGGAGTCGGTAAAACGACCACCGCTTTGAACCTCGCCGCATGCCTGACCCAACGTGGGGTGAGGGTTCTGCTGATCGATCTCGACCCCCAGGCCAACGCCACCAGCGGCCTCGGCCTGGCCCAAGAAGACGGCGGCAGCCTCTATTCGGCCCTCGTGGATGGCACCGACCCACGTCTCGCCATCCGCAGCACCCGACTGCCGAACCTTTCGATCATCCGTTCGCACCAGGAACTCGCCGGTTGCGAAATCGAACTCGCCCAGGCCGGCAACCACATGGCACGCCTGCGCGAGGTGCTCTCCCCCCTGCGTGACTCCGGCCACTTCGACTACGCCATTCTCGACACCCCGCCCTCCCTCGGCGTCCTCATGACGGGGGCACTGGCGGCGGCCGATGAGCTGATCGTGCCCATCCAGTGCGAGTACTTCGGGCTCGAAGGCCTCTCCAAGATCGTCAACGTCGTCCAGCAGATCCGTGACTGCGGGGCCAATCCCGAACTGCTGCTCGAAGGCATCGTCATGACCATGTTCGACAGCCGCGCGAACTTGGCGAACCAGGTCGTCAACGACGTGCGCAACTACTTCGCCGAAACCTGCTACCAGACCCTCATCCCGCGCACCGTGCGCCTCGGTGAGGCCCCCAGCTTCGGCAAAAGCATCATTGAATACGAACCCTCCGGCCGTGGAGCCCAAGCCTACCGGGCGCTGGCAGATGAATTCCTCGCCCGCCGCGCCGTGGCACAGCCAGTGGCAGCTTGAGGCAACCCCCACGGTGTCATGCAGACGCCTCCTTCCGGCATTCGTGGACGCGGCGCAGGCTTCAATCCTGACCAGCGCTTCGCCGAACTGCATGTGGACTACGATCCCGGCGAATCGCCGGAGAAGGTCGCAACGAAGTTCCTTCGCGATCACTCGTCCTCGATCATCTCGAAGAACAACAGCCCCGATCTCCCCTTCGAGGCCAGTTTGAATCCTTACCGTGGCTGCGAGCACGGCTGTGCCTACTGCTACGCCCGGCCCACGCACGAATACCTCGGCTTCTCCGCCGGGGTGGACTTCGAGTCCCGCATCATGGTCAAAGAGGACGCCCCTGCCCTGCTCCGCACTGAATTGCTCAAACCGTCCTACAAACCCGTCACCCTCTCCCTCAGCGGCGTCACGGACCCGTACCAGCCCATCGAGAAAAAACTGCGCATCACGCGTGGCTGCCTCGAAGTCCTGGCCGAAGCACGCCATCCCGTCGTGCTCATCACGAAAAACCACCTCATCACACGGGATGTCGACCTCCTCGCCGAACTCGCCCGCCATCATGCCACCGCCGTTTACATCTCCGTCACCACGCTCGATCCCGACCTCGCCCACAAGCTCGAACCCCGCGCCTCCGCGCCAAAGATGCGCCTGGAGGCCATCCGCATCTTGAACGAGGCCGGTGTGCCCGTCGGCGTCTCCACCGCGCCGATCATTCCCGGCCTGAACGACTCCGAAATCCCCGCCCTCATCGACGCCGCCCGCGCCGCCGGGGCGCAATTCGCCGGTTACACCGTTGTGCGCCTGCCCTTCGCTGTGAAGGACATCTTCCGCGCCTGGCTGGACCAACATTTCCCCGGCATGCGCGACAAAATCCTCAACCGCATCGAGGAGACGCAGGGCAAAACACTCTCCCACGGCGAATTCGGCAAGCGCCTCAAAGGCATCGGCATCTGGTCCGAGCAAATCGCCTCGCTCTTCCGCGTTTCCATTCAGCGCGCTGGCATGCTCCACCGCCGCCCGCAGGTGAATGCGGATGCCTTTCGGCGTCCACTCGATCCCGGCGGGCAGTTGGAGCTGTTTTGAGAACGATCAGCCACCAAAGGCCGATGCGGGAACACCTTGAGTACCTGGACGACAGACAAACAGACGTCCGGCCAGCGGTTCTTCAAGGCCGGGCTTCAAGCCCGTCGTGATGTAGAGATCACGCAAATCGGGGCCACCGAAGGCGCAGGCGGTCGTTTCGACGCAGGGAAAGTCGATCTGCATCTCGACCTTCTGCGAGGCGGGATTGAAACAGACCACCTTCGCGCCGTGGCAGAAGGCGATCCAGAGCCGGTCCTCGCTGTCGATGGTCATACCATCGGGCACTGACGCATCGACGCTGGTGTCCCACACCACACGCTCGTTGCTGATGACACCGGCCGCGTTGTCGAAGTCGAAGGCGCGCACCTTTCTGCTCGGCGTGTCGATGTAATACATCGTGCGCGTATCACGGCTCCAGATGATGCCGTTGGAGTTCGTCACCGGGGCAAATTTCTTTTCGACCCGCAGATCAGTGTGCAGGCAGTAGAGCGCGGCATCGGCACGCCTCTTCAAGCAGATCGTTCCGGCCCACAGACGGCCCGCCGGATCGCATTTACCGTCATTGAAGCGGTTGTCCGGCAGATCCGGCTCCGGGTTAGAGATGGGCGTGCTTTGACCGCTGGCTTCATCGAGAAAGAAGAACCCATCATCCCCTGCCCAAACGAGTCCGCCCTTCGCACGCGGCACCACCGTGCCGACACGCTGCCCGACATCCCAGATCTTTTCATCTCCCGTGTCCGGCTTGAAAGCGATGATCTTGTGCGTCTCGATATCGACATAGAGCAGACGGCCTTGATGCCAGATCGGGCCTTCGCCCCATTCGGAAACGTGGTTGGAGATGGGTTCGGGAGTCATGGTGATGGATGTTGGGATGTTAAAGCGGGACGCTTCGGCATCGTGATGAAGGCCTCGGCGAGGTAATGCGGAATCAGAGGTTGTTGAATGAGCGCGTCGAGCTCGGCTTGGCTCAACGACTGGATGATTCGAGCCAGACGAATTGCGCTAGGCTTGGCCGATCGAATATCCGTCAATGCCAAGGGCGGTTTGGGATCGAACGTGAGCCACGTTTGGCCGTCAGCCGTCCGCTCGCGGGCAGTTTCGGCAGACACGGTTTCGAGATCGGGCAGCAGCCGGCCATTATCGACTCGTGCGAGGTAAAAGCTCTGACGGCGGGCATCGCCAATGATCGGATAACTGTTTGGGGCCTCAATGTCCGGTGCCGTGAGCGACGACCAGCCGACGCACCACACATTTCGCGACAACGCGATGCCTTGCGCGGCGGCAATGGCGATGCGCACGCCGGTGTAAGAGCCGGGGCCGTTGCCAATGACGATGCCAGTTAGCTCATCACCTGCTGCGGCCAAGGCGTCGCGTAGAGGCGCGAAGACCTGCGCGTTGTGAGAGCGTTCGGATTGGAACGAGGAACGAAACAGTACGTCATCGCCCCGCACGACGGCGATGCTGCCGTGGGCGGTGGAAAGGTCGAGGGCGAGGAGGGTTCGGGTCATTTCGCGAGCGGCCCTTCCGTGACATGCCGCGAGCCATCCGGCAAGGATTCGATGTGAAACCAGCGCGTGCTGGACGGCATCAAATCGGGGAACATGTCGGCCCACTCGACGATGATGACGCCGGGTTCGGTCAAAAACTCGTCCCAGCCGATGCCGATGACCTCGACGGCACTTTCCATGCGGTAGAAGTCGAAATGGAAGACCGGCAGGCGGCCGTCGAGGTATTCGTGGACGAGAGTGAAGGTGGGGCTGGTCACAGCGGCCTTCGATTCCATGCCAGCGACAATGCCGCGCGTGATCTGCGTCTTTCCAGCGCCGAGATTCCCGCACAGCGCGATGACATCGCCCGCCGACAGTGTCGGCGCGAGTTGCATGCCCCAGGCGTGGGCGTCATCAGCAGTCGTGAGAGTGATCATGCGTCAGCACTGAGTGCAAAATGATCCCATCCCGTGCTCTCAAAGTCCGGCGGGCGGCCTTGGCCGGGAGGGACGAGTTTGCCGATGATGGTGAGGGGAAGCTTCGGGAAGGCTTCACGCCATTTCGGCAGGAGAGATTTCACGCTGCGGGGATTCACGGCGAGAAGGAGTTCGTAGTCTTCGCCGTCGCCCCAGGCTTGATCGAAAGTGCAGCCGGGATTGCACGGGAGAGATGCGACGTTGACTTGATAATGAGTACCGCTGGCGAGGGCGAGGCGCGGCAGGTCTTTGGCAAGGCCGTCGCTGATGTCCATCATCGCATGCGGATGCGCGTTTTCGGAGAGCCAGCGGCCGGCTTCGAGGCGTGGCTCGAATTTGAGGTGCTTGCCTTTGATGGAGCCACCGAGACGACCGGTGACGAGCAGGACATCGCCCGCCTTGCCCTCGCTGCGGGAAAGCCAGCGCTTCGACGGCACGGTGCCGCTCATGGAAATGGACAGCATGAGCACGAGGCCGCGCGAGGTCTCGCCGCCGACGATGTTGATGCCGTACTGCTTCGAAATGGCGCGCATGCCACGATAGATCTCAGTGAGGAACTCCACCTCCATGCTTGGTGGGGCCACCAAGGTGATCATGGCATGTCTGGGCGTGCCGCCCATGGCCGCGAAATCACTCACCACACGTGCGATGGCTTTGCGCCCGATGAGTTTCGGCGGCGTTTCGAGCGTGAAATGCACGTCCTGCACAAGCGCGTCGGTTTTGAGCAGCGTGTGCTCGTTTTTCGTACTGCGGACGACGGCGCAATCATCACCGGCTCCGGCGATGACATCGCGGTCGAGCTTCACGCCGCGCATGAGTTTGCGGATGAGTTTGTCTTCTCCGATGTCGGCTAAAGTGGGCATTGGTGGGAACTGAACTGGTAAAATAATGGCGGGTAAAATGATGTCAGAAGGGTTTCGATTCAGATCATCATTCTACCCGTCATTATTTTACCAGAATCCTTCATCGCTTCACCACCACGTTCTGCCCGTCGAAGTGCAGCATGCGGTTCTTCAGACCACGCATGGCCTGTTTTGGAATGTAAACTTCCACATCGCCGATTTGATGGCGGTGTTCGGTCGGAGCCTGCCAGCCGCTGATCCACATGAGCTGCCACCACTCCTGGCCGCTGAGATCCCCCTGGCCGCAACGAACATAATCGAGGTGCAAAACGTCACCTTGATGACCAAGACGCTCAATGTTGTGCTTCGACTCCAGATAGTCCGCGAAGGCCTGAGAATAGATCAGGCCGCTGCGGAGACGATGGAGGACGAGAGCCAAGGGAATGCAGAGTGTCGAATGTCGAATGATTCAAAGACAAAGCGCGGGACGGGGTGGCCGTTCCGCGCTTTGGGGAGTGACTGCGAGAGTCAACGGAGCGGATCAGCCGAGAGCCTTGGCGTAGTTCGCGGCGACGGCGGTCCAGTTCACGGCGTTCCACCAGGCGGCGATGTAATCGGGGCGCTTGTTCTGATACTTGAGGTAGTAGGCGTGCTCCCAGACATCGCAGCCGAGGATCGGCGTGCCGGAGGCGTCCATGAGCGGGTTGTCCTGGTTCGGCGTGGAGGTGATGGCGAGCTTGCCGTCTTTGACGACGAGCCAGGCCCAGCCGGAGCCGAAGCGGGTCACACCAGCTTTGGCGAAAGCTTCTTTGAAAGCATCAAAGCTGCCGAAGGTGGCGGTGATCGCGTCACCGAGAGCGCCAGTGGGGGCGCCACCCGCGTTCGGACCCATGATGTTCCAGAACAGCGTGTGGTTGAAGTGACCGCCGCCGTTGTTGCGCACCGGACCTTGGATGTCGGCAGGCACTTTAGAGATGTTTTTGCACAGGTCTTCAATAGACAGCGCCTCAAGGTCGGCCTTGCCGGCGATAGCGTTGTTCAAATTAGTCACGTAGGCATTGTGATGCTTGCCGTGATGGATCTCCATGGTCTGCTGGTCGATGTGGGGTTCCAGTGCGTTGGAGGGATAAGGCAGGGGGGCGAGGGTGTGGGCCATGGCGTTGGGGTGGGTTGAGGTTCTTGGGTAAGTATCGCGGATATGAACGGGGGCAAGTGGGAGAATGCCCCATGACGAACGAAAAACTGAGCGGTTTGGATGCGTTCGTGAGATAGAACCCCATGAACCTCCCCCAACCGCTTCGAATCAGTTTTGCCTGCCTGTTTATTTTCGTTCTGTCTTCCTGCAGCGGCGATTTCCGCAAAGCTTGGAAGCGAGACATCTGCCCTGCGCCGCCTCCAGCCAACGGTGTGGCTGGCAAATGGGAAGGCACCTGGCTTAGCACGGCGAACGGTCATCACGGCAAGCTGCGCTGTGTCGTTTCCGGGGCGCTTGAGACGGGCAAGTTGTACGCTAAGGGCGATCACGAGTTCTTTTACCAAGCCACTTGGAAGTCCATTCTCAGTGGCAGCTACAAGGCTGTCCACAATGTGCAAAAGAAAGGCGATGGCCATGTCTTCAAAGGTGAACACAAGATGCCGGACTGGGCGGGCGGCTTGTATCACTACGAAGGCACGATCAAGGGTGATGATTTCAACGCCCTCTACAAGAGCGCGATGGATCGCGGCACGTTCACGATGAAACGCGTTCGCTGAGCAACCATCCGGCTCGACGCGGGGTTCATGCCACCGTGACATCCCCCATGAAGTGGTTCTCCAGTTTTCGCGCCAAGCTCATCTTCACCGTGTTTCCCGTCGTCGCGGGCATCACCATCGCCACGCTCGTGCTGGCGGAGTGGAAATTCACAGCCGCGTATCGTCGGCTCTTCGCGGAGCAGTTTGAATCGCAGATCAGCACCTTCAGCGCGGCCAAAAAGAAGCGCACCGAGGCCTTGTCCGAGCAACTCGCGCGGCTGGCACAGCAGCCAGAAATCGTCGCAGCCATCACGAAACAGGATTACGCCGCCGCCGCGCAGATTCTGCGGCCGCAGCTCGAAGCGCTGGGGACAGACCGGCTGCAAAGCGAGTTTCCAGCAGCGGGCGGACGCGGGGGCGTCAAAGAACGTGACCGTGCCGATGCCGGACGCGCGATGGCGCGGCTGATGCCCGCGCAGATGCCTTACATCGCCATCATCGACCCGGCGGGCAACTTTGTGGCCGCGCCCAAGAAAAACGCGCCGCCGGGCCGCAACCTGATGCCCCCGCTGCCAAAAGAGAGTGCCACCAGCGCGGAGTTCCGTCGCAAATCCGGCAGGCTGCAATGGCTGGGCGAGCGGAAGCTCGAAGACATCCTCAAGGAGCAGGAGGTCGGCTACTTGCGCGTCGAGTTCGGCGAGGACAGCCGCACGGAGCAGGTGCGCGAGGTCTTCATCACCCCGCTACGTGATCCGCAGAGTGGGAAGTTTATGGGAGCCATGCTGTTTGGCCTGCCGCTGCAGGTTTTGGCCGAACGGGTGCTCTATGAGCAGACGAAGCGCTCGGAGTTTGGCGAAATCATGAGCGGTGTGTGGGTGGAGGAGGCGCTGGTGAGCACCACCATTCCGAAAAATGAGCGGGAGGAGGTCGCCCGCCACATCGCGGAGTCGATTCATCGTTCAGGGCGGGCGCAGCGGGAAATGTCCATGCCGATCAATGGCGTGCGGCACCAGATCTTTTACCGCGTGCTCAATCCCGACTCGCCCTTCCCGCTGGCGGCGCAGGTGAATCTCTACCCGCTCGACGCGATGGACCGTGAACTGGCCGAGCTGCGGCGTGATGTGGGCGGCCTGGGCATTGTGGCGCTCATGATTGCCCTGCTGGTCGTGCTTTACATCTCACGCGGACTCTCCGGGCCGATCCGTGACATCGTCAGCGGCACGCACCAGATCGAGCTGGGCAACTTTGACGTGCGCGTGCCGGTACGCAGGCAGGATGAGTTGGGCAAACTCGCCGCGTCCTTCAATGAAATGGCCACCGGTCTCGCGCTTCAGGAGAAATACCGCAGCGTGCTCAACGCCGTGGCGGATCGCACCGTGGCGGCGCAGTTGATCGAGCAGAGCAGCGGCCTTGGCGGCGAGATCCGGCATGTGTCGATGTTGTTCTGTGACATCCGTGGCTTCACGGCCATCACCGAGAACATGGAGCCTGCCGACGTGATCGAACTGCTGAACGAGCACATGACCGCTTTGACCGATGTGGCCTACAAGCACGGCGGCATCGTCGATAAATTCGTGGGCGATCTGATCATGGTGCTGTTTGGCGCTCCCGTCAGCACGGGGGCCGATGCCCTGAGCGCCGTGCAATGCGCGCTGAGCATGCTGCAAGTGCGTCGTCATTTGAATCAGACTTCGAAGCACTCGTTGGAGGTCGGCATCGGTCTTGCCACCGGTTCGGTGGTGGCGGGCTGCATGGGATCGGATCAGCGCTTGAGCTACACGGTGCTCGGTCATCGCGTGAATCTGGCCTCGCGGCTGTGCAGCATCGCGCAAGCGGGGGAGATCGTGATGGACGCGGAGACATATGCGGAAGCTCGGGAGTTGATTCAGGCGGAACCGATGCCACCGATGCAGTTGAAAGGCATCTCCGAAGCGGTTCATCCGTGGCGGGTGGTGGCCACGTAACCCTCCTGCATGCCCGATTCACGCCAGAAACCTGATCTCCTCGTCAAACTCCGCGATGTGCCGCACACGCCGGGCGTGTACATCATGCGCGACCGGCTGAACAACGTGATCTACGTCGGCAAGGCGCGTGATCTGCGCAAACGTCTCGCGAACTACTTCACGCCCGCCCGTTCCCAGCTTGCCGACCGCAAAACGCGGGCACTCATCACCAGCATCTGGGATTTTGACCTCCAGCATGTGCGCAACGACACCGAGGCGCTGGTGCTCGAAAGCAAGCTCATCAAGGAGTTTCGTCCGCGCTACAACGTCAGCTTTCGCGATGACAAACGTTACTTCCTTGTGCGCGTTCACATGGGCGATGCCATGCCCCGGCTGTCCACCACCCGGCTTAAGAAGGAGGATGGTGCCCGTTACTTCGGCCCCTTTCCGCACGGCATGGCTCTGCGCACGACGCTCAACTGGCTGAACAAAAAATTTGGCCTGCGCGTCTGCCGCCCGCTGAAGCCCGGCGAGGCCGACTACAAGCACTGCTCCAACGACATCATCAAAAACTGCTCCGCGCCGTGCATCCTCCGCATTTCGCAGGAAGACTACAAAAAGCGCGTCGAGCAGGCCTGTGAGTTCCTCGACGGTCGCTCCAAAGGCCTCGTCACCGCATTGGAAGAAGAGATGCAGCAGGCCGCAGCACGGTTCGATTTCGAAAAAGCCGCCGAATTGCGCGACATGGTCGATGATTTTAAAAAGACGCTCATTCCTTCACGCACCTTCGAGCGTGGCGCGCGTGCGCGAGTGGTCAGCAGCATCGACCCGATGGCCGATGTGAGTGAACTGCAAGAGCTGCTGCATCTGGAGCGCCCGCCGCTCGTCATGGAGTGCTTTGACATCGCCAACATCGGCACCGCGCATTGCGTGGCCAGCATGGTGCGCTTCAAGAACGGCGTTCCGGACAACTCCAACTACCGGCGCTATCGGATCAAATCGGTCAGCGGGCAGAACGACTTCGTCAGCATGGCGGAGGTCATTCGACGGCGCTTCTCGCGCATTTTACTCGAAGGCCGTGCCGCAGCCGGAGATGCGGCCGAGTTCTCACAAGAAGCTCCCGCTGAGGCGATGCAGCGGCTCGCAGCGAATCCGAAATTCGTGACGCTGCCTGATCTCGTCATCGTCGATGGCGGCAAAGGCCAGCTCGGCGTCGCTGTGGCAGAGTTGCAGCGGCTCGGGTTGCATGAGTTGCCGATCATCGGCCTCGCGAAGGAGCACGAGGAGGTCTATCGGCCCGGAGAAAGCCATCCGGTCATCATTCCGCACGAGCGCGGCGCTTTGAAGCTGCTGCAACGCATCCGCGACGAGGCTCATCGCTGGGCGAACGGCTACCATCAGCTCCTGCTGGGCCGTCGTGTGGCTGAAAGCATTCTGGATGACTGCCCCGGTGTCAGCAAGGCACGCAAGGCGGCGTTGCTGAAGGCCTTCGGCTCTGTCACGCGGCTACGCAAAGCCAGCGAAGAGGAGATTGCCGCTGTGCCGGGCATCAGCAAAGCTCTCGCGCGTCAGGTGCTGGAGTTTTTGGCGAGTCGTGGGTGATTGACGCGGTGCGCGGCAAGGTAGGGCGCTTTGTCCTCAAAGCGTCGTGGTCTGTGGCATGTCAGAAGTGACGGCGGCGGGCTAGGGACAGCCCGCCCTACCCGATATATTCCAAAATCCCGCCAAACTTGTTCATCGACCGCCGGGGCGACTTATGGTATAGGCCGATCATGCAAATCCTCGAACAGCTTGGCCTCGGGCTCGGACTGGCATCGCTCGCAGGCTTGAATCTTTACCTCACGGTGTTTCTCACCGGCCTGCTGGTGCGCTTTGACGCGCTGCATCTGGCCGAGAAATTCCAATCCATTGAAGTGCTGGGGCATGACTGGGTGCTCATCGCTGCCGGTGTGATGTATGCCATCGAGTTCGTCGCGGACAAGGTGCCGTGGATCGACTCGCTTTGGGACAGCGTTCACACGCTCATCCGGCCGATCGGTGGCACGATCCTGGCCATGCAGGCTTTGGGAGAAATGCCCGCGCATGTTGAAGTCGTGGCCGCATTGCTCGCTGGCGGCGCTGCTTTGACGACGCACAGCGCCAAGGCAGGCACACGTCTGCTGGCGAATCATTCGCCGGAACCAGCCTCAAACATCGCGCTGAGCATCACCGAGGACATCGTGGTAGCCGCGGGCACCTTGATCATGGTGTTGAAGCCCATCGTCGCGCTGTGTCTGTTCACCGTCGTGCTCATCACACTCTGGCTGGTGCTGCCGCGCATGTTCCGCGTCATCCGCCGTTCATTTGAAATCATTCGCGACAAGCTGCGCACTCTGTTTGGGCGCAACGCGCCGGATTACTCGGTGACGCCACCCGGATCATCGAGGGCGTGAGCCTTCAGATCGTCGAGATCGACCCATTCGAGGGCGGACTCGTGACAGGCGGACAGGCAGACGGGCGGAGCCACTCCGGCATCGAGGGCTTCCTTCCAGCGCGTGACGCAGAGGCACCAGCGGTCGCCGGGTTCCAGGCCGGGAAAGTCCCATTCAGGGGCGGGAGTGCTCAGATCATTGCCGCGTGCGGCCGAGAAGCGCAGAAAGTCGGCAGTGGCTTCGATGCAGACGGTGTGCAGGCCCACATCACCGGGACCGGTGCGGCAATAGCCATCGCGATAGAACCCAGTCATGGGTTTGCGGCAGCAGCAGGTGAGCGGAGTTCCGAGGACGTTGGTGCGCATGGAAATATGATCAAAACACGACCGGCACTGAGAACTTGATGCGGCTCACGGTGCTGTTCTGGAGTTCTTGTCCTTTGGATGCGTCGAGTCCAACACCAAAGATGTTTAGAACCTTGATTCCACCCGCAATCTTGTCGGTTGTTGCCTCTGTAGTTGTGACAGCGATATCAAAGTCGATCTTGTCCAATGGACTGTTTCCAGGTCCGCGGGGTTCGCTCGATTTCTCGGCAGCATAGCGCGTTGGAGGAGCTACAGCTCTGTGCTTCTCCCTAGCAGTCTTAATGCCTTCAAAAATCTGGTCGATGCTTACGGCTACAAAGTCTTTTAGATCCATCATAAGCCGAACCTGTACTCCCACCCGCCTTTGACAAGCTCTTTCCCGGCCAAGCGAATGCACACGGTAGTGAATGCTGACAAGGTCCTCATGAATATCGTTCCAGCATCACTTCCACCACCCCGGGCCGACCGGCTCCGGTGCGGGCAGTTTGAAATCCACCGACAGTTCCTTGCCGGTCTCATTGTCCTTCATCGTCACGCCATCGACCGCGCACTTGATTTCAAAGGCCTCGCCTTTGCTCGTTTGGATGTGATTGCCGGTGATCTCGCTCTCCAGCGGCGGCAGCGTGGCTTTCTTCTCGCCCTGCATGCCGATGAGAATGTTGTGCGCGCAATTGATAAAGGTGTTGTTCGTCACCTTGGCGCGTTTGACTTGGAAGTAGCCGTTGGGCACCGAATCGGGGATGCCGAGCATGAAGCACATCGCACTGCGCTCGTTGTCGCCGGTCAGGCCGTCGAAGAGATTGCCGGTGACGAGGTGATCCTCGCCGATGATGCGCACGCCGCCGCTGCCCTTGGCCTTGTCACCGAGGAAGACGTTGCCGTGGACGACGCACTTGTTCCCATGACGCAACGTCAGCGTGCCGGAGACCCCTTTGAAGGTGTTGAAGCGATAGATGTTGCCGCAGGACTTGTTGGAGATGCATTCGGCCTCGCCATCGCACTTCTCGAACAGGTTGTGCTCCACCACGCAGGCGGCCGTTTGCATGGAGGTCTTGCTGTCGCCGAGGCGGATCGTCTCCCCGCCGTTGCGGCCGAGTTTCTGCCGCGGGCCGAAGTGATTGTGATCAATGTGATGTTTGCCGTGACCCGTGACCTCGGTCGAGAGCCAGACGACCACCGTGGTGCCCTGCGTCGTCTTGCCCTGGATGAAGCAGTGGTCGAGGCGATTGCGCGCGCCGTAGATCGACACAAACCGCGCCGAGGCTCCCGGTGCGGCCTGCAACTCATTCGTCACCGCGCAGTTCGTGATCCGGCAGTCGTTGGCGAGTTCATCCGAGTCGATGCGCAACTCAATGGCTTCCTCTCCCGTCGGATTCTGAAACCACAGCCCGTCCACCACGATGTGCGCCCCGGCCAGCGAGAGGCGCGAGTCGCCCGTGAACATCACCTTCCCCGGCGTCTGCGCCTTGATCGTCACCGGCTTCTCCGCCGTGCCTTCCGCATGAATCTTGAGTCGCGCATCGGCCCACGTTCCGTCTTGGAGGATCAGTGTGTCACCCGCAGCAACGGCTTTGGCGGCATCGGCAAACGCGGCAGCGTCAGCGACGGGGATGTCTTTGGCCGCTGTGGACGTGAGAACTGCGAAGGCGAAGAACAGGGGCTTATGCATCAATTCATCAGAAATCAGCATGAGCTTGTCGGCAAGAGACTTCTTTTAATCGTTCAAAATGTCGTTGGATGAAGTTATCTGGATCATCCGTTCGACAGTTTTGTTTCTGCCTAGATAGTTGGGCCGAGGAAATGATTTTTGCAGCCATCAATTACATTCAATACCGATGCGGTAAGGGGCCTTATCGAGACGATTTGATCAAAGCCCAAGGGGGCGGCTCGCAATGGCGGGAAACTTTCCTCGTTATCGAGAGTGGGATGCGGGACGTCTATTCTTCCTGCATGGAGTGGGTTCCTGGCAGAGTTGGGCAGTAATGTATTATACGTCATCAATCTGGAGTCACGTTGGCAGCTTTACAGAGGATGGGAGGATCATACATGCGACAACTGGTGGGGTTATAGAACACGACTTTTCCGACCTCTTCGACGGACGAAGTTACATCATGATCAACGTGTTTAGTGAGATGCCATCTGCCGAAATTAAGGCGGAAATCACCAGCACGATGCGAAGTCAATTGGGTTCGGGCTTCAATTGGGCTGGAGTCTTCAGATTTTGGTTGGCGATCGTCACTGGTGCTCATGCTGATTACAGACTCAAGCATTCGTTGGATCTGGGAGTGTTGGCCGGCTGCTTTGCATCTCTGGGGTTCTTGTTTCCTGCGATTTCATATTTTAGCCTCACGGGCTATGCGATCTACGGAACCTTGGTTCTCATCAACATTCCTCGGCGTCAGGCAATGCGTGCAATTCTACGCGGACAGACGAAAATTCCGTGACGATCTGATGTTGCCAATCATCTCTCGACAATATTTCTCTGATCGGAGTTCAATTTGTAGCTCTCACAGCGACACGCCCCGCTTCCACGGCAGGAAGTCATCCTGCCCCAACACGACGGCTTTCGGCGTGTAGTCGCCGCTGGCGATGACAAGGTCGAGCATTTCCTCGCCCATCTGCTCGACGGTCTTCGCGCCGGTGATGATGGGGCTGGTGTTGAAGTCGATGAGGTCAGGCATGCGGCGGGCGCGGATCATGCGCTCGCAAATACCACTCGAACTCACCTCAACTCTGACTATGGATATTCCCAGCCATGAAGACTTTTCCTTCGCTTCGATTCTGGCAAATCTCCGCGGCGTTGATCGCGCTGTTCGTCTCAAGTTTCGCCACCGCACAAACACCGGCCAAGCTCGATCCGCCGGTGAAGCCGACGGTGAGCGGCAAGTTCACCGGCAACGGGAAGAACGCGGCGATCCAGTTTGTGCTGGTTGAGGAAGAAGAGGCCTTCAACGGGAAGGCAGCAGTCAAACTGATCTTCACGGAGAAGAATCCTGCGACGGCGAAGAAGCCTTCGTTCGATGCGGTGTTTGGCAAGCTCGGCAGCGCGCTGCGACTGAGCGTGCATCATGACGGAGGTATTTTCGGCTGCCAGGTGGCCCACAGCGCGCACGAGAAACAGGGGTTCACCTCGCTCGGGAGCATCAAGATGGAGGAGTTCAAGATCGCGGGTGGGAACGTGACCGGTCGCGTGAGCACGGGCGGGGAGCTCGACACGTTTGGCGAAAAGTGGGAGGTGGACCTGACCTTTGCCGCGCCCTTGCCGGAGAAGCTGCGCAATGCGCCTGCGGCGGCGCCCAAGCCGACCGCGAGTGAACCGGACGAACCGATGAAGAAGGAAGCCAAGCCCGCAGCTGGGCCGCTCATCGCCGCGCGGAAGCTGCCGCTGCCGAAGGATGCGACCGATGTCGAATACAAGGAGATCGTGAAGCAGATCCAGTTTTCCTGCGCGCGGCCGGTCGAGGCGGTGGCGAAGGAGTTTTCGGCGAGTCTGAAACAGCAGGGCTGGAAGGACGGTGCCGGGAGTTTGATGGGGAAGACAAATGCGATTCTCAAGCGCAAACAGGGCGAAGCGGAACTGACGATCATGATTCAGCCAGCAGCGGCGGGCAGTGTGGTGAAGATTTTTACCGAAGGCCTCGATTGGAGCAGTGGCGGCGATGCGCCGCCTGCCACCCCAAAGAAAACCACGGGCGACGCCCCAGGTGATGACATCGAGGCGCAAGTGCAGAAGGCGCTCAAGGACGCACTGAAGGGGCTGCCCAAGTAGCCGCGGCGTGCCGGTTGCAATCCACGCGTTGCAGGCAGAGTCGCTGAGCAAAACGAAGAACGATGTTAGCCGCCCATCTCTCCACCACGATCGACGAGAAGATCTTGCCACTCGAACTGGTTCGCGTCGGACGTGTTCCTGCGGGCTTGGCGACGCCCGATTGTCATGTGGCGGTGTCAGACGCTGGTGGTCCCATCTTCCGAGTCGATGTTCACGCTTCCAGACCGGCTTGCTTTGCCTTCCAGGAGGCAATCCTCTGGCGCGACATCCTGCTTATCGGCTTTGGCGAAGAAGTTCACGCAGTCTCCCTCTCCGATCGATCCGCGCACACGCTCGAGTTGGGGGCTTATTTTGGTCACTTCTACCCGACCGCTGACTATCTGCTGATCGCGTCAGGCGAGCGCCTGTTCCGGATGGAGCCGGATCGTTCGATTCGCTGGAAGAGCGAGCCGGTCGGCATGGACGGTGTGGTCGTTGATGAAGCAGGCCCCACTGTTGTCCGCGGCGAGGGTGAATGGGATCCTCCGGGAGGATGGCGGCCGTTTGCCATCTCCGCTGTTGATGGCAGCCCCGTCCATTAAGCACCGATGGTGAATATCAAGCTCAGCCAATAGCCAGAACTTGACCATTAGCATGCTTCACAATGACACGCCCCGCTTCCACGGCAGGAAGTCGTCCTGGCCTAATGCGACGGCTTTCGGCGTGTAGTCGCCGCTGGCGGTGGCGATGACGAGTTCGAGCATGTCTTCGCCCATTTGCTCGACGGTCTTCGCGCCAGTGATGATGGGTCCGGTGTCGAAGTCGATGAGGTCGGGCATGCGGCGGGCGAGGTCGCTGTTGGTGGCAATTTTGAGCGTGGGGCAGACGGGATTGCCGGTGGGGGTGCCGAGGCCGGTGGTGAAGAGCATCATGTTGCAGCCGCCACCGGCGAGGGCGGTGGTGCTTTCGACGTCGTTGCCGGGGGTGCAGTAGAGCGTGAGGCCGCCGTGCTGGCGGATGGGCTCGGCATAGTCGAGAACATCGACGATGGGACTGGTACCGCCTTTTTTGGCCGCACCAGCGGATTTGATGCCGTCGGTGATGAGGCCGTCGCGGATGTTGCCGGGGCTGGGGTTGGCATCAAAGCCGGAACCGCAGGCCTGGGCCGCACCTTCATAGGCGCGCATGAGGTGGACGAATTTGTCGGCGAGGTCGGCGGTGACGCAGCGGTCGCTGAGACTCTGCTCGACACCGCAGAGTTCGGGGAACTCGCTCAACACGGGCGCACCGCCGAGCGCGGCGAGGAGATCGGCAGTGTGGCCGATGGCGGGATTGGCGGAGATGCCGGAGAAGCCGTCGCTGCCGCCGCATTCGACGGCCATGATGAGATTGCTGAGGGCGCAGGGCTCACGCGTCTGCTCATTGGCGGTGGCGAGGCCGAGGAAGGTGTCGCGGATGGCGTTGGCCATCATGTCGCGTTCGGATTTGCTCTTCTGCTGCTCGTAGATGAGCAGGGGCTTGTCGAACTGCGGATAGAGCGTGGCGAGTTCGTTTTCCAAGAGGCTGACCTGCGCGTGCTGGCAGCCGAGGCTGAGGATGGTGGCTCCGGCGACGTTGGAGTGGTTGATGTAACCGGCGAGTAGTCGGCACAGGGCCTGCGCATCCTGTCGCGTGCCGCCGCAGCCGAGGCCGTGCTCCAGAAACTTCACGCCGTCGATGTTCTTGAAGACGCGGGCAGTGGCGGCGGAAGTCTCTGCTTCGAGCATGGCGGCCTCGATTTGCGCCTTGGATGCGCCTTCGCGCTGCATCTGCACGAGGCGATGCGCGAACTGCTCATAGGGCGAGGTTTTGCCGTAGCCGAGGCTGCGGGTGAGCGCCTCGCGCATGAAGGCGAGGTTGCGGTTCTCGCAGAAGACGAGCGGGATGACGATCCAGAAGTTCGCGGTGCCAGCAGGGCCGTGGGAGCGCTTGAAGCCGTTAAAGGTGCGGTTCTGCCACTTCGAGACATCGGGCGGCGTCCAAGTGTAGTCGCGCTGCTTGCCGCTGAAGGCAGACGTGGCGTGGACGACGTTGTGCGTGTGAATGAGAGCGCCCGTCGCGATGGGCTGCGTGGCTTTGCCAACCGTGACGCCATACATGGTGACGAGATCGCCCACAGCGAAGTCATGCGCGGCGAATTTCTGCTTGGCGGGGATTTTTTCGCGCAGCGTCCAGGTGGTGCCGTTCAATGAGAGCGCCGCGCCAGCGTCGAGATCGTGCAGGGCGACGATGGCGTCGTCGGAGGGGTGGACTTGGAGGATGGAGGCCATGAGAATGGAGAAATAAAGCAGGGACGAGGCATGGGAAGCCTGAATTTTGAACTTTGCTCTTTCTACCAGACCAGCTTAGATCGTCTTTTATGCTCGAAATCAACAATCTCTCGTACGTTGTCCCCGGCAAGAACAAGGAACCCCTCCGGGTGCTGGAGCAGGTCAGCTTCATGGCACCGGGCGGGCATGTGCTGGCGGTGATCGGGCCGTCTGGCAGCGGCAAGACCTCGCTGCTGCGCATCCTGGCCGGTTTGACCGATCCCGAGGCCGGCGAGGTGACCCTGCGCGGGCGTGATCTGATCAAACAACCGTTGTATCCGAACCAGCTCGGCTGGGTGCCTGCGGGGGACGACAGCCTGATCGAGCATCTCACCGTGCGCGAAAACCTCATCAGCGCGGCCCTGCTGCGCGGTGCCGGACGCACGAAGGACGAGATGATCTCCCGCGTGTCGCACGTGCTGGTGACAGTGGGGCTGGAAAACATCGCCACGGAGCGCACCTCGGCGCTGGCGCTGCCGCAACGGCGGCGGCTGAAGCTCGGCCTCGCGCTGGTGGCGGACCCGGCGATCGTGCTGTGCGATGATTTCACCGTGGGACTGGATGTGCGCAGCGAGCGCGAGTTTGAAGCGCTGCTCAAACTGGTGGCCAGCGACCGCCCCGACCGCATCGTGGTCCATGCGACGGACTCTCTGGCGAATCTGGCGGCATATGACACGGTGGTGGTGATGCATGAAGGCTACGTGGCCTTCCATGGACCAGCCCGGGCAGTGCCGCACTATTTCACGGTGCCGACGTATGACGAAGTCTATGCGCGCCTGGCGAAACGCCCGGCCCAACGCTGGGGCGACTCCTGGATGAAACATCGCGACGCGTATTACGCGGCCTTCAAGCTCGGTGGCGGCGCTGAGAATCTCTCCGCCGCCGAGGAGGATCCTGGCGATGAGGATCGCACGATCGTCATGAAGCAACGTGGCGAGGTGGAAGAGGAGAAGAAGCCCGCCGAAGTCGAGGTGCGGCCGATCATTCCGCTTCCGGGCATGTTCACCCAGGCGCAGCATCTGGTGCGCCGCCGCTGGTCGCTGCTACGGCGGACGCCGCGGGAGTGGATCATGCACGCGGCGCTGCTGGTGGGCGCGCCGGCCATTGCCGCCCTGCTGCTGCTGCCGAATCTGAAACTGCTCAAGGACATGCGCGGTGGTGCCGTGAATGCCGAGGTGGTCTGGCCTGCGTCTTACACGATCTCGATGATCGTGCTGGTCCAGGTGCTGCTGGTGATGTTCATGGCGGTGCGGCTCGGGGCGCGGGAAATCGCCGCGCGGCGTGCGATCTACGAGCGCGAGCGTGTCGGTGGCGTGTCACCCTCCGCGTGGCTGCTGGGCTCGCTGCTTTTCATGCTGCCGATCATTCTGGTGCAGAGCATCTGGATGGAAATGTTTCTCGACATCATCACGGGCGGGCTGCCGGGCGCAGGCCTGGCCAAGCTGCTGCTGCCAGCGCTGTCAGGCGCGGCATTTGCCGCCCTCTGCCTGGGCATCTCGGCCAACTCCGGCTCCGCCGAACGGGCTCACAGTGTCTCGCTCACGCTGCTGAGCGCGAATGTGCTGTTCTGCGGGGCGCTGCTCGGCTTTCCGCAAACGCTCGGCCATGTGGTGCATCCCTTCATCACAGCGCACTACGGCTGGTCCGGCATCATCCACTCGATGCAAAACACGCCTTACTTCGGCTTCATCGACCACTTCGTGAAGACGTGGTTCGCCACGCCGAATCTGGCGATGATCATGCTCGGCGTGCATTTCGTCGTCGGCGTGGTGCTGACGTTCGTGGGATTGCGCCGTCGCGGCTGACGCCGGTCAAGATGGCTGAGCCGTCAAGAGGTCAAGGTGGTCAAGAGTTGTACCTGCGAACATTCGAACGCCCGAGACTTGACCACGCCTTGACCGTTGACCTCTTGACCCATCTGAAGCTCTCTTTCTTCCTCTCATCTCATGCCGCTGAATTTCGTCCGCTTCAAACACGCCCGGTTCTCCGCCCGCTTCCCCGACACCTTCCGCTACTCACGCTCGCACTACTGGATGGCTCCGGTGGAGGGTGAATCGAATCTGTGGCGCGTCGGCTTCACCAAATTCGCCACCCGCATGCTCGGTGAACTGGTCGATTGCGAATGGAAGTCCGCTGAAGGCGGCCCTGTGGCCCCCGGCGACAACATCGGCTGGGTCGAAGGCTTCAAAGCCGCGTCGGATGTCTATTGTGTGATGAATGGTGCCTTTGCCGGCGGCAATCCTGAACTCAAGGTCGATGCCTGCATCGTCCGCAGTGATCCCTATGAGCAAGGCTGGCTCTACAGTGTGCGCGGTGATCCAGAGCCCGAAAGCATGGATGTGAACGGCTACATTGACCTCCTCAGCGGCACGATTCAGCGCATGGCTGAAGAAGGACATGGGGAAGAGGAAATGACGAATGACGAATGACGATGCTGATCTGGTTCTGTCATTCGTCATTATTTTCCCGTCACATTCTTCAGCGCCGCGAGTCCCTGCAGCACACGCACCTTCCCGCTGCGAGCACGCTGGGCGATGTTCTCGAAGTGATCAAGGTAGGGCACCTTCTCCTTGTCCTGGTCCTTGCCGATGAAGATGACGAAATTGATCTGCGGCTTGGGCTTGCCCTTCTGCTGGTAGTAGAGGCGGATGGCGTTCTTCACCTGGTCTTCGCGCATGTCGGCGGTGATCTGCTTGTTGAAGTCCGGCGGCCCACGCGGTGGGACCAGTCCCATGTCGCGCCAGACTTCGCCGATGTTCACGATCACGCGCTGTGGAATGCCCTTGGCCTTGCGGGCGGCGTTTTCCTTCGCCAGCCAGTCCTGGCCTTTCTTGACAGCCGCCTGCCAGGCCAGCGCATCTTTTTCGGTCCAGCGCAGGCGCTTGAGCTCCTTCTCACGCTCCTCCTTCGTCATGTCGCTGGGGATGACCATGCTGCGGTAGCCGCTGGCGATGATGAAGACCGCGTCCACATCTGACTCCAGCGCATACTGGATGGCCCGCAGGTAGCCGGAAAGATGGCGTGCCTCCACCGGCTGCACCTCGCTGCTCACCGTTTGAATCGGGTAGCCGATCGGCCGGATGCCCAGCTTTTCAAACTCACGGTTCACCGGATAGAGCCACTCCCTGATCTTGTCCTTGTTCGCTGTCGTGGCGGGAATGAGTTTTTCAGAGTAGGCCGAAACACCGCCGCCCTCATACAAGATCACGTTGAAATGCGTTTCGAGGCCCAGCTTGCCGATCATGCCGGCGATCTCGTTCTTCACGATCTCATAGGCCGGGTAACCTCCGCGCGGATCGGTCAGCATGTAACGCTCCACGTCGATCAGGAAGGCCACGCGCCGGCCCTGCGACTTGATGCCGAAGAAATTCACGGCGGAGGTGCCCTTGGGCGAAAACGGCATCGCAAAGCTCGCGCCGAGGTCCGTGGTGGCGATCTCCATCACCTGCGGTCCTTCGGACTTCGATTCAAAATCCGGCAGCGAAATGGAGGAAATGCCCGCCGCAGTGATCGCACGCGTCGGAGCGGACGCGACCGCTGTTGAAGTCGGCATTGCGGATGGAATGACCTGCTTCGTCTGCGGCTGTTCCTGATCGGCTTCAGGCGCCACGATGCCCACCAACTCCGCCACCGGCGGCTCCGGCACGATCACCACCAGCAGGCCGAGCAGCAAAATCAACGCCACATGCACCACCAGTGCCACGGTGATCGCCGAGGCCTTCTGCACGACGTGGCTGTTGCGACGTGGGGCGATCAGCACCGCTCCGTCGCTCACAGGCTTGTCGTCCATCGGAAGGGCGGGCGGGGCTTCTGCCGTGGTCTCCTTCTTCAAATCCTCCTTCTTCGCCGACACCACAGGCGCTTCTTCCGCCGTCTTTTCCATCACCACCGCAGCGAGCATGGGTGCCTCTTCCTCCTCTTCGATGACTGGTGCGACCTTCACCGCCATCACGGGTGCAGGCGGTGGTTCCTCATCTGCCACCGCCAGCACAGGCTGCTCTTCCTCCTCCTCGAAAACCACTGCCGAAGCTTCCTCGGTCAATGGAATGGAAGCTGCCACAGGCTCGGCACGATCTGATTCTGCGGCAGTGGTGGCTTCCAGTGGCAGCCCCTCGGAGGTCAGCCAGCCCAGCAGGGCCGTTTCACGTGCGCAACGCGCCGGATCAAGCATGGACGCCACCACCGTGAAGCGATGCGCCTCCTCCGGCTCGCTACGGTGCTGGTGAATGCGTGCCCGCACCAGCGCCGCCTCCACATTGAACTCGTCCTGTGCCAAAGCGCGATCAGTGAAGCGCATGGCCAGCTTGGAATCGAGCTGCATCACCAGTTTGGCCGCCCGCAGCACCGAATCAACATCCGGGGGCTCCTTCGGCGCGGTGGAAATCAGCACCGCCGCCTGCTGGCCGCTGCCATCACCCACCAGCGCCTCCGCCAGTTCGAGACGGACGCCCCAGTCCGCCGGAGTACGGCGCAGTTGGGCGCGAAGCTGGTCCAAGTTGGCAGACATAAGGGTGATTTCAGCGTAAAGACAACGGCCAAGGCAAGACTAATCTTTGAAGAGCGCTCAAGTTGTCTTCGCATCCAAGGCCCGCATCGCGGTCAAGAAGTCAAGACTGCCCCTCATACCACCTTGACGACGCTTGACCTCCACATCGGCTACTTCCCAAGCAAAAACGCCAGCAAGTCGCCCATCTGCTCCTTCGTGATCGCGGCTTCGAGGCCCACGGGCATGAGGGTGCGGTCGAGGCTCTTCATCTCCTTGATGGCGCTGCGGGAAAGCGTCTCTTTGGCTCCGCCCATCATGGCGAGGACGACGCTGTCGCTGGTTTCGCTTTGAATGAGACCGCTGAGGGTGCGGCCGTCTTTCGTGTCGATCTGGTAAGCGCTCCAGCGGGCTTCGAACATGCGATTCGGATCAAGAATGTCGGAGAGGAGGCCTTCCGGTGGCTTTACTTTCACGTCGGAGAGCGGCGGGCCGACATCGACACCTATCGTGCCGTGCTTGTGGCAGGTGATGCAGATGGTGGCGAAGACGGCTTGCCCCTTTTTGGCATCGCCGTGCATGGTGGTGGCGGCCATGTAGTTTTTGACGACAGCGGCGCGGTCGCTGCTGGCTTCGCCGAAAAGTTTTTTCGCAAGGTCGGCCATCTCTCCCTTGCCGCGCTGATAGCTCCAGCGCTTTTCGACATCGACCCAGGCGGTGGGGAACTCGCCCTTCTCCATGCGCTTGAAGAGTTCGAGCGCGGTGGTGGCGTTGGCGGTGAGGATGGCTGCGAGATCGCGCTTCAGTGCGGGGCCGGCCTTTGGCAGCAGTTCATAAATGAGCGGCGCGGTGCTGGTGGCAGCGAATTTCTTCAGCAAGGCCACGGCGGCGGTGGTCATCTCGGCAGGCTGGTTGCTGGTGAGCAGGCTTTTCATCACCGGCTCGACGGCGGCCCATTTCCTCGTGGAAAGCAGCGGTAGGACAGCGAGGCGTTGATCGAGCGGTGCTTTCGCGTCGGCGACGATAGCGTCGATCTTGGATTGCAGCGCGGCGATCTCTTTGGCGGCGTCTTCGTGGCCTTTGGGCAGCTTGGCAAGACCTTGGAGCAACGCGGGTTTCCACCAGAGGAGTTGGCCGGGTTGTTTTTGGAGAAGGAAAAGCGCTGCCTTCACATCCTCGGCCTCTGCATCGGCAAGAGCGCCAGCGGCAAAAGTGCGCACGGTGGTGGAGCGGTCTTCGGAGAAGGTGCTGAAGAAGCTGTCACTGAGTTGGCTGAGGATACGGCCCATTTGCTTGCTGGAGGCGCTGGCGACCATTTTTGCCATCCAGGGATCGTCTGCGTGCTTCGTGAGGATCGCGGCGAGTTCCTTGGCATCGGTAATCCCTGGCACTTTCAGGAAGAGGGCGCGGTCGGCGTGTTCGGCGGGCACTTTGCCCCAACCCACTTCAGGAATGGCGTGATATTTGCCGGGAGTCTTGGTGACCAGCTTCTTGGTGCCTTTAGGCACGACACGCCAGATGCGACCGTGGTTTTCGCCCTGGCGCATGTCGTGGGTTTTGACGAACTCTTCGGGGAAGAAGCGGGCGTGGTCGATCCAGCGGCGGTAGATGTCGCAGATGTAGATCGCGCCGTCGGGGCCGGTGGTGAAGTTCACGGGGCGGCTCCATTCGTCGCTGCTGCGGAAGAACTCCGTGCGGTCGCCGACGCGGGTGGCTTTCAATGATGCGCCGTTCGGTTCGACTTTATAGCGGGTGACGAGCTGGCCGGTGGGATCGGGGACGAAGACGTTGTTGCGCAGCTCGGGCATGAGCTGGCCGCGATAGACGCCCAGGCCGGAACAAGCGGTGTTTGTGCCGGCATGGGCGTCTGCGGTGGTGTGCGTGATTTGCAGCGGATAGACGCGGGTCTCCGCGCCGGGTGTGGCGATGTCCTCATGCACCTGCGTGATGCCAGCGTGTGGATTCCGCAGCATGGCCTCGTAGGGCATGACGGTGAACATGAGCGGGTTGCGGTTCGAGCAGTAGAAGTGGTGGCCGTAGTCGTCGAAAGCGCCGCCGTACTGGCCTTTGCCGCCGGTGGGGGTGATCTCGCCGGTTTTGGGGTTCCATTTGAAGTTGGAGCCGGGAATGCCGACGACCTTGGTCGGTGCATCGGCGGGATAGATCTCGCGGGCATCGAGGCCGTTGTTGAAGTGGACGCAGCCATCGAGTCCCCAACGCGGGGCGCTGACCTGGAGCTGGCTGTGCTTGGGATTGAAGCCACGGATGAGCGGTTTGATCTCGTCGGCCACGTTGTCGCCGTTGGTGTCTTTGAGGAAGAGAATCTGTGAGCGCGTGGTGGCAATGAGGCCGCCGTTGTAGGGGAGGAGGCCCTGCACGTTGTCCATGTGGTCGGCAAAGGTCACGGCCTTGTCCATGCGGCCGTCGCCGTCTTCGTCGGTGAGCAACTGGATGCGCGAGAGCCACGGATCGCCGGGATTCGGCGGGCCGAGCGGGTAGTCGCGCATATCGGCGACGAACATGCGGCCTTTGTCGTCCCAAGTGGCCTCGACGGGATCAAGCACGAGCGGTTCGGCGGCGACGAGTTGCACCTCGTAATCGCCATCGAGCTGAATGCGCTTCATGGATTCCTCGGGCGAGAGCGGTTGGTCCTGACCATCGCGCACCGCACCGATGTCGCTGCCGCCGCTGGCCTGGATGGCGGACCATTTCTCTTTGAATTCGCCGAGCGGATACAGCTCGTAGCGGCGCACGATCATCTCCGCGCCTTCGGTCTGGAGGAGGATTTTGCCTTCGGCGGGTTTGCAGTCGAAAGCCTCGTTGATGAGCGCGCCGTTGACGAAATATTGCAGCGTGTCGCCTTTGGCGATGACTTCGAGGCGGTTCCACTCGCCGCTGGGGCTTTCGACATCGTTCTTGCCGCGAAAGCCGACTTTGTCCGCCCAGTCTTCATCACGACCTTTCCAATTGATGCGGCCTTTGGTCACGGTCTGGCGCAGTTCGCCCTTCTTCCAGATTTTCTCCTTGTCGCGGTCGAGTGTGAACTCGGCGGAGAGTGAGGTGGTCAGCTCCGTGCCGTCGGCGAGCTTTGGCGAGAGCACCAAAATGTCGCCCACGCCGCCCTCGATGATCTGCGCCTCGATGCTGGCCATCCAGGTGTCACCGTAGGCTCCGTGCGGGCCGTAGGCGTGGAGGAGGATGCCGTTGTCCTTCGCGGCCTTCTCGCGTTTGCCCCAGGTCTTCGCACCCCACTTGAATTCGATGACGAGATGGTAATCGCGGTAGTTTCCCTTGGTGGCGACGTAGCCGTAGCCGCGACCACTGATGTTGAAGGTGCCATCCTTGGCGAAGGTCCAGATGTCTTTTGGATCATCGTGGAAATCGGCCTTGGGATTGACGTGGTGCTCCACGTTGCCGGATTTGATGACTTCGAGGAGGTCGATCTTCTTCGTGACTGGCTGGGCCGTTAGGACTGATGCAACGGATAGGATCGATAGGACTGATGTGAGTAGGCGCATGGCTAGATTACGGATGAAGAGAAGCAACCATTACGAAATGAGCACCACTGATGCAGACACGAATGAAGCCAAACTTGGTGCTTTTGTGACGGAACAACGGCACAAGCGCCGCCAACGTCACGAGAGCTTGTTCCGAAAATCCGCGTAACCGAACCGCCGCACCACGCGATACTCCTTCGTCGTTGGATCGTAGATCGCGATGTCGGGATGCGGCACGCCGTTGAAGGTGGTCGTTTTGACCATCGTGTAGTGCGCCATGTCGGCAAACACGAGCCGCTGTCCAACCTTGAGCGGCTCAGGAAACGAAAAGCCTGACAGCACATCGCCCGCGAGACAGCTCATGCCGCCCATCTTGTATTCATGCGGAAACTCGCCCGGCAAGCCCGCGCCGAAAATGCGCGGACGGTAAGGCATCTCCAGGCAATCAGGCATGTGAGCCGTGGCAGAGAGGTCAAGAATGGCGGTCGGAGTATCCGACGCCACGATGTCCTGCACCTCGGCAATGAGGTAACCCGTGTTCAAACCGGCGGCCTCACCCGGTTCGATGTAAACTTCCTTGCCCCATTTCTCACGGAAGCTGCGCAGCACACGAATGAGACGCTCCACATCGTAGTCCTTGCGTGTGATGTGATGTCCGCCACCCATGTTCACCCACTGCACCTGCTCCAGCAGACGCGGGAATCGCTTTTCGACGGCGGCAACAGTGCGTTCCAGCACGTCCGAATCCTGCTCGCACAACGCATGGAAGTGCAAACCCTCAATGCCGCTCAAATCCTCGCCTTCGAGCGCTTCGGCACGAATGCCGAGGCGACAACCGGGCGAGCATGGGTCGTAAAGAGAGACTTCGACCTCGGAGTGCTCAGGATTCACGCGAATGCCGGGGCTGGGCGCATGACCGGCAGCTTTCGCGGCATCCAGCATCGGCTTGAACTTCCGAAACTGGGCCAGCGAGTTGAAGCTGATGTGATGGGCGATGGGAATGATCTCGCGCATCTCCGCCTCTTTGAATGCGGGCGCATAGACATGCACCTCCTTGCCAAACTCCTGCGCCAGCAGCGCCTCATTCAAACCGCTGGCACAGCAGCCGCTCAAATACTCACGCATGATCGGAAACACGCTGAACATCGAGAAGCCCTTCAGCGCCAGCAGCACCTTGGCACCCGACTCGCTCTGCACGCGGTTGAGTTTCTCCATGTTTTTGCGCAGCAATGCCACATCGACCACATAAGCGGGCGTCTCGATGGCGTTGATGTCGAAGGCCGGATACGGCTGTTCGTAAACGTGCGAAGGCGTGAAGTCCGTGGATGCCATGGGGGCGCGGAGAATAGCGGCTCATACCAGCCTCGCAAGAGTCTCTCGTGTGATGTTCACGCTTCAGCGTGACAAAACGCACACAGACACACGCTAGAGCTTGAACGACGCGCAGGCGGAGACGCCTGTGTTACCGCACCACACGTGCGCCGGCACCAGCGATCGTCTTTTCGACTTCCTTGCGCGTTGCCATCGAGGTGTCGCCGGGGGTCGTGGAGGCGAGGGCACCGTGGGCGGCACCGTATTCGACCGCCTTCTGGGCGTCGTTGAACTCCATGAAGCCGAACTGCACGCCAGAGGCAAAGCTGTCGCCGCCGCCGACGCGGTCGAGGATTTCGAGGCCGGGATACTGGCGGCTCTCGTGGAACTTGCCGTCGTGCCAGAGAATAGCGCTCCAGTCGTTCTTGGTGGCGGTGATGACGTGACGCAGCGTGGTCGCGGCGACCTTGAAATTGGGGAACTCTTTCACTGCCGTCTCGATCATCGCCTTGAAGGCGTCGGTCTCGATGTGTCCGAGCGTCTCCTGGCCTTTGACGGCGAAACCGAGCGACGCGGTGAAGTCCTCCTCGTTGCCGATCATGACATCGACATACTTGGCGATCTCGCGGTTGACCTCCTGCGCCTTCTTCAGGCCGCCGATGGTTTTCCAAAGCGAGGGGCGGTAATTCAAATCGTAGCTGACAATCGTGCCGTGCTTGTTGGCGGCCTTGACCGCTTCGACGGTGAGTTCAGCGGTCGTGGCGGAAAGCGCGGCATAGATGCCGCCGGTGTGGAACCAGCGGACGCCGAGTTTGCCAAAGATGTGATCCCAGTCGATGTCGCCGAGCTTGAGCTGCGAAGCGGCCGTGTTGCCGCGATCTGGATTGCCGACGGCGCCGCGGATGCCGAAGCCGCGTTCGGTGAAATTCAGGCCGTTGCGGACGGTGCGGCCAATGCCGTCATCCTCACGCCACTTGATGAAGTCGGTCGCAACACCGCCCTGCATGATGAAATCCTCGATGAGATGACCCACCTCGTTGTCCACGAACGCGGTGACAACGGCGGTCTTGTAGCCGAAGCATTTTCTCAGGCCGCGGGAGGTGTTGTATTCGCCGCCGCCTTCCCATGCTTGAAAATTGCGTGCCGTGCGGATCCGGCCCTCACCGGGATCAAGACGGAGCATGACTTCGCCGAGCGAGATTTGATCGAAGGCGCAGGATTCGCGGGATTTGATGGAGAGGCTCATGGTGTGGGAAAGAAGGAATGATGTCTGAATATGGAAAAATGTAGATCAGGAACGGGAGACGGTGGTTGCGGAGATTTGCTCAGAACTTGTTGGCCTGGGCGTGCGGCGGCTTGCCGGCGAGGAACAAAGTGAGATTCTCCACGGCACAGGTGGCCTGACGTTGCACGCTCTCGAACGTGCGGGAGCCAATGTGCGGCGTCACGATGCAATTCGGCAGTTTGAGCAGCGGGTGATCGGCGGGCGGCGGTTCGTGCTCTAGCACATCGGTGCCATAACCGGCCACCTGCCCTGATTGGAGGGCGGCAACAATGTCGTCAGTATGGACGATCTCGCCCCGCGCGCAGTTGAGGATGATGACGCCTTTTTTCATCTTGGCGATGGAGGCCGTGCAGATCATGTCGCGCGTCTCCGGCGTGAGGTTCGTATGCAGGGAGAGATAGTCCGAGCAGGCGAAAATTTCGTCGAGAGTGGCGGCCCGCTTCACGTTGTGCTCGGCGGCAAACTTGTCGTCCCAGTAGAGGTCGTAGCCGACGACTTCCATGCCGAACGCGCGGGCGCGGATGGCGACTTCCTTGCCGATGCGGCCACATCCGACGATGCCGATCGTCTTGCCCATCACCTCGTGGCCGGTCTTGCGTTTCCAGCCGCCTGCGCGCGTGGAATCACAGTGGTAGAAAAAGTTTTTCTCGAGAGCGAGGAGCAGCAGGAAAGTGTGCTCGGCCACCGTGGTGTGATTGACGCCCGGCGTGAACAGCACGGGGATCTTGAACTCCGTGGCGCTCTTCACGTCGATCTTGTCGAGCCCGATGCCGTATTTGCTGATGACCTTGAGACGCGGAAGGGATTTTTCGATCACTGCGCGCGTGATGGCGTCATCGCCGCAGATGAAGGCGTCGAACTCGCCGGCGAGCTCGAGCATTCGCGATTCGGGCAGCGGGCCGCGCTCGCTGACGACCTCGAAACCGGCGGCGGTCATCAGGTCGTGATGCCGGCCAGGGGTGTCCTGGAACGACGTGGTGGTGAGGAGGACGCGGGTGGAGCTCATGAGGAAAGAGTGGGTGGATTCGAAGTTTGGTCAGGGGGATTTCATAGTCGGGAACAAACCCGCCGCAACCCGCATGCCACACATTGTATTCCCCGTCGCCCTCCCAGGCTGTGAAATGACGCGTCGTGCGCACGCGTCCCTCACCGGGATCGAGGCGTAGCAAAACTTCACCGAGGGAGAGCAGGTCGGAGGCAGGTTGGGCGGAAATGGGCGTCGTCTGCCACGCGCCAGCGGCAAAGAACTCCACGCTGGAATTTATGCCGGTTGAAGTTAGCATGAGCCCATGACACGCCGCCTCGCCTGCCTCGCCATTGCATTGCTGCTCAGCACCACCGGATTTTCCCAGTCCGCACCGTCCGAGTTCAAACCGTGGACGCAGCACAGTTTCGATTTTGAAACCGGCATGCTGTGGAAGGTGGGTGGTGACACCACCTTCAACTACCGCATCGTTCCCTTCATCGTTTCCTGGCGCACACCGGAAATGTTCGGCCTGCATTTCCAAAACGGCTCCGCGCTCAGCGTGCGCAACAAGTTCAGCCTCATGGCCAACTGGTTCGAAACAGGCTCGGAAAATCGTTACCTCGGCCTTTCCGGCGCACCATCCATCGAATGGTGGGATCCCACGGCGACATGGAGCGTCTTTGGCTCCATCGGCGGCGGTGTGGGCTGGGTGGACGCTCAGAACGTGCCCGGCGGCCAGGGCCAGGACTTCACGCTGAACTGGTTTGGCCAGCTCGGCGTCTCGCGCACGATCACTCAAGACTGGTCCCTGCGTGCCAGTGCGATGTTCCAGCACCTCTCCAACGGCGGTCAAACCAATCCCAACCCCGGCCTCGACTCCCTGGGCATCCTGATCGGCCTCAGCCGGGATTTTTAGTGGCGGCGAAATGAGGCTCGCATGCGGGTTGGAAGCATTTCATGGTGAGATTGCATCATCATGAGCTTCAAATTCCTGCCCGCAGTCGTCCTCTCCATCTCTCTGGCTTCCGCCGCAGACACCTACTTCCCACAACCCGACAGCGAAGGTGGCTGGCGTGAGGCGAAAACGGCAAAAGAATGCCGTGACCTCGCGGGCATGGATTTGGTGAAGCTGGAACCCGCTTACACGATCACCGAGCGCTCGACTGGCAACGGCGGCCTGCTCGTGGTTCACAACGGTTATCTCTGCTTCGAGCGCTACTTCGGCCGTGCCAGTCGCAACTGCAATCCCGACATGGCCTCCACCGGCAAGGCCTTTTGCAGCATCGCCTGCGGCATCATGCTGCATGAGTTCAAAGACAAAATCCCCGCAGGTCTCGACACCAAGGTCTTCACGGAACAGTATCTGCCTCAGGCCTTCCCGCTGAACGATCCGCGCAAAGCAAACATCACCCTCGGTCAGCTTCTCTGCATGACCGGAGGTTACTGGGGAGAAGGACAAACGCCCACCGGCTACGTCAAAGGCGATCCGAAACCGAAAGCACTCAAACCCGTTCCCGGCCAGAACATCCGTGATCTCGACAAATCCTCACTCGATGTGCCGCTGTGGTGCGATCCGGGCGCCGGTTACTCGTATTCCTCCCCTTCCCCGCACATCGCCAGCATCGTGCTGCGCAACGTGAGCGGCATGGAGTTGAAGAACTTCATTCACGAACGCCTCGCCAAGCCACAAGGCTGGGGCGCGTGGGATTACTGCCTGCATCGCGGCGATTTCGTGATGCCGCACGCGAACGGAGCCGGCAGCACCACTTTGCACGCTACGGACGCCCTGCGCTTCGGCTACTGCCTCGCTCAAAACGGCAAATGGAAGGATCAGCAACTCGTCCCGCTCGATTACATCCAAAAATGCCAGACCTGGAGTCCCTACAACCCTCACACGCCCTTCAGTCTGCAATGGGAGCACAACGCCGACGGTCATGTGGCCGGAGCGCCGAAGGATGCCTTCTGGAAAAGCGGTGCCGGTGGCTTCTGCCTCTATGTCGTGCCCTCGCTCGACCTCGTCATCTACAAGCTCGGCGGCAAGGACGGCCAGTATGATCCCACGCTCACACGCATCCCGCAGCCTGAGCAGAAGCACGATCGCGACAACTGGCAGCCTATTCCCGGCAACGCCTTTCAGGAAGGCAGCGGCGCGGCCTCGCTCGGACGCGTGCTGGAGATGGTGTGCGCGGCAGTGCGGCTGGAGTAGTCCGCAAATTGGCGTGCTCCTCACACTCCGTGTGCGGTGTCAGGATTGACATTGAAGCCCAGACCGCACATGGAATGTGCGGACCACATCGCTTCCCGGCCTGCCATGCCTTTCCAGTTCTTCAATCCTCAAGCGGGTGTGACGATCACGCATGGCCACCTGCCACACTGGGATCAGGAAGGCGCGACTTACTTCATCACCTGGCGCACAGCAGATTCGATCCCAAAGCCCGTTTGGGAGCAATGGCGGCTGGCTCGTGATGACTGGCTGCTTGCTCATGGCATTGATCCGGCTCAACGCGACTGGCGCAGACTGCTCGAAAATATGTCAGAAGCTGAAAGACGAGATTTTCGCCAGTTCACCATGCGTCTCGAGCATGAAATGGACTCCTGTCACGGTGCCTGTGTTCTCCGCCAACCGGCACTCCGTCAGATCGTCGTCGATGCGCTGCATTTCTTCGACGCACAGCGCTACACCTTGGGTGATTTCGTGGTGATGCCCAATCATGTGCATGTCCTCGTCGGCAGCATGCCCCGTGAAGCCATGCTGGCACAGGTGGAGTCCTGGAAACGCTGGACCGCCAAACAAATCAACAAGGTGATTGGGCAGCACGGAAGGTTTTGGCAGGACGAGAGCTTCGACCATCTGGTGCGCAGTGAAGATGCCTTCCAGAAATTTCGTCGCTACATCGCCGAGAATCCGGTGAAAGCCCGCCTGAAGGACACCGAGTTCACGCATTGAAAACAGACGGCGTGAGAACCAGCGTGAAGTGGTCCGCACATTCCATGTGCGGCACGAGCGTCCCTAGGCAACCGAACCCCGCACACGGAGTGTGAGGAGCACATCGCTGCGAGGCCTTCGTCACCGCAAACTTGTCACACCCCCCTCCATTTTGAACAGCCGCTCCACCTCCGCGTCGGTCAAGGCACGGTCAAACACCGCCAGATCGTCCTGATGACCGACATAGGATGCGCCGAGCACCAGCGCCACACTTGCGGGATCCCAACCGAAGCTCAGATCCCAGTTCTCGATGCGCCCTTGGAGCTTGCCGTTGAGGAAAAGACTGCCACTCGACTTCCCGGCCTTGTTGTTCACGTTGGAAAGCGTGAAAACCACATGCGTCCACGTGTCGCGGGTGAACGGCGGCTTCGCCACCTGCACCATCGGCCGTTTCTCGAAGGGAATGTCCGCCCATTGCACATTCGTCGGGTTCCAGATGTGAAATAACGGACGCACAGCATAGCGGAAGAAGCGCGGCGTCTCATCCTTCGAGAACTCCAGGAAGATGTAGCCCTTCTTCACATCATCGCCCGTGATCTGCACGGGATCGCAGTAGCCCGGCTCCAGATCCTCATCCGGTGTCAGCCGCAGCCACACCGACACCGTGGCACTCCACGACTTGTCATTGTAGCCCAGCACGTTCATCCCGTTGAACTGCGGCCGCGTGACTCCCTTCTTTGGGAAATGCACGCAGCCACCGAATTTCCCGCCCGCAGCGAGTTTCACATCGTCATTCGGCACACAGGGCACGAAGTCCTTGCCCTTCTTGATCACGCAATCCTTGCTGCCCTTGCTGAAATCAGCGTTCAAGCTCGAATCAAAGGATGCATGGAAGACGAGTGACGACTTGAGCGAGTCTTGGGCGAGCAACGGCGAGGCAAGGCAGAGAAAGATGACGAGTGGTTTCATGGCTGGTTTGCCATGAACGCTAGCCAGCCATGAACCTTTGCGGCGGCGGGTCGTTTTGCCTTGGTGATTGACAGATCGTGCCCGCCTCGCCTGTTCTGTCCGACCATGAAATTCCGCACGTGCCTCGCGTCACTCGCCCTCGCCACCACGCTCATCGCGCAAAAGCCCGACGCCCCCGCCACGCCCTCGCCGTGGGGCGATTTCGTGGAGAAGGATTTTCCGTTCTTCAGCAGCGTGCTGGACTGTCGCGACCTCGGCGAAGGCTTTCCGAAGGACAATCTGACGCCCCGCGGCCTCATCCTGAACCTCGGCCACAACCTCTGGGCCTGCTTCGACACCGACCTCCTCCGCATCGCCTGCATCTGGGAAGGCGAGGAGGGCAAACCACCCGTCACTCCCGAAGCGCTCGCACCCGGCTCCTATCACATCGCCGGACAGAAGACCAAGGATGGCCAGGAGTATCTGCCGAAGCCGGTGGGCAAGGTGTGGCTGGCGAATGGCATCTATCCCGGCTGGCAGGTCGGTGAGAAACCGAGCTTCGCTGATCCGCGTGAGCCGACAGCGAGCAAGGAGGAAGTGGGGAGAGGACCAATCCCTGCGCAGATCGGAGTTTTTCAATCCATTGAGGTCACGTATGACGGAAACGTCGTTTTCATCAATTCATTGGTTGGTGGAACAGTCATTCAGGAATGGATATGGATAGAGCCACCCTTTCGAGACAAGACTCATGTCTTGATGCGCGGTTTTTCAGTCCACGAGCATTCGAAGCCAATTAGTTTCGCAGTTTGTTCATCAAACAAGCCGCTTACCAAAGTGGTAGGAGAGAACTACGCAATCATCTCCGGTGGGAACAGCCCGTTGGAGTCGATTGAAATCCGCCCCAAGCCAGGCTTGGAAACGAAGATCGATGCCGACATCATTGATCAAAAGGGACTGAATGTAGCCTGCGTCACACTCCCGCCCACGAAAGACCGGCAGATCTTTTATGTGGCATCTGCGTTGAACTTGCCGCTTCAAGCATCGGTTGATTCAAAAGTCCGCACGGCTTCTCAAAAACCGTCTGAACCGATCATCTCTTGGCCCCAGACTCTCACCACCAAAGCCACGCTCTCCCCCAAACCCGACGCCTACGTCATCGACGACATTCCCCTGCCCTTCGCGAATCCGTGGAAGCGCAATGTACGGCTGGCGGACATCGCGTTTCTCAATGACCAGGGGGATGCGGCGGGCGTGACCTTCGATGGTGATGTGTGGCTGATCTCGGGCTTGAAGGGCGATTTGGAGAAGGTGACATGGAAGCGCTACGCCAGCGGGCTGCATGAGCCGATGAGCATCGTGGTCAGAAAAGCAGAAAGCGAAAAGCAGAAAGCAGAAATCCTGGTGTTTGATCGCAACGGCATCTGGAAGCTGGTGGACACGAACAACGACGGCGAATGCGACCGCTATGAGATGTTCTGCAACCTCTTCGCGCAGACGGCGGAGACGCGGGAGTTTCCGAACTCGATGAAGCTGGGGCCGAAGGGCGAGCTGTACATCTCCAAAGGCGGCCAGGAGGGCACGACGCGTGGCAAGCACAACGGCACCGTGATCAAGGTGGCGGCGAATGGGAAGAAAATTGACGTGATCGGTTATGGCCTACGCCAGCCGTTCATCGGCGTGCATCCGCTGACGGGGCTGGTCACGGCGAGTGATCAGCAGGGCAACTACGTGCCGTCCACGCCGCTGCACATCATCTCGGATCATCACTTCTACGGCCATCTGCCGACGATTGCGCCAAAGGAGCGGTATCCCGAGACGATCACCGAGCCGCTGACGTGGCTGCCGCATCCGGTGAACCCAAGTGGTGTGACACAGACTTGGCTCGTGGGCGCGAAGATGGGTCCGGTGAATGATGAACTCATCCATATCGGCTACAACCGGCCGGAACTTTTCCGCGTGCTGATGAACTCGCGCTTTGCGAGACCGCAGGCGGCGGTGGTGAGCTTTTCCCGCGACTTCGACTTCCCCACGCTCAACGCGACCGTGAATCCGGCGGACGGACAGCTTTACGTCACCGGTTTCCAAGTTTGGGGCACAGTGGTGAAGAAGTTGAGCGGTCTGGTGCGCGTGCGCTACACGGACAAACCGCGAGTACTGCTCAAAGAAGTGACGCCAACAGACAAGGGCCTGCTTCTGCGCTTCAACGCGAAGCTCGATGCCAAACTGGCCACTGATCCGAGCAGCTACAGCGCCGAGCGCTGGAACTACAAGCGCACCTTCGACTACGGCTCGCCGCATTTGAAGCTGGACGGCAGCACCGGCCAGGAATTCATGACCGCCAGCAGCGCCTACCTCAGCAAGGACGGCTTGAGTGTGTTGGTAGGTTTTCCCGACATGAAAACCTGCCATCAGATGCGCATCGGCTGGGGACTCAAAAGCGCGGACGGCCTGCCCGCGCAAAACACCGCCTACTTCACGCCGTGGGAACTCATGACATTTGATCCGGCCAAAGAGGGCTTTGAAGCAGGCTTGAAGGTCGATCTCACACCGCGCCAGGCGCTGGCGACCACGCAAACGAAGCCGACGGCGGCGGAAGGCGAGCGCCTGTATCAAATGTTTGGCTGCATGGCCTGCCATAGCACAGACGGCACCCTCGTCGGCAAAGTGGGACCGAGTTGGAAAGGCTTGTTCGGTGCCGAGCGCGACATCGCCAAGGGCATGAAAGGCAAGCTGAAAGCCGATGAAGCCTACTTGCGCGAGTCCATCACGAATCCGAGCGCCAAGGTCGTGAAGGGCTTCGAGAAATTCGATACTGGCATGCCGATCTACGCGGGCATCTTGAACGACTCACAGATCGAGAGCCTGATTCTGTATATCAAGAGTTTGAAATAGGAGCAAGGTCTCCAGATCCCGGAATGTGGGGGCTGGAAGCCCCCACTCCTTGGGCTAGTTCATGCTGCGCAGCGCTTCACGGATGAGTTTGTCGGCTGTGTCGAGGCTGGGCTGCTTTGCCAATTCGTTCACGGTTTTGACCGCCTCGCCCTGCTTGTAGCCGAGGGCGATCAAACCGAGCACGGCATCGCTTTGCGCCTCTTGCTTCGGATCGTGTGTGCCTTTGGCCGTGCGGGCGTTCTGCCAGGCATCGACGACGCCGACCTTGTCCTTCAGCTCCAGCACGATGCGCTCGGCGGTCTTGCCGCCCACGCCCTTGATGCGTGAGAGCGCTTTCACATCCCCCGCGATCACCGCATCTTTAAAAGCAGCCACCGGCAGACCACTGAGCACGCTGAGCGCCATCTTGGGACCGATGCCGGACACCCGATCCATCAGCAAGCGAAACAAATCGCGCTCATCCGAGGTCATGAAGCCAAACAACGTGTGATCACGGTCCGTGACGTGGTAATGCGTGAGCAATTGCACTTCCGCCCCTGCCTGCGGCAGCTTGTCAAAGGTCGTCAGTGGAATGAGGGCAACGTAGCCGACGCCGTGAACATCGATTGTCACACGATGAGGCAGGGCTTCGGCCAGGATTCCACGCAGAAAGGCGATCATGCGCCCATGAAGGCGTTGGCAGGCCGGGGTGCAAGCGAAGGTTCAAATGCCCCCTCAATTCAGATGAAGTCCGTCACACTGCTTTGCTCGCGTCATGCGGCGTCTTGAGCACCAGACGGAACTTGCCTGTTTGCGGATCGGCGGGCAACGAATCCACGCATTCGATCTCGAATCGAACGTTGCGCATGTCTTTCCCATCCAGAACGTGCCGTAGAATGTCGCTCACTTGATCGCAGACGGCCTGACGGCGCTGCTCCGTGATCCCATGCTCGAAACAAGCGCGAAAACGGAATGCCTCCAGGCTTTCCAACACCACCTGCCACGCCTTCAGTCCGGGCACCAGCATTTCGGCAATGACGGCGGGATGGATGAAATCTTCACCGCCATGCTGATTGATGAAAACCAGATTGTGCTCCTGCCGCCCAACCAATGCCGTCACTTTGGTGAAAGGGTAACGATCTTGTCTTGGACCCCGGTCAGGGGTGAGGACATCACTCATCCGATAACGAATGAGCGGCATGGCGTCGTTGAAAAGATTCGTCACACAGGTGTGATCTTCATTGAGTTCGAAGATCAAGTCGTCCTCCATCAGATGCATGCCGTCGCTTCCTGGAAGCGTGATGCCCATGTACAGATGCTCTGTCGAGGCGTAGAGATTGGTCACGGGCATCTGAAACACGCGTTCTACATAGGCCCTTGCGTCAGGGAGCAGCGCCTCGGCACCACTGGCAATACGCTGCGGTCGAATGCGCAGACGTCCCTGCTCCTGAAACTCAGCCAAGGTCTTGAGCATGTTCGCATACGCAGTCACAACCCGTGGCTGAAAGGCGTTCAAATCATCAATGACCTCGTCCATGGGCTGGAGCACATCGTAGGTACGGATGTTGTAAAAAAGGCGGTTGGCCCCCTGATTGCCTGACTGCGCCAGATTCACACCGCCCGAGTGTCCGTGTGCAACGCCGACATAGGCAACACGCTGCCGCCAACGCAGCGGTGCAACGCGCACCCCCAGACTGGCCGCGGATATCCAGGCCTCATGGGAGAAGACGAAACAACCGAGTTCCCCTGAGGAGCCGGAGGTGTTCATCACATGGTATTTGCCATCGAACAGATTCCCTCCATCCGAGGATTGAGCGAGAAAATCGATGATCCGGGCACGTGTGATGCGACGGTCAGTGACGATGTCATCAAAATGACGGGCAACGTCCTGCTTGGTCAGAACCGGGAAGTCAGTCGGCACACAGGTGGCAGGATCAATGCCTCGGTCCGCGATGATGGCACGGTAGTAGGGTGAATGTTCCTGAACATGGGCCACCAAGCAGCGAAACTTCCTGAGCTGACGGGCCTCCAATTGTGCGCGTGTGCCTCGCGGCACGCGTCCATGATCCCAGAGGGCCCGGAGCCAGAGGAAAGGGTCTTTAAGTTTCATGCGGTCGGATGGCAGACAGTCCAACAACCATGATGCAGCCTTCAAAAGCAAGCTGAGCCACGTGTTGAGTGTGTGAAATCCTCCTGTTCCAGGCTGCCATACCGGAATCCAGCATGGCAGCCGTGAGATGTCAGGTCATGAAGCAGCCAGCTTCTCCATGAGCTTCTGCGTGCGCTCGATGATGCGCTGAGGCTCGTCGAGAAGACCGGCGGAGAGCAAGGCGTTGTCGAGGATCTGCTCAGAGATGAGGCCGGCAGTTTCGGGGTCGGTCAGGTGGAGTTTGGAGAGGCCTTTGACGAGGTTGTGGCGCGGGTTGATCTCGAAGACGACCTTCGGGCCGGGCATGCCGCCGTCTTTGCCGAGGGCTTTCATCATCTGGCGCATCTGCGGGGTCATTTCACCTTCGGGAGTCAACACGAGGGCGGGTGAACCGACGAGGCGCTTGCCGGGACGGACGGTATCGACACTCGCGGTGAGGCGTTCTTTGATCCAGTCGCAGAGCGTGGTCGTTTCGGCCTCAGGGAGGGCTTCGCCTTCAGCATCGCTGTCGCCAAGGTCGATGTCGTGGGCGTTGACGGACTTGAGGTCCTTGTCGTCGAATTTGTTGAGGCTGCTGACGACGTATTCGTCGATGGTCTCGAACATGTAGAGCACCTCGATGCCCTTGGCTTTGAAGGCTTCGAGATACGGGCCGCTTTCAATGGCGGCGCGGGACGGAGCAACTTGGTAGTAGATGGCCTTCTGTTCGCTGGTCATGCGCTTCACATAGTCGGCGAGACCGACGGTTTCGCCGGTCTGGGTCATGCTGGATTCAAAGCGCAGCAGCTTGGCGATTGAGTCGCGATTCGTGTGGTCCGTGGCGACGCCTTCTTTGAAGAAGCGGCTGAAGCTCGCATAGAATTCGTTGTACTTCTTCGCGTCGTCGCTGGCTTCCTTGTCGAGGTGTTTGATGAGGCGTTTGACGACGACATCACCGATTTTGCGCACGAGGGCGCTGTCCTGCATGCTCTCGCGGGAGATGTTCAGCGGCAGGTCCTCGCTATCGATGACGCCACGGACGAAGCGCATCCATTCCGGCAGGAGTTTCTTCGGTTTGGGGTCGATGAGGACTTTTTTGCAATAGAGGGCCACACCGGGCTCCATCTGGCCCATGCCAAAGGATTCCATGTTCTGCGTTGGCGTGAAGAGCAGCGCGTTGATGGCAATGGGCGACTCGGCCTGGAAATGCAGGCGGTAGCTGGGATCATCGAAGGCGTGGGCGGTGAACTTGTAGAACTCGTTGTACTGCTCGTCGGTGATGCCGTCTTTCGATTTGAGCCAGAGGGCTTCCACCGTGTTGACGCGCTCGCCATTGAGCAGGAGCGGGAAGCTGACGAAGTTCGAGTGTTTCTCGATGATCTGCTTCACCGTGTGCTGCTTGGCGAAGTCGGCGGCGTCTTCCTTGAGATGGAGGACGATTTTGCAGCCGCGCTTCTGATCGACGGATTCATCAATCGTGTAGCTGCTGGCGCCGTCGCTGGTCCAGACGAGGTGCTCGCCCTCGTTGCGCCAAGAATGCGTGTGAACCTCGACTTTGTCCGCGACCATGAAGGCGGAGTAGAAGCCGACGCCGAACTGGCCGATGAGCTGCGCGTCGTTTTGCTTGCCTGCATTCTTCAGCGCGGCGGCGAAGGCCTTCGAGCCCGAGTGGGCGATGGTGCCGAGGTTTTCGACGAGTTCAGCGCGTGTCATACCGATGCCGGTGTCGGCGATGGTGAGAGTGCGGGCGGCCTCATCGGTGGTGATGCTGATTTGCAGTTCGGCGGCGGCATCAAAGATGTCCTTCTCCGTGAGCTGGGTGAGGCGCATCTTTTCCATCGCGTCGGCGGCGTTGGACACCAGTTCGCGGATGAAGATCTCGCGGTCGGTGTAGAGGCTGTGGATGACGATATCGAGGACTTGTTTGACTTCGGCCTGGAATTCGTGGGTTTGGCTCATGGTGATGATTTTTGGGGTTGGGGGTGGGGAGAGTAGCGGGTGGAAATGCGTGGTCAAGGCTTCGCGGGTCAAGAAGGCATCCGTGGCGGAAGGCGAAGCCACCTTGACTTTGAAATCCCCTCCCCCACACTCCGCACACTCATGGGACTCCTCGATTCACTCGCCAAAAACGCGCTGGGCGGCATGCTCGGCGGTGCCTCCAAACAAGATCCGGCCACGATGCTTTCCGGCCTTCTCAACGACGCAGGCGGCCTGCAAGGACTGATGGGGCAGTTTCAAAAGGCCGGTTTTGGTGATCAATTCGCCTCGTGGGTCTCCGCAGGCGCGAATCAGCCCATCGAAGCGGAACAACTGCAAAAGGCTGTGGGTGCGGATGAGATTCAGCGGCTCGCCAGCAAGGTGGGCATGCAGACCCACACCGTGCTGCCGCTGCTCGCGCAGTTCCTGCCACAGGTGATCGACAAGCTCACTCCCAAGGGCCAGATCGACGACAATCTCCCCAGCGGCAGCCAGATTCAAAGTGCGTTGACCAGCGTGATCAGCAGCAGTTTCAGCGGATTGTTTGGCGGTAAACGCTGAGAGCCACAGGACGACGATGGCTGCCAGGGGCACAAACAAGCCCGGCCGGCGCCTTGAAAGTCAAGAGTGCCTTTGTGGTTGCCACGGGCGGGGGAGTTTGTAGTATCGGGGCGTCCGTTGACACACTCCTCCCGACATGGCCAAACGCACCACCTCCAAACCAGCCTCTCCCGCCGCCTCCGCACCTTCTTGCGCCTACGATCTGAAACAGATACGCGAGATCGTCGGACTGATGGCCGAGAACAACCTGACCTATTTCCACAGCGAGCAAAAGGACGCCAAACTTGAGCTGCGCCGTGGTTCTGACCTGGAGTCCGTCAAGGAGCTGCTCAAATGCATGCCCGTGGCCTCCGCCGCTCCTGTTTCCATGTCTGCTCCTGCAGCCCCTGCCCTTGCTGCAGTTCCTGCCGCCAGCATTGCGGCACCTGCAGCCGGCTCCGATCCCGTCGGTCCCACCATCAATTCCCCCATGGTCGGCACCTTCTACCGCTGCGCCGCCCCAGGTGAAAAGTCCTTCGCCAACATTGGCGACATCGTGGACGAAAACAGTAACGTCTGCATCATCGAGGCCATGAAGGTTATGAACGAGATCAAGGCCGAAGCCCGCGGCACCATTGCCCGCGTCCTCGTGGAAGATGGCAAACCCGTCCAATACGGTCAGCCTCTGTTTGAGTTGAAGGCATAGGGCAAAGGGCAAAGGGCGTAGAGTCCTGCCCACACCACCCATACCCGCATCACACTTTCTCCTTCGCTCTAAGCCCTCAGCCCTTCGCTTTTCGCATGTTCAAAAAAGTTCTCGTCGCCAACCGTGGTGAAATCGCCCTCCGCGTCATTCGCGCCTGCAAGGAACTCGATGTCAAAACGGTCGCCGTCTATTCCGAGGCCGATGTCGATTCGATGCACGTTCACCTCGCCGATGAGGCCATTTGCATCGGTCCCGGCCCGAGCAGCGAAAGCTACCTGAAGATGAGCCGCATCATCAGCGCGGCCGAGATCGCCAACGTCGATGCCATCCACCCCGGCTACGGTTTCCTCTCCGAAAAAGCGGAATTCGCCGAAGTCTGCGACAAGTGCAAAATCAAGTTCATCGGCCCTTCCGCTCGCGTCATCGCCATGATGGGTGACAAGAACGTGGCGCGTGAAACTGCCCTGAAAGCCGGCATGCCGATCACCCCTGGCTCCGACGGCATCATCCACACCGAGGAAGAAGCCCTCGAATGGGCGCGCAAGATTGGTTACCCGGTCATGGTCAAGGCCAGCGCCGGTGGCGGTGGGCGCGGCATGCGCCCGGTGCTCAACGAGGCCACTCTGGGCTCCAGCTTCCAAGCCGCCTCCCTGGAAGCCATGAAATGCTTTGGCGACGGCTCCATGTACATGGAAAAGCTCGTCGAAAAACCCCACCACATCGAGTTTCAGGTCGTCGCCGACTCTCACGGCAACGTGGTGCATCTCGGCGAGCGCGACTGCTCCATGCAGCGCCGCAATCAGAAGATCATCGAGGAATGCCCCTCCCCAAAAATCTCCCAAAAAATGCGTAAGCGCATGGGCGATGCCACGGTGAAGCTCTGCAAAGAAATCGGCTACGAGAACTGCGGCACCATCGAGTTCCTCGTCGATAACAAGTGCGAGAACTTCTACTTCATGGAGATGAACACCCGCATCCAGGTGGAGCATCCGATCACTGAGGAGGTTTATGGCTGCGACTTGATCAAGGAGCAGATCCGCATCGCCGCCGGCCTGCCGCTCAGCGAGCACGTCGTGAATGCCCAGCCTCGCGGCCACGCCATCGAGTGCCGCATCAATGCCGAGGATCCTTCCCGCAACTTCGCCCCCAGCCCTGGCAAGATCACGCTCTGGTACACCTCGGGTGGCCGTGGCGTCCGCGTCGATACGCACGTCTATTCCGGCTACTCCGTACCGCCGTATTATGATTCGATGATCGCCAAGCTCATTGTCACCGGCGCCACCCGCGACATCGCCATCCGCCGGATGCGCCGTGCGCTGGGCGAGTTCACTGTCGAAGGCATCAAGACCACGATTCCGCTGCAAAGCCAGATCCTGACCACCTCCGACTTCCAGCACGGCCAGTACGACATCACCTGGGTGGAAAGCTTCCTGCGCCAGGAAGGGATGAAAGCATAGAGTCCTGAGATTGAAGCGGACCAGTTCGTCCGCTTTTCCATTGTTATCGAATCACGCCCCAGTTTCGACCCAGCGGAAAATAGCAGAACAAAGCCGGGCCGACGAGATTGCGTTCCGGCACCGTGCCCCAGTAGCGGCTGTCTGAGCTGTTGTAGCTGTTGTCGCCCATGGCCCAGTATTCACGTGCACCATCACGCGCGCTCAGTTCCCGCACTCTGCCGTCAGACAAAATGCCGAAGTTGCCGTAGCCTTTGTAGGGTTCTTCCATGGCACCCACACGCTTCATGCCGAATTCCTCGGCGGGCTTGCCATTGATCCACAGCACCGGAGATTTGACCTCCAGCCGGTCCCCTGGCACACCCACAAGCCGTTTGATGTAATGCTGGGAGCCTTGCTCGACTGGCACGTTCATGTAAGGGCTGCGAATGTTCTGTGTGGTGAAGACAAACACCTCCCCACGCACCGGACGCCGGAAGTGGTAGGAAAACTTGTTCACCAGCACATGATCGCCGGTGTCGAGCGTACCCCGCGCGAGCAACTGCCCCTCTTTGATCTCTTTGCCGCCAAGATCCCAGATGGAACGCACGATCTGGGCATCGGGGGTGATCTGATTGCCGTCGTTCGAGATTTGGGCACCTGCATAATACAGCAGCCCCAGATTGAACTCGGGATCGGTTGCCAATTGGCGTATCGGAGCCCAGATCCAGATATTATGCCCGTCTTCAAAGTGGAGACGACAGTGGGTGAAAAAGCCCATGAAGCCATGCTCCGTCAGCGGCTCTTCACGGCGCAGACGTCCGGAATGATTCGCCACGACATTGATGTAACTGCGCCCAGCCACGTAATCCTTGCACTGCTGGAAGAAGCCTGGGGAGACGTCCTTCTCGGTATGATTCGCCACGATGCCGTACAGCGTCGGTTGCATGGAGCCGGTGGGGATCTTGAACGGCTGCGCAATGTAGCTGCGGATGCCCAGCGCGATGACGATGGCGACGAAAAACACCTCCACGTTGTCGGCAATGTCCGACTGCTCGGCATGTGGCAGCGCTTTTTCGCAGGCTTTGTTGATCTCGTCGTTCAACGTTGCGATACGCGCCTTGTCCTTCGATCTCATCGCATCCTCCAGGCTCGTACGCAGGGTCGTGATCTCATCCAGTTTCGCCTGGGGCAGGATGTCGCGCTTGTAGTTGATGAAGCGTGTCACCCCCTTGTGCAGGAGTTTGGCGTGCTTGAGGTAGCGTGGGGTGAGGAAGAACATGGGGCTAAAGGCCCGATACTAGGGCGTGTCGGGCAATGCTCAAGTTCTGTCGTCCGCCCTGAATGATTTGATTCAGCCTGGCGGCTCGACCACGAGCACATCGCGCAGCACCTCGGCGGCACGGGCGTTGTCGGAGCACACCAGGCTGGCGGTGGTCTTGTCCGCCTCCCGCCGCAGGATGTGCATGGAGCGCAGGTCGATCCCGGCGTCCTTCAACCGCATGGCGACGGTGGCAAGTGCACCTGGCTTGTCCTCCAGCCGCACCAGCAGGGTGTCCTGGGTGATGACGCGGAAACCCTGCTCACTGAGGGCGCGTAGCGCTTCATCATAGCGGTCCACGCTGAGAACGACGAGGCCATGATCCGCCACGCCCTCGATGTCGATCTCCTCGATGTTGATGCCATGCGCGGCAAGACAAGCGGTGAGCCTGGCGGCGATGCCAAGCTCGTTCGGCACAAGGACGGTGAGCTGTTTCATGACGATGGTTCCCGGTTCTCGGCTCTCGGTTCGCAGTTCACCGCAGCGGCAAAGTCGGTGACGAAGGCGTCGATGACGGCGGTGGTGACGTGGGGCATGACGATGAGATGCGCGATGTTTTTGCGCGGAGCGATGATCCACCGCGCCATGACGGCGGCCGGGGGGCGTGGGAAGACGACCGTGATGGAATTCGGGTGCCGCCAAGCCTCAATGCCCTGCGCGCGGAGCTGCTGCACGGCGTATCCGGCACGCTGGAGGCTGCCCTGCACCATGGCGCGAAGCCCGGCCGTGCCAAGGGTGCGCAAGCGGTGCCAGAGCATGAGCGGGGCGAAGGCACTACGCGAACCGGCGATAGTCGTGTCCAACGCGCCAATGTACTCGATCGATCGAGCGATACGATCCACATGGGCCTTGCGGGCGAGCACCACGCCGCAGGGAATGGGAGCACCGAGCATCTTGTGACCGCTGATGGAGATGCTGTCCGCGCCATCAGCGAAGTTCCAAGGCTGCGGTTCATCGACGAACGGCAGAATCATGCCGCTGAGCGCCGCATCAGCATGGATGTAGGCATTGGTGATGGCGAGATCGTCGAGAATGGCGCGAATCTGCGCAAGGTCGTCCACCGCACCCTTCATGGTGGTGCCGATGTTGGCAAAAATGATCGGCGGAACGTCGCGGTGGATGCGGAGCGTCTCGCGCAAGTCCGCGTAGTCCATCTGGCCGTCGGGCTGGCTCTTGATCATGATGTTCCGCGTATGCTGGAGGCGCAGAACCTTGGCCACGCTGTAGTGCGTGTCCTCGCTGAAGTAGCAGATTCCCTCGGGGAACAGTTCCCGTGCCACGTAAAGGCCGTACATGTTGCCCTCCGTGCCGCCGCTGGTGACGTAGCCCCACCATTCGTCAGCGGGCGCACGCGTGAAGCGGGCGAAGTCCGCCAGCACCTCGCGCTCGAACTCCATCGTGTTGAGGCGGTAGTTGGTGCCGCCGAAGGGATCGCCGACGTTGTTGATGCTGAAGTGGAGGAAGCGGAACAGCTCGCTGTAATCGAAGGCCTGATTGCAGGGATAGCCCACCGTCTGCCGGCTCAGTGCGCACAGCCGCTCATGAAGATCGTCGAGCCGGTGCTGGTCTGCGGGGCTGAGGGTGGAGGGAGTCACGGCGGCGGAAATGTCCCCGCGTCCCCGCCCGGATGCAAGCGTCGCCTGAACGCCGGTGCTCACGGCGGTGCCGTCACCTTCAGATGCACAAAGCGATGACCAGTGCTGCCGGCGGGCAGCGTGGCCTTCACCTGCTGCACGGTGCCGTTGTCGGAGAGGATGTTTTCGGTCACGCCAGTGGTGCTCCAACTGCTGCCGGGAAGGTCGTCGCTCCATTCCACGGTGAAGGCCGTGCCCGCATTCAGCGCAGCCACGCTGCGGGTGTAGGCGAACTCAAACACCGCGCCGTTGCGCGTCGTGGTGATGGGCAGGGTGCTCGCGGTGGTGGGATTGAGGTTGCAGGCCCACTCGATTAGGTTCGGGAGTCCATCCTTGTCGAAGTCGAAACTGTCCGCGGCGTTGCCACTGTTTGACGTGCTGCCGAAGTAGGTCTGTCGCCAGCTTTCCGTGGCGCTTTGACGCGTTACAGTGACGGTGTAAGGGGATGTGGTGGCTCCATCCTGCGCTGTGACGACGACACTAATGCTGTTGACTCCCACCGCGAGGCTGATCGCACCGCTGGCGCTGCCGGAAACAACTGCGATGTTGTTCACCTTCACCGCTGCGGTGGCATCTGCCACAGTCGGTGTCACTGTGATCGAACTGACCGCGTTGGCGACAGTGACGGTGTAGGTCAGCGTGGACGATGCAAAGACAGGGGTGAGCGTGCCGCTGCTCAGGTCCAGGGCGCTCAGATTGGCGTTGTTGGAGGCGAACTCATCCGCGCCGATATCAGGCGCTATGAGATCACGAGACTCGCCATCATAGTCGTCCGTGATACCGGCCACGGGCGTGCCGGTTGCGCTGACCAAGGGGTTGCCGCCGGGGACGAGGTGCAGGTCACCGGCAGCGACGTTCATGAACATCGCGGTGGTAAAGTTGCCGCCAGGGTTGCTGGCTTGCGAGTTGGCGTCGCCGCCGGTGCTGGTTTGCCAAGTCGCGAAGGTCACGGGCACGGGCGTGCCGCTGGTGGCACTGAAGTCCATGAAGCTTGCAGGCGTCGCGCCGGTGCCGGAATAGACGTTGTAGTTCGCGATGTAGCTGCCACCCGTGGTTTCGCTGCCGGCAGCGAAATGGCTGCCGGTGCCGCCGGTTCGACTGTTGAAGAAGATGTTGTTACGCGCTACATGTGTCGTGGCTCCAGAGCGCAGGCTTGCCCCAGAGGTAAAATTGGCGCTGGAAATCCCACCAATGAGGATGGAATTGTAGAACACATAGCACACACTGCCGGAAGATCCCTGGTCGAGAAATCCGTAGATGGTCCGGTTGATGGTCGCGGCAGGGACGAGGGTGATTTGGTTGTTGACCACGTTGAGCGTCGAGCCAGTGCCGCCACTTGCGTAGATGCCATAGACGCTGGTCGTGCCAGCGCTCCCGCTAAAGTTAGTGATGCGATTGCGGGAGACCGTTGTGGTGCTGATGCCGCTGAAAGTGATACCGTAGCTCTGACTGCCGGTTGTTAGCAGGTCGTGGATGTAGTTGCCAGTGATGACGTTGGTACCGACGCCATTCATCCGAATGCCATACACGGTGAAGGTTGCAGGATTTATTTCATAAATGTTGTTTCCGGAGATCGTCCACGACTCGTTGCCTGTGGAGTCGATAACAGCACCAGCACCACTAAAGTTAAACAGTTCATTGTTCGAAATGGTGTTATCCGAGTTCACGATGGCCTGGGAACTACCAATGGAACCAATCAAATAAAACGGCACACCCGCTGCCGAACTCAAGTCGCGCACTTGATTGTCGGTAATGAGATTGTTGTCATTACCCGTTACCACCCCAGTACTCAGGCCGACGACGCCGATGAAACTCGATGTCGCCCCTTCCACGATGCAACTGCGTACAGTATTGTTGCTCGCGTCGTTGATCAAAAGGATAGTATTAGAGAAACTGCTGGTGCTCGAATTGCGGAAGGTCAAATACCGGCCTGTACCGCCGTAGCGTCCGTCAATGATCACTCGATCGGCTCCGTTGAGCCGGACCAAACCGCTCGCCGAGGTGCCCGAGATGGTTTTCATCGTGGCGCTGCCGGGTTGAATCGTGACGCTGACGGCGCTAGGCGGATACTCGTTGGCATTGAATTCGTTCAAGCCGTTGCTGCCGTCCTCGGCCAAATCGCTGGTGATGTTGATGACGAGGTTGCCCGTTACCACGGAACCATTGATAGCCGCGAACAATCCGCCTGCGCCACCAAGGCTGGAATAGTCACCGCCAACACCCACGGTCTTTGTGCCGCTAATGATGGGAACGATGCTGTAGCTCTTCACGCCGGCACTCGGTTTGGCGTTCAAGTTCTGCACAGGCGGACTCGCGGCGGCTCCGGTTCCGGCGGGGCTGGACCCGAGATTGTTCGCCGCGTCTTGCGCGACGACGAAGTATTGAATCGTATCACCAGGAGTCGCGCTGCCGCTTCCGCCGACGCCATTATAAAGGAGGGAGTAATCAATTGTAAAACTGAAGGGACTGGTGCTGTTGCTGGCGGCCACATACTTCCAGCCGTTGGCGGCAGAGGTGTTGCCGTCAAACACCTCGGCATCGGTGGACTTTTTGTAGTAGAGCCGCGGTGCGTTCGCGCCGCCCGCCACACCCACATTGTCCGCGATGACGGCGAAGCCCGTCAGTGTGCGATTCGCGGTCGAGCCGCTGGTCAGTGTCTGGTAGCTGATGGCAGGCGCGTAAATGTCGCCGGAAGACGAGGTGAAGTTTTCGGCGTCCGCGCCGATGTCAGTGGGCGTGAGACCGCTACGCGTCTGGCCATCAAAATCATCCGTGACTGCCGTGATGGGTAATGCACCGCTTTCCCCCGGATTGCTTGCCTGCAAGTGCAGATCCACCGCCGTAGCATCGCCAGTGGCGTTGACAAACAGCGGGTTCACCGCCGCGCTTGTGGCGTCCTGTCCGGTCGCGGTTCGCCATAGTGCAAGAGTGGTGCGATCAGCGCTGTTGTAGCGGCCCAGCACGCCGCCGGCGCCACTGGCAAAGTAGATATTGCCGCCAGCCGTCAGGCCAGTGGGGTTCACTGTCGTGCCGCCATATTGTACTGCGTAATGCTTGCCCGTGCCGCCGCTGTTGCCACGTCCGTTGACGAAAATATTGTTCTGGAAGGAACGGGCATTGTTCACCCCTGAATTGATAAAAGCATAGGTGCTGGCCGTGCCCGATGTCTGTGTGCCGTCGATATAACCTGAGTTGTGGTAGAAGTTCCGACCCACATCTGAACCGCCGTCCCAGATGCCGTACACGTTGGAAGCACCCGCCGTGCTCGTCCCCACTGCATTGATGCCCACGCGTACCATGTTGTTCTGTGCGGTGAAAGATCCAGCGTCGAATTGCATGCCTATCAAGTTGGACGATGCGCTGGTGGATGAAACCGCCAGGCTGTGCACCCAATTCCGTGCGATCACGTTCGTGCCGCTGGTCGCTCCGGTATAATAGATGCCCGTCACCCAGACTCCCGCCGATGCTGCCGTGTTAGCGAGCGAATGCACGACGTTTTGGGAGACGGTTTGACCAGCCGACGAAGAGAATTGAAAAATGCCGATCACCGACGCTGAATTATAGATGTTCGCGTTCTGGCTCGTCGTCGAAAGGTTGCGGACGGTGTTGCTGATGATGGTGTTCGCTCCGGCAGAAGTGACAATCCCGCGAATCTGACCGTCGTTGGCGGTGCCTGCGAAATTGTTGTTGAGATTGGCCACCGTGTTACCCGTGATGCTCGCGCTGATCGTGCTGGAACTGAGAATGCCGGCGACTTGCTGTCCGAGCAAGGTGGACGAAGTAGCGGCATTGAGGCTGTTGGCGGTGATCGTGCTACCGATGGTGTTGCCGGAGATAGTGTTCGCTCCGGCGGTGACCTGAATGCCGACGAGCGAAACAGAAATTGTGGAACCGGTGCCGTTGGTCGAGATGGAGCCGATGCTGTTGTTTGCGATGGCGACCGCGCTACTGCTTCCCGAACTGATACCGAAGGTAGTGGCGAAATTTCCCGAAGTGGTGACAGTGATTGATCCCGTTCCGGTGCCGGTGCCAATGGTGTTGCCCGTCACCGTGCCGAGACTCGCCGCACCCGCCTGTATATAAATCCCGCTCCACACCCCGGACAGCGTGGAGTTATTGGCGGAACTCGTCCAGACGATGTTTTGAATGATGTTGCCCTGCACGTTGCTCGGCGTAGTGGTGCCGACATTGAGTTGGATGCCGACGAAGCGATACGCCGCCGAGGTGCCGGTCGTCGTCCATGCCGCACCACCTGCGTTAGGTGCGCTGCCGCCGATGAGGTTACCAGTCACTGTAAAGTTGTTGCCAGAGGTACTGTTGAGGTAGATGGGCCGGACAAATGCCCCCACCACCGTGCGGCTGGCGGTTTGATAAAAGCTGTTGCCCGTGAGCGTCCAGTCGGTGTTGCCATCGTCGAGCCGCACACCAGCCGCATCACTCGCGGTGGCGGCGTAAAAATTGAAGATGTTACAATTGGAGACTGTATTGCCACTGTTGTTCTGCGCCGTGGTGGTGGTAGTGCCCAACGTGTAGAGTCCGTTGACCGGCAAAGACGCGCCATCGCTGATGTCACAGTGGTCGAGAGTGTTGTTATCGTTGCCGTTCGCCCCCGTGGTGGTGCTGAAAACGACCACGCCGCTAGTGCCGCTGGTGTTCACGCCTCTGAGCGTAGTGTAGCGGACGGTGTTGTTGCTGGCCTCGTTGATGAAGCGCAGCGCCCTGCCGGAGGTGCTGGTGTTAGAGATGCTCAACTGCGACACCGTCCCCATGCCGCCAGGCCGACCGTCAATGGTGAGGAAGGTGGCACCATTCAAATCTACCGTGGCCGCGGTGGTGTTCGCGCTGGAGATAGACAGCCCCGTTGCCCCAAGCTCGGGTCTTAGTGTGATGGTATTCCCCGCCGCGGTGCCGAGATTGGTGAAGACGAGCGGGAAGGTCTCGGCGGTGCTGACATAGGCCGCCTGCAACTCCAAGGTGAGCGCGCCGGACAGACCAACGGCTTGAATCGCGCTGATCGCCGCGCTGATGGTGGCGTAGTCCCCCGTGGGACCGATGGTTTTGGTGCCGATGGGTGCGGCGATGATGCTGTAGCTGTTCAAGGTGGCGTGCGCGTTGACGTTCTGCACGGGCGGAGTCGCGGCGGCTCCGGCACCGGCGGGACTGGAACTGAGGTTGTTCGTCGCGTCCTGCGCGACGACGAAGTATTGGATCACATCCCCGAGGCTCACGCTGCCGCCGTTGATGAGCGAGTAATCCATGGTGAAGCTGAACGGACTGGTGCCATTGCTGGCGGTCACATACTTCCAGCCGTTACCTGTCGAATCGTTGGGCACACCAAACACATCGGCATCGGTGGACTTCTTGAAGTAGAGCCGCGGTGCGGTCACGCCACCCGCCACGCCGACGTTGTCCGTGATGGTGGCAAAGCCCGTCAGTGTGCGGTTACTCGTCGTACCGCTGGTCAGCGGCAGGTAGCTGATGGCTGGCGCGAAGACATCGCTGCTGACGGTAAAATTCCCGGCATCCGCTCCGATGTCAGCGGGAGTGAGACTGCCGCGTATCTGGCCATCGAAATCATCCGCGACCGCCGCGATGACCAGGCCGCTGCCCTCCGCCGGATTGCTCGCTTGCAAGTGCATATCCACCGCTGTGGCATCCCCGGTGGCATTGACGAACAGCGGGTCCACCACCGCGCTCGTCACATCCTGCCCGGTCGCGGTCTGCCACGCGGCGAGGGCGGTGCGGTCGGCGCTGTTGTAAAAGCCGAGCACGCCGCCGGTGCCGCTGACAAAGAAGATGTTGCCGCCAGCCGTCAGCCCCGTGGGGTTAACGATAGTGCCGCCGTAGTTGACGGCATAGTGCTTGCCGGTACCGCTGCTGTTGCTACGAGCGTTGACAAAGAGATTGTTCTGGAAGGCGCGGGCGTTGCTCGAACCAGAGCTGGTGAAAGCGAGCGTATTGGTCGCGCCCGAGCTTTGCGCACCACCAACATGGACGGAGTTGTGGTAGAAGTTCCTGCCTGCATCCGTGCCGTTGTCATAGATACCACGCACGTTGGATGCGCCCGCCGTACTGGCCCCGGCCGCATTGATGCCAACGCGCACCATGTTGTTCTGCGCGTTGAACATGCCAGCACCGATGTACATTCCATTAACCACCGATGATGTGCTGGTGGATGAGACAGCAAGGCTGTGCACCAAATTCCGTGCGATGACGTTTGTCCCGCTGGTCGGACCGGAGAAGTAAATTCCGGTCACCGAGACCGCCGCCGAGACCGCCGTGTTGGCAAGTGAATGCACGATGTTTTGGGACACAGTTTGGCCCGCCGTCGTGGCGGTCTGAAGGATGCCGTAAACCGATTGTGCAGCGACTGCGTTCGCGTTCCTGCTCGTCGTCGAGAGATTGCGGACAATGTTGCCAGTGATAGTGTTCCCCCCCGAGGAAGTGACAATTCCTCGAATTTGGCCTGAAGTAAGGGTGTGGTTATAGTTGTTATTGAGATTGGCAACTGTGTTGTCCGCGATACTCGCACTGGTCGTGCTGGAGCTAAGAATGCCGGTGACTTGCTGGGTGAAAGTGGTGTCGGTGGATAAGGTGGCAGCGTTGAGGCTGTTGGCGGTGATGGTACTGCCGACAGTATTGCCTGAAATGGTGTTCGCTCCAGAGGTGACTTGAATGCCGACGAGTGAGCCAGAAACAGAGGCTGCGGAACCGTTTGCAGTGATGGATCCCACGGTGTTGTTGGCGATGGTGACTGCACCACTGCTGTCCGAGCCGATGCCGAATGTTGTGCCGCCGCCGCCCGAAGTCGTGACAGAAACCGATCCCGTTCCTGTAGCGTTGCCGATGATGTTGCCCGACACGGTGCCGAGGTTGACAGCACCCGTTTGCAAATAAATTCCACTCCACACCCCGGGCAGCGTGGTAACGCCGCTGCCACTCGTCCAGACCATGTTTTGAAGGGTGTTGCCTTGTACACTGCTCGGCGTGGTGGTGCCGACATTGAGCTGGATGCCGACGAAACGATAATTTTGCAAGGTGCCGGTCGTCGCCCATGCCGCGCCGCCCGCGTTGGGCGCTCTGCCTCCTACGAAGTTGCCCGTCACCGTGAAGTTGTAACCTGAGGTATTATTGAGGTAGATGGGCCGAACAAATGCCCCCACCGCCGCACGGCTGGCGGTTTGGTAAAAGCTGTTGCCTGTGAATGTCCAGTCGGTGTTGCCGCTGTCGAGTCGCACACCCGCCGCGTCGATCGCAGTGGTGGCGTAGAAATTGAAGATGTTGCAATTGGAGACGGTGTTGCTGCTGTTGTTCTGCGCCGTGGTGGTGATGGTGCCAAGCGCGTAGAGGCCGTTGGCCGGGGTGCTCGCGCCGTCACAGATGTCGCAGTGGTCGAGGGTGTTGTTGTCGTTGCCGTTCGTGCCTGTGGTGGTGCTGAAGACGACGGTGCCGCTGGTGGCACTGGTGTTCACCCCTTTGAGCGCGATGTAACGGATGATGTTGTTGCTCGCCTCATTGATGAAGCGTAGCGCTCTGCCTGAAGCACTGGTATTTGCGATGTTCAACTGCGACGCCGTCCCTGCCCCGCCAGGTCGGCCGTCAATGGTGAGGAACTGCGCCCCGTTCAAATCCACCGTTGCCACCGTGGTGTTCGCGCTGGAGATGGCGAGGCCCACTGCGCCGGTTTGCGGACGCAGCGTGACGGTGTTCGCCGCCGTTGTGCCAAGGTTGGTAAAGGTGACGGGGAAGGTCTCGACGCTACTGAGGTAGCTGGGCTGGAGTTCCAGCACGAGCGCACCGGAAAGCGTCTGCGTCTGTATATCCGTGATGGCCGCGCCGATGCTGGCATAGTCCCCAGTGGGGCCGATGGTCTTGGTGCCAGAGAGCGGAGCACTCTGCGCTGGCAACACGAGCAATAGCAGGACAAGCGCCCGCACAAAAAGCGTGGTCATGAGATGAACTGAAAACTTAGGATGTAGCACGTTGTCTTCTTCTCAATCCGGCAAACGTATCGGCATTAATTCGGAATTAATCGGTGCGTGCGCAGAATAGTTAAATGCAAGCGTGAGTGTCGAGCAAAAATTGCCTGAAAGGCGATAGAATAAACCCGTCAGATCAGAGCGAAACATCACTGAACAGGAGCAGTGGCAGTCACGACGCAAGTAGCAAATGACGCTTGGGACACAGGAGCAGTCGGCTTGACGCAGTCTCAGTTGTTCTTCAAGACTTCAATGAAGGCTTCCGGCGGGATGTTCACGCGGCCTATGGCTTTCTTTTCTTGCCTTCTCTCCTCTAGTTTGAATGCGCTTTTAAGGCGGTGCCGTCACCTTCAGATGCACAAAACGGTGGCCGGCGCTGCCAGCAGGCAGCGTGGCCTTCACTTGCTGCACAGTGCCGTTGTCGGAGAGGATCGACTCACTGACACCCGTCGTCTGCCAGTCGTTGGCCAGCGTGTCACTCCACTCCACAGTGAAGACGGCTCTGGCAGTCACGGCAACAACGCTGCGGGTGTAGGTGAACTCGATGCTGGCCCCGTTGACCGTGGCAGGGGTCGGCAGGGTGCTGCTCGTAGTCGGGTTCAGGCCACCGGCCCACTCCAGCAGATTGGACACGCCGTCGCCATCGGGGTCGGCGCTGTCGGCGGCGTTGCCCGTATTGGTGGTGGTGCCGAAGTAGGTCTGCCGCCAGCTTTGCTGACTGCTGAGTGCATAGGTCACGCTCGCCGTGTTGGAGGCGGTGTTGGGGTTGCCCGTCGCATCCTGCGCTGCTGCCGCAGTTACTTGGCACGTCACTGATCCCTGGCTGACAGGCGTCACTGGCAGCGTGTAAGTGGTGCCGCTGCCAGACAACGCGCCCTTGGTGCCATTGCCGACCGCGATGGCATCTGCCGACAGACCGGTCACCGCCTCGGCGAAGGTCAGCGTGAAGGTGATGGGCGAATCGCTGGTCGAAGTGCCGCTGGGCGTCACCACCACCGTTGGCGCCACCGAGTCGTAGGTCACTGACGCGGTGTTGGACGCCGTGTTTGGGTTCGCGGCGGCATCCTGCGCGGCACTGGTGTTGACCTGGCAGGTCACTGCTCCTTGCGCGGAGGGTGTCACCGGCAGCGTGTAAGTCGTCCCGCTGCCAGAGAGTGCGCCTTGGGTGCCGTTGGTGACCGTGATGCCGCTGGTGGCCAGTCCCGTGACCGCCTCGGAGAAGGTGAACGTGAAGGTGATGGGGGAACTGTTGGTTGACGTGCCCGAAGGTGTCACGGCCACCGTGGGTGCCACGGTATCGTAGTTCACCGAGGAGGTGTTCGACGCAGTGTTGTTGTTCGAGGCGGCATCCTGGGCGGCATTGGCGGTCACTTGGCAGGTCACTGGCCCCTGGCCGGAGGGCGTCACTGGCAAGGTGTAAGTGGTGCCGCTGCCTGACAGCGCGCCCGTGGTGCCGTTTGTCACGGCAATGCTGCTTGCCGCGAGTCCGGTCACAGATTCAGAGAAGGTCAGCGTGAATGTAATCGGCGTATTGTTGGTGCTGATGGCGTCAGGTGTTACAACGACGCTCGGAACCACGGTGTCATAGGTCACTGAGGCGGTGTTGGAGACGAGGTTGTCGTGGCCTGCGGAATCCTGCGCCGCTGCGGCAATGACCTGGCAAGTCACCGCGCCTTGACCGCCCGGTGTCACGGGCAAAGTGTAGGTGGTGCCGCTGCCAGACAGTGCCCCCTTGCTGCCATTGGTCACGGAGATGCCGCTGGTGGTCAAGCCCGTCACCGCCTCGGCGAAGGTCAGCGTAAAGGAAACAGGCGCACTGTTGGTCGTGGTGCCATTGGGAGAAACAGTCACCGTCGGCGGCGGGTCGTCGAGGAGGGTCAATGCCGCAGTCGTTTGCGTCCCAAGAACTGCGGCTCCAGTGGGTGAGCTCAAGGTTAGATTGATGGTTTCATCACCTTCATTGATGCTGTCGTTGGTAATAGGAACAGAGAAAGTCTTGACCAGTTCGCCTGCCGCGAAGGTGAGCGTGCCGCTGGTGGTGGTGTAGTCGCTGCCAGCGATGGCGGTGCCGTTGCTGGTGGCGTAGTTAACGGTGGCGCTGCCTTCCTTGCCACCCGTGCGCGTGACGGACACGGCGATGCTGCCCGCAGCCTCGCCACCGCTGGGGGCGGCCTGCGTGAGCATGACATTGTCCGTGCAGGTGACGGTGGTGAAGAAGAGCTTCCAGTTGGTGAGTGAACCCGAATCACCGGCGGCGAAGTCCTGCATGTAGAGCTTCCATGTGCCGTCGGCGGGCACCCCGCGGTACTCGCTCATGGTGTAGGCCACCTCGGCAGCGGTATCGCCAGTGAAAACCCGAGAGCTGTAATAGTTGACTGGCTTGTAGCTGCCGGAGGGCAAGGCACCTGAGAATGGAAAGACGATGGCGGCATTGTCATCGAAGGTGATGTTGACGGCGCTGACAGGAGCCTCGGGGCCGCCACAAAAGAGGCGGATTTTCAAAGCGTCTGGCCCGTGCAGCAATGCACCGACATCGTCAATGTATGTATGCGTGAGACCATTGATCTGCGCGGTCATGTCCTGCACACGCCCCACGAGACCGGAGACGGCCAGATTCGAGGGCGAGGGCGATCCGACAGTGTTGTCATTGACGGTGATGGCACCACCGGTGAAGGTGGCTGAGGCCGAGGTGCCCAGCGGGATGCTGATATTTGCGAAGCCGAGGTCCGTGGCACCATCTTGGAGCTTCAGTAACAGCGGTATCGACGAGCCACAGCCGCCGTCGAGTTTGAATGAAAACGTGCGTGTCACCGTGGCTCCGCCAGCCGTCAGAGCACCGTAGTTCTGTGCCGCGGAAGGCTCGCGCACGCCGCCGATGGCCTGGAGCGTGGCAGTGAGGCTGCTGGTGGCCGCAGCGCCGATGTTTTTCAGCCCGAGGCTGAAGGTGACGGCCTCCCCTGGATCGGCAGCGGTGTTGGCGGGCAGGTTTCCTTCCGCGCTGAGGGTAGCGGAGGCACCGGCGATGCGTGCGGCGGCATTCGTCGTGCCAAGCAGCTTGATGGTGACGGCAGTGAGCGTGCCAGCGTCTGCGAGAACTCGGTCAGCTACTTTCACCGTCCAGTTTCCCGCAGCGGTCTCACCCCAGTGCCGCACGGAGCTGTAAGTCCAGGAGAGGTTGTCGCTGCCGTCGTTGCTGGCATTCGCCAGCTTGCTGACCATGCCGGAGGGGGATGTCAGGATCACCTCCAGATCTCCCCGCGCCGTGTGCGTGGCATTGACGGTGACGGTGACATGCTCCACACGAAAGTTCGCCGTGGCGAAGTTCAGCGTGCGCGTGACTCCGGTGGAACTGTTGTCGGGAATGGCGACGGCGAGGCCGGTCTGCGAGACCTGTGTCGTGGACAACGCGGGCAGGTTTGTCCATTGCTGCGCCAGCGCGACGGCGGCAGCGGCATCGATCATGCCAGCGCCGTATTTGTGATTGAAGGAAAGTCCTGCGGCATTGGTGGCCCATTCGGGGTCGGTGCGGTGGTTCTTCCGTGCTGTGTGGATGAGGATCTCCTGCACGTCGCGCCAGCCGAGGTTGGGATTCGCCTGGAGAATGAGCGCGACGATGCCGGAGACGAGCGGGCAGGCGGAAGAGGTACCGCTAAAGCGGTTGGTATAATTGCGATCCGCCAAATCACTGGTACCAGCGGTGGTATTGTTGTCCCCTCCTTCACCCGTGAGGTCAGTGGTGCGGATGCCCTCATTGTGCAAGCCGCCGCTGGAAGGCGCTGAGATGAGAAGATTCGCCCCAAGTTCACTGTAGTAGCTCTGAAAGCCGAAATCATTCACAGCGGCTACTGCGATGACATAGGGCGAACCGGCATAGCCGTCCATGTTTGAGTTATCCCCGTCGTAGAAGCCGTTGCCACCTGCAAAGACGTAGATCACGCCCTTCCCACCACGCCCGCTGGTGATGCCGGTCTCCAGTGCCGCCGTGGCCAATGCGCCAGGGCCGCCGTAACCGCTGCCGTCAGGCCAGCCCCACGAATTGCTCTTCACATGAATGACATCATTGTTGAGGAGGAAGGCATCCGCTTCGTTTTGATCGGTATTGGCCGCGGCAATGAGCCGGAAGCCGGCCAGCGTGGCTTCTGGTGCCGCACCGGAGACACCGATGCCGTTGTTCCCGCGCGCAGCAGCGACACCGGCACAAGCCGTGCCATGCGAGTCAGCCACGAGATCAACAGGAGCGGGATCAGCGTCGTTGCTGTTGAAATCGAAATCGATCGCCGTGTTGTAATTCGGCTGAATATCCGGGTGCGTGTGCTCCACACCGTCATCGACGATGCCAATGGTGATGCCCGTGCCTTTGTAGCTGTCCCATGCGGTGGTAATGTTCGTGTCAATCCACAGCGCGCCGCCAAGTTGAGTCGTGTTCCGATGGTGCCACTGCTCGGAGAAGAGCGGATCATTCGGCGTGAATTTCTTCGCCTTCTGCGTGGCCAGCAGAACCTCGGCGCTTTCGACATCCGGCTGCGCTCGCAGAATCTCCATCGCCACCAGTGCGCCCTCGGAGGTCGTGGCGTCGAGGATCACATAACCCGGCGCATAACCGGGCTGGCTGGCAATCTTTACGTCCGCGCTTTTTGCCACCGTTTCGCCCGTGGCACCGTCCTTGAGCTTCACCAGCACCTGGCGCGTGACATAATGCCGCACCTTCTCCGCACCACGGTGTGCTTTTGGGCCGCCATCCTTCTCTGTGAGCACGAGTTCGACTTCCGAAGCCGGTGCCGAGCGTGAACGCACAGATTTCGCCTCCGTGGCAAGATCGGTGCCCGAGAACTTCGTGATCGTCCGGCGGCCATCGGGTTGTTTAACGGCTATCTCATCCGCCACGAGTGTGAGATGGCGTTTCGTGCCTCCAGTCGAGATTTCGTAGCTTGGCCTCAAAGCACCACCGCCAGATGCGGCAAGCGTGCTATTTGAGGTTTGTGCTGGAGTATCCACCGCCTTGAGGCTTTGCAGCTTCATGCCTGCGGAAGGCGCTTCAATGGTTGCGGTCCACCAGACCCCCGCAATACCAGCCGTCATGACTAGAGCCAGCAGGGCGAAGAATGTCTTCTTCCTCTCTGGGGAACGATTAGGTGCTTGCGTTTTCATTTCGGGCTATGTGACCGACTGTTCAATGTCTGAATATCCGTAGAGCCAGATTTTGTCACAAGCGCTTCGACGGACTGCTGGAAACAGGGAGGCACGCTCCGTGCCACAGCTTCCTCTCCGCCGAAGGAGGATGAGACCGACGTCACGTTCCGCCGAACTGGGCCACCCAGTCGTCCAGCCGCCGAACATGGAAACCGAGAGATTCATCAAGGGCGATTAAATGGAAATTGGGAAAATGCGTCAATGGGTATTTTCTAATGATGCCTGCGTCCGCTATCTAGGCTCTGCCCTTGAACGCCACGACCAGATGTCACGGCGCCAGTGCCTACCCACCCATGGTTGCCCCCCTCGATCACAATTGATCCTGTGTCGCGTTTCGCCGTTTTCCCACGTCAAAGGCAGCGTGATCGCTCAGTTGTTCTTCAGCACCTCAATGAACGCCTCCTGCGGGATGTTCACGCGGCCAATGGCCTTCATGCGCTTCTTCCCTTCCTTCTGTTTCTCGAGGAGCTTGCGTTTGCGGGAGATGTCACCGCCGTAGCACTTGGCGGTCACGTCTTTGCGCAGGGCGCTGATGGATTCGCGGGCGATGAACTTGCCGCCGATGGCGGCCTGGATGGCGACGACGAAGAGCTGCTGCGGGATGACTTCCTTGAGCTTGGTGCAGAGCTGGCGGCCCCGGCTTTCGGCCTTGCCGCGATGCACGATGCAGGAGAAGGCATCAACGGGATCGCCTGCGATGAGGATGTCCATCTTCACGAGGTCGTCAGCCTTGTAGCCGGCGTGCTCGTAATCCATGCTGCCGTAGCCACGGGTGATGGACTTGAGCTTGTCATTGAAGTCCACGAGGATCTCATTGAGCGGGAGGACGGTGTGCAGCATGACGCGGCGGTCATCGAGGGTCTCGGTGGTATCGACGGTGCCGCGCTTGTCCATGACGAGCTGCATGATGTCGCCGATGTACTCATTTGGGATCATGATGAACACCTTGACGATGGGTTCGCGGATCTCGTCGATCTCGTTGGCGGCCGGCAGAAAGCTGGGATTATCGACCATCATCTCAGTGCCGTCAGTTTTGCGCACTTCGTAAATGACGGAGGGATAGGTGGAGATGACATCCATCTGGAATTCGCGGCGCAGACGCTCCTGCACGATCTCCATGTGCAGCAGGCCGAGGAAGCCGCAGCGGAAGCCGAAGCCGAGCGCAGCGGAGCTTTCCGCCATGAAGCTGAAGGCGGAGTCGTTGATCTGGAGCTTGCCCACGGCGGCCTTGAGCGATTCGAAATCATCCGTACTGACCGGATAGATGCCGCTGAACACCAGCGGGTGGATTTCCTTGAAGCCCGGCAGCGGGAGCGGGGAGGGATGACGCGATTCAGTCAAGGTGTCGCCGATCTTCACATCGGCGGTCGTCTTCACGTTGGCAATGATGTAGCCGACATCACCGGCCTCGAGCTTCTCACAACTCGTCATCTTCGGGCGGAAGATTCCGACATCCTTGATCTCGGAATCATTGCCAGAGAACATCAGGCGCACTTTCTGGCCGCGCGTGATGGTGCCGGAGACGACACGCACATAGCTGACGACGCCACGGTAGGCGTCGAAGACCGAATCAAACACGGTGGCACGCAGGTAGCCGTCGCCGGGATCGGTGGGCGGCGGAATATGGGCGATCACCGCTTCGAGAATGTCCTGGATGCCGATGCCCATCTTCGCGCTCGCCGGCACGGCTTCATCGGCGGAAAGCTGGAGGATGTCCTCAAGCTGGCGTTTCACCTTGTCGATGTCCGCGCTGGGGAGATCGATCTTGTTGATGATGGGGATGACATGGAGGTTCTGGGCGAGCGCCAGATTGAGATTGGCGACGGTTTGCGCCTCCACACCCTGCGAGGCATCGACGAGGAGCAACGCCCCTTCACACGCAGCGAGCGAACGGCTGACTTCGTAGCTGAAATCGACGTGGCCAGGGGTGTCGAGCAGGTTGAGCTTGTACATCTGGCCGTCCCTGGCCTTGTAATTCATCGTGACCGGATGCGCCTTGATGGTGATGCCGCGTTCACGCTCCAGGTCCATGGAATCGAGCAACTGGTCCTGCTGCTGGCGCACCGTGATGGTGTTGGTGAATTCCAGCAGGCGGTCGGAGAGCGTGGTCTTCCCGTGGTCGATGTGGGCGATGATGGAGAAGTTGCGGGTGTTGGCGATGGACATTCGGGGGCTTGGAAGGGGGCGGTGTATCTAGTCCAGTGGCAACAAGAATGCAATTCCGATGCTTGCAGCAGGGTTCCGAATGCCTGATGCTGCCAGCCATGAAGCCGGAGCTTTTGAATGAAGCAGCCGTCCAGCAAGCGCTCATAGCCCTGCCGGGCTGGCAGGTGGAAGGCCGGGAACTGACGAAGGAATTCCAATTTGCCAGTTATCTGGCCGGCATTGAATTTGTACGTCAAGTCGCCCGCCTCGCGGAGGAGATGAACCATCATCCCGACCTGCTGGTACGCTGGCGCAAGGTCAGCGTTCGTTTGACGACCCACAGCGCCGGCGGGCTGACCAAGCTGGATGTTGAGCTGGCTGGAAAGATTGCGGCTCTCTGAGATCCTTCACAGCCTTCGGTGATACGCTCTTACCGGCTCACCGCCGCCGTGTCACGATTGATCTTCTGACCCGAAGGGTCCACCACATCCACCGTGACAAAAATGATGATGTTCTTCGTCTCCGTCTGATTGACGCTGCTTTGGAAAAACCTTCCTACAAAGGGAAGATCGCCAAGAATGGGCAATTTGTCCTCCACGAGCGTGCGCCTCTGAATCTTGGCACCTCCCAACACCACTGTCGCACCATCCCAGATCTTGACACCTGTGGAGACTTTCTGGGTTTTGAAGACGGGCTGCAAGATCATATTGGGCGTGATTAGCTGCTCTGGCTGGCTTATGGGAATGTATGATGTGTTTCCTGGAGGAATCCCGGCGGTCAATTGAATCGGGAGCACACTTTGACTGGCAGGCGAAAAAATCGGCGAACCATAATTCACAAACCCTTCAAACTCGGTCAATTCTGGCGCGATGGTAAGCTCCACACTGCGACCATCCTCGGAAATCACCGGCTCGACTTCCAACATGACGCCTGTTTTTCGCATTTCAAAGGCTGTGGGCGTCGTCGGTGTGGCGATCATCTTCTCAGCCGTGGCTCCTGCGGCAATGATCTGCACTGCTGGCTGTCCCTGAGGGAGCTGCGGCGGATCGAACTCTGTCGGGTAAATTATCTCGCGTGTGATCTCCACCGTGGCTTTGAGACCGTTCTTGGTGGTCACACTGGGAGAGGCGTTGACATCAATTCCCTTTTTTTGCGAGAGGCCGCGCAAAACCGACTGAAACTGCGGATCGGTAAACACACCCGCCAGCGACAATATGCCAGGAGCCACGCTCTGATTTCCCAAAGGCGAACCAGTGCGCAGCAAGCTGTCGAGTGAACTCGCGCCTGCCGCATAAGTGCCGGATCTGAGACCTGAAGTGATGGGGCCGCCGCCGTAGGGGAAGGGAGCTATGGTTCCCGATGGAAGCGGCCCCGCAAGCGCCCCATTGGTAGGAATAGCAGGAAAAACCAATACTGGCGGAGTCCCGGTAAACAGAGCAGGCGTGGTGTAAGGCGTGGAAAACGGATAGCTGGCCGCATTAAAGCCATTGCCATTGCCCACATTGCCGCCTCCAACAAAAACATTGTTCCCATTCATCCCCGCTCCTCCCAGCAGCCAGTCGAAGCCAAGTTCTTCCAGATTCGTCTGGTTCACCTCAAGCATGCGCACCGTGATCACCGCCAGTTTGGGCGCGGACTTGGTCGCCTGTTCCACCAGTAATTCGACCATGTCCATGTTTTGCAACGTATTGCGCACCGTCAGCATGCTGGTGGCGTTGTTGAAGCTGGCGCTGGTCCCCTCCGGGAAAGCCACACCCCGTGCTTCGAGAAACTCCTTGGCCCCCATCCTGCGAATGATAAGTCCTCCACCTCCCCCAGGAGCCTGGGCACCGAACGGATCCGCCGGCGCGGTTGCGGCGGGATCACCCGCCGGTGAGTTTTGGATGAAATCCGGTGGCACGCGGAAGGTGCGCGTCGTGACGGCACTGCCGCGCTCGCTGAGGGAGACAAAGATCACGGCGTGGTCATCGACCTTGTAAGTCACCCCGCTCATTTCGCTCACATAGCGCAGCACCTCCTCCATGGGCACGTTGGAAAGATTCAGGGTGATCGGCTTGTCGCGCGATTCTGGCGGCACGTTCATGACAAAGCTGACTCCCTTGCCCTGCGGATCGAGATCACTGCTGCGCACGCGCAACAGCTCGGCCACCTCATCCAGGGTGGCCCCGGCGAAATCCACCTGTGGGAAAATGAGGGTGCGCAGCTTCTGCGTGATCGACTCACGCCCGCTCTGCGTGTAGCCACGGGACTCGGTGCTGGCACCAAACATCGCGCTGACGTCCAGGGACGACAACGGCACCTGCTCCTCCCACGATTTGTCCACCTCGCCGAGCATCTTGGAGCGCTGGTGATCGTAGGCAGCCTTGTAGTAACGTTGCTTCTCCTGCTCGGCACGCTCCATGCCGCGCCGCGCTGTGCTGTTGGTAGGATCAATCCGCAACACCTCCTGATAGGTGAGGATCGCCTTGTCTGGATCACCAATTTCGATGAACGAGTTCGCCTTGATCAGCAGCGCCTTGACGGCCTGCACACTGCCCACATGCTTCGCTGTGAGCGCAGGCGGAAAACGGTCAGGATCACCAAGGCGTTTTTGCAACGCCAGCACGCGCGCATCATTTGGCGCGACCTCGGGTGACAACAACGTGTCGAGCAGCTTGTTGGCCGCCTCAAGATCCCCTTGGGCCGCCAGTTCCTGGGCATGCAGGCATCCAGCCACCACATAACCATTTCGAGCCGCAAGCCGGTGCTCCTGAGCGAGCGGGATGTTCGGCAGAGCCTCGTACGCGGCGGAAAACACCGCCAGGGCCTCTTCCGCCTTCCGCTCGTCGATCAAATGGTAGCCACGCTCGATTTCGTCACCCGCCTTGTTGACCAGCACGGCACGGCGACGCGCTTCAGCCTGGGCTAATGAAGTCACGGATTCCGGCGGAGCCGCCAAGACCATCCCAGCCCCATGCGTGAGCATCAGGTACACAAAAAATCCACAGCTCGTCAGGCGGCGCAGGGACTTGGCATCAGGGCGTTTCGGGAAAGGCTGCGGAAGCATCAAGGTTTTGGAAAATCGACTTTATAACAGGACTCTGCCCAGCGCCCAAGCATTTTCTGCCACGAATCTCGACCCGGCAGTTGCCCTGCCCGCGCATCTTGCTCTGATGCACGCTCCATTCCCCTCCCATCCATGGCCAAAGCCCCCATCAAAGTCGCAGTCACCGGCGCAGCCGGTCAAATCGGTTACTCCCTCCTCTTTCGCATCGCCTCTGGCACGATGTTCGGCCCGGATCAGCCGGTGATCCTCCAGCTCATCGAAGCGCCGTTTGAAAAGCCGCTGGCAGCCCTTGCAGGTGTCGCCATGGAACTCGATGACTGCGCCTTCCCTCTGCTCAAAGGCATCGTGCAGACCAGCGATCCCGCCGTCGGCTTCAAAGACGCCAACTGGATCCTCCTCGTCGGCGCCAAGCCGCGTGGTCCAGGCATGGAACGTGCCGACCTGCTCAAGGACAACGGCAAGATCTTCATCGAACAGGGCAAAATCATCGACGCCGTGGCCGCTGCTGACGCTCGCGTCGCTGTCGTTGGCAATCCGGCCAACACAAACTGCATGATCGCCGCCTCGCAGGCCAAGCGCCTCACGCCCGACCGCTTCACCGCGATGGTGCGCCTCGATCAAAACCGCGCCCAGACCCAGCTCGCCAAAAAGGCCGGCGTGGACCTCACCACCGTCGAAAACATCTTCATCTACGGCAACCATAGCCCCACGATGTTCCCCGCCTTCGCCCACGCCACCATCGGCGGTAAAGCAGCGGCAGCCGTCATCAATGACCAGGCTTGGTTGGAAGGTCCGTTCTGCGAAACCGTCGGCAAACGCGGCGCTGCCATCATCGCCGCCCGTGGCGCTTCCTCCGCCGCCTCCGCCGCGAACGCCCTCGTCGATCACGTCCGCTCTCTCGTCACTCCCGGCGCGATCCATTCCATCGCCGTGAAAAGCAACGGCCTCTACGGCTTCGATCCCGAAGTCTGGGCCGGCATGCCCGTGCGCACCACGACTCCTGGCAGCTACGAAGTCATCACCAGCTACGAAATGGACGACTTCGCCAAGTCCAAAATCGCCGCCACCAACAAGGAACTCGTCGATGAACGCTCTTTCGTGGCTGACATGCTGAAGTAAGCGCTTCGCGGTCAAGGCTTCGCCTGTCAAAGCATGGCCAAGAGGTCAAGCAGGTGCCGTCTTGACGACTCTTGACTATCCCTTGACCTCTTCCCCCGTCCCATGCCACCCTCCGGGTCGCATGGGACTTTTTTTGCCACTCCCGGCAAAACCACACTCCCGCCCACGTTAAAGCCCCATGCTTTCCACCCGACGCGACTTCTTGCAGACCACTGGCTGCGGCTTCGGCTATCTTGCCTGGCAGGCCATGGCGCAGAGCCAGGCGGCTTTGGCCAATCCTCTCACCATCCGGCGGCCGCATCATCAGCCCAAGGCCAAACGCGTCATTTTCCTCTTCATGCAGGGCGGCGTCAGCCATGTCGATTCCTACGACTACAAGCCCCGCCTGCTCAAAGACGATGGCAAGCTCATCGACGTGGCCGACTCCCGCATTGTGGCGAAGACCGGCAAAGGTGCGCCCCAGCGCGTCATGAAGCCCCTGTGGGACTTCCAGCAGCACGGCGAGACCGGCCACTGGGCCTCGAATCTCTTCCCCCACATCAACCACCACATCGACGACCTCTGCTTCCTGCATGGCATGCACACCGAAGGCGTCGCCCACGGCCCAGCCACGCTCTTCCTCCACACCGGCACCACCAGCTTCATCCGCCCCAGCATGGGTTCCTGGGTGATGTACGGCCTGGGCGCGGAAAATGAAAACCTGCCCGGCTTTGTCACCATCAGCCCCAGCCTGGGCAACGGCGGCCCGCGCAATTACGGCAACAGCTTCCTCCCCGCCGTGTTTCAGGGCACACCCGTCGGCCGCAGCGGCCAGCCGGCCAAAGAATCCACCATCAAAAACATCGCCAACACGATCTGGACTCCCGAGCAGCAGCGCAAGCAGTTCAGCCTGCTCAGCGCCCTCAATGCCGAGCAGGCCGCCAAAGCCATGCCCGGCGACACTGAGATCGACGCCGTCATCCGCAGCTACGAACTGGCCGCACGCATGCAGACCAACGCACCCGGCGCGATGGACATCTCGGACGAATCCGAGGCCACCCTCAAGCTCTACGGCATCAACGAACAGCCCACCGACAACTACGGCCGCCAGTGCCTCATGGCACGCCGTCTCGCCGAGCAGGGCGTGCGCTACATTCAGGTCAATTATGGCGACAACTCCAACAATCCCGCCTGGGATCAGCACTCCAACCTGCCCAAGCACGGCGACCACGCCGCCGCCGTCGATAAACCCATCGCCGGCCTCCTCGCCGACCTCAAGCAACGTGGCCTCCTCGAAGACACCATCGTCTGGTGGGGCGGCGAGTTCGGACGCACCCCCTACGCGCAGAACAACGGCACCGGGCGCGACCACAACCCCCTCGGCTTCACCGTCTGGGTCGCCGGGGGCGGCTTCAAATCCGGCTTCGCCCACGGCGTCACCGACGACATCGGCCACATGGCCGTCGAAGACAAAGTCCACATGCACGACCTGCATGCCACCATCCTCCACCAGCTCGGCCTTGATCACGAAAAGCTCACCTTCCGCCACGCCGGCCGCGACTTCCGCCTCACCGACGTGCACGGGCATGTGGTGAAGGAAATCATCGCTTAAATCTTCTCGTCCCCCTGCTCGAACTCGTCCTCGATTCTACCGCTCCACCAGCACCTAAACCGCCACGGCCAAGGCCAGTCGTCGCACTTCAAAGTTGAAAGTATTCGTTGTCTGGCTGCTCATGAGTCCGGCTGGAGTTGGGAGGTTGAAGCACCACTACCTTTTTGTGCGATTTTGAGGCCATGTGCCATCGATGATGATCGCCGTCATAAAAAGCGCCATGCCGATCCACATCACGTATTCCGATGTGGCTAGCAGCCACCAACAAGCAAGCGCTCCGATCCCCACAATGGTGAGTGCCCAGGAGATATGGCGCGGCGTCATGGACGTTAGTTTTGCTATTTGGCCGAACGTCCCGGATCAGGCGACGGCGAGCGGGAAGCGTCGATGACACGACAGATGCCATACGAGCCGTTGCCTGCATCCGTTTTGTTCGGCTTGGCGATGCTATCGCGGTTTTGCAGCATCATCTTCGTTATGCAAAGTGTAGATGCAACCAGCACCATACGCGGACTCCAGTTGTCTCTTCGCGTCTTCGAGGTCAGTCGCTAAAAAGGTGGTGCGAGTGCCCATCGACTCTGGTTCAGTGCCCCATATCACTGCCTGATATGACCTCAAGGATTGGTTCTCTTTTAAGTTGTCCATCGATCTGGTGAAGCCGAACAGTGTGGATGGTTAACAGAACGTGAGGTTTGTCAGCAGCTTTATAGCCGGCTGATTTGTTGCCTGAGTACAGGTTTCGGGACGCATCGGTGTCGTTTTACCCTCCTAGGTCGTATTCAGGCAACATAATTGTCGGTTGACGCGCTGTGGGCGGATATTGAAGAGTGAAAAATATCCCCAGGAAGAGGCCATCACTCAGCACCGCACCAAACAAGACCCGAATTCCCTCTCCCAACAACCGGTGGCGGTGTGGCCTTGGCCGTCGGCGGGTGGGATCGCCTGAAGGGGCGGCGCGGCTGGTTGGCTCATGGGGTGCTTGTGCCATCGCCGAGTCTTTGAACAAGCCCCACGGCTCAGCAATCGGCTGAAGGAGCCTGTCGATGGCATGGCTCGGTGCTTTCGCAGATTCAATCTGTGGAACCGCAAACTCAATCTGCGGGACATCCGGCGTTCCCACTGTGGAAATGAAGGAGAGAGCGGCTGGAAGACCGACAGGCTGAAAAACAAAAAAGGCAGCGCCGGAGCGCTGCCTTTGAGTGGATGAATGTCGTCGTGCGGTAAGGGTCAAACCGTGCCGAAGATGGTCTTGCCGGTGCTCAGGAGGTCGTTGCAGGCTTCCTTCATGCGGTCGCAGAGGCCCTGCTCGCCTTTCTTGAGGTAGCTGCGGGGATCGTAGGTCTTCTTGTCGCCGACTTCACCGTCGATCTTGAGAACGCCGGCGTAGTTCTTCATCATGTGATCGACGATCGGACGGGTGAAGGCGTACTGGGTGTCGGTGTCGATGTTCATCTTGATGACGCCGTAGCCGAGGGTCTCGCGGATTTCCTCCAGCGGGGTGCCGGAGCCGCCGTGGAAGACGAGGTCCATCTCGGCTGCCGCGCCGTGCTTGGCGGTGACGGCGGCCTGGCCGTCCTTGAGGATGGTGGGCTTGAGCTTGACGGCGCCGGGCTTGTAGCTGCCATGGACGTTGCCAAAGGTGGCGGCGAACATGAAGCGGCCGATGCCGTTGAGGGTCTCGTACACAGTGACCATGTCCTCGGGGGTGGTGTAGAGCTTGTCCGCAGCGACGCCGCTGGTGTCGTGGCCGTCTTCCTCACCGCCGACGACGCCAGCCTCGACTTCGAGGATGATCTCGTGCTTCACGCATTCGGCGAGGAGTTCTTTGGAGAGGCGCATGTTCTCAGCGAGCGGCAGTTCGGAGGCGTCAAGCATGTGGCTCTGGAAGAGGTTGTTGAGGCCTGCGGCGCGGCGCCTGGCGGTCTCGGCGATGAGCGGCTTGAGGAAGCTGTCCACCTTCTTCGGCTGGCAGTGGTCGGTGTGGAGGCCGACGAGGATGTTGTACTTTTCCGCCAGGCGATGCGTGGCCTCGGCGAGGACGATGGCCCCAAAGGCCTGGTCTTTGAGCGCGGTGCCGGAGGCGAACTCACCACCGCCGGTGGAGACCTGGATGATGCCGTCAGACTTGGACTCGGCGAAGGCCTTCAGCGCACCGTTGATGGTGGTGATGGAGGTGACATTGATGGCTGGGTAAGCATAACCGCCTTTTTGGGCGGCATCGAGCATGGCACGGTATTGGGCGGGGGTGGCGACGGGCATCTTTGGGTGTGTGTTGGGGAGTTGAGCGCCGAAGGGGAGCAAGATTCGGGCCGGGTGCAAGGGAGGCTTCGGTTGGGCGGCCGGTGCAGCCAGAAGCGGTGACCTCCTGCTTCAGAATTTGTAACTGAAGCGCACGCCACCAAAGTGGGCCTGCATGTCGCTGCGGAAAAACTGGCCCTGATAGGTGAGCAGCATGCTGAATGCCGGACTGAACTCGAAGTTCACGCCTGAACCAGCCACCATGTAATCCTGACCGGGAGATTGGTTGCCGCCGGCGGCGCTGAAGGGCGCATTGATCGCCGAGACGCTGGTGCCGTTGTTGCTGAGGTGCTGCCGCTCATAACTCAGGCGCACCTGCGGTGTGATGGTGGCCCAATCGGTTTTGAGCCTCTTGGACACCGACCAGCCCACGCGGGTGACGAGGGACTCGAAGCTCTGACGGGCATAGCGCAGCGCGGCAAGACCACCGCCTGTTTCACTATAGCCGTCCAAACTGCCATGCAGCCAGTCGATGCCGGCAAAGGGTCCGGTGACCAGCGTGTTGTTCTGGAAGCGGAAGTTCCAGCCGGTGTTGTATTGGATGGCGTTGGTGTAGGCGCGGGTGCTGCCATTGGCGGTGGGAATGCCGGGGCCGGGATTGCGCGCGGTGTCGAACTCGTAAGCGCCGAAGCTGTAGAGCAGGTCGCTCCAGAAGTTGCGGCGTACGAAGGAGAGGTAAGCGGAGAGAGCCGGACCTTCGAGATCGAGGCTGCCAAGCCCCCCTGTGTAGCTCTGGTGGCTGGAGAGGAAGGAAACGGCGAAGCCAAGGGTGAGGCCACGGGAAAGATGGCGCTCGATGCCAAGACCGGGAGCCCAGGAATCCACCTTCACACCCGCCTGACCGCCGACGGCGTTGAGGTTGACGTTGCCGTAATTGACGGTGGTGAAAACTTCCCACTGACGGGAACGCCGCACGCGCTTGGCGATGGGGTTCTCAGGACCATCCCCCTGCCCCTCGATGACGCCCTCGTCCAGCGAGGAAGCGATGCTGCCGTCGGAGGACTCCTCGCCACCGCCAGCGCGAAGATTGAAGAGATGGTTGTTGAGGTCGCCAAGCACCGTCTGACCTCCGGCGAGAAGCGCCTGCCCCTGCGCATTGGCGAATTGCAGACCGCCTTCCACATCAATCAACGTGGCGTCCACGGAGAACATCAGACCACCACTGCCACTGTCGATAAAAATCACGACGTCGTTCAGATCAAGCGGGCCGTTAAGGGTGGGGCTGGCAGGACCATTCGCCAGGATCAGCGTCTGCCCGACGCCTGTGGTGGACTTGTCCCAGAGGTAGGTGCCGCCGCCAGTTCCAACTTCCGCGAGCACCCAGAAAGAGCTGTTGGCAGCAAGAGGGACCAAGCCAGAACCGGTGTAGGTGTAGCTGCCGGCCGTGGAGGGGTTGGATGAACCGGAGAGGGCTTCCACCAAACTGAGAGAAGTCGTTGCCCCGGTGTTCAACGTTCGGAGACTCACTGAAAACCCGCCCAGAGTGCTGGTGGCATCGCTCATCTGTAGCGTCACCGAGTTCAGCAGGTAGTTCCTGCCAGGCACGGTGAAAGGCTGGGCCTGCGTTCCCGGCCCCTCGTTGGTGATCCAGTTGATAACACTGTCGCCAGTGGGATAGGGCATCACCTGGCGGCTGCCACCCGCCGCGGTTTGCGAATAGATCGTCTCTGACCACACAGGCATGGCCCCGCCGAAGAGGTGCAGTGCCAGCATTCCAAGGATGGAAAAAGATCGAGGGCAAGGAGGAACACGAAGGATCATGACTATGGATTTAATGAATGAGACGCGCCTGGTTGAGCAGGGCGACAAGGAGCAAGTTCCGACATGCTTTCAAGAAGTGCTTTGCACGCCAAGATCACGGACCACAATTCCTCCATCACCGCCATCTCCCCACACTCGTCAGTTGACGCCAGACAGTTAAGGTTCTTTAACTAGCGGCAACTTCCCTCCCTCTCCCGCAATGCCGCCCATGGAATCCCTTCTCTCGCCTGGCCTGCAATATGGCCTGGAACACAGCACTCTGACCTGCTGGATCATCTGCGGCATCCTGGCGCTGCTCTCGATCACAAGCTGGGCGGTGATTTTGAGCAAGCACTTCCTGCTCTCCCGTGTGCACCGTGCGAACCTGTCCTTCCTGCGCGAATATCGCGACAGCAATCATGCACTGGAGCAGTTTCAACGACGCGAGCATCATGAGTACTCGCCCTACTACCACATCTACCATGCCGCCTGCCGGGAGATGGCGTGGTATCTGGTGGGTGAGGATGAACCGGGCGAGACCTTCGCCGCACGGCTGCAAGGAGCAGGACGCATCACGCCTTCGCAAATGGGCGCTGTGCAAAGCGCCATGGAACGCAGCGTGGCGGAGGCGTCCCTGCGGCTCGAAGCACGCATGAGCTGGGTGGCCACCGCGTTGAGTGGTGCGCCGTTTCTCGGTTTGCTCGGCACCGTCTGGGGGATGCTGGACACCTTCGCCATGATGACGGCTTCCGAGAGTGCCGCTGATCTTGCGGCTCTGGCACCAGGCATCACCACCGCTCTCGTCACCACGGTGCTGGGCCTGCTCGTGGCGATTCCGAGCATGGTGTGTTACAACTCCCTCGTGAACCGCATCCGCGGCATGGTCGTGCGTCTGGACAACTTTGCCAGCGAGCTGAGCGCCGGCCTTGACCGCACCTTTGTGGACCATCGTTTCAGCACCGAGATTCTGCCGAGCATGAGCGCCCTCGGCAGCCCGTCCATGCCCGCCTTCACTGGCACCAACGCATCCCCCTTGCCTGCGGCCATGCACGCCGCCCACCTCCGCGCATGAAACGTCATTCGAACCGGCATCAGCTCCGCCTCATCACCGAGATCAGCCTTACCCCGCTGCTCGATCTGGTGCTCGTGCTGCTGTTTGTGTTCCTGCTGACCGCTCCGTTGCTCAAAGCAAGCAAAGGGATGCCAGCCGCAGGCGCCCCGGCTCCTGCAAGCGTGATTGTTCCGGCGGAAACGATGACGCTGGTGGTAAATCATGACCAATCCGTCACGCTCGACGGCGCCATGCTCGCGCGGGCGGATCTGCCGGCCTCATTGAAACAGCTTGCGGAGCGCCGCCCCGGCCTCGGAATCCAAGTGCGCATCCATCGCGATCTGCCTGTGCATCAGCTTGTGGAAACGATGCACATGCTTGAAACCGCAGGCATCCGGAAGACCGCCGTCACAACGCATGCGGACGAACCCTGATTCACGATGAAACGCAGTCGTCCCACCACGCTGGAACCGATCTCGGCGGCGATGTTTGTCATCGTGTCGCTGCACATCGCCGCAGCGTTCGGTGTCTGGTGGTGGCGGCAGGAAAATGGAGCCAGACAACGAAACGCCGGGGAATCACAGCTTGCCTGGATGTATCCCAGTGATTTCAAATTGTCCATGCCGCCCGCTGCCACCCCCGTTTCCAAACCTGTGGCAGCAGCACCGAAGGCCGCCAAGATCACGACCGCCGAACCGAAGAAAACGGACGATCCACCCGTGCAAAAGGCCACGCTGGTCGCCGCACCACCGCAACAGCATCAAATGGTGCCGGTGCCGAATGAATCAGGCACGCCGCTGTTTGCCTCCGCCTCACCGCCATCCAAGCCTGCCGCCAACCGCAGCATCACGCTGCGCCGGGCACCCGAAAAGCCCCTTGCCACCACACCCTTTGGCTCTCCTGCTCCACCGATGGCCAGCCCCACGCTGCTGGACATCGCACGCCTCAACACCCTGCGTCCGACACCCCCGCCACCGCCTGAAGACAGCGACGCGGCCGCCAAGGTAGAAGTGAACCTGGACGCCGTCGATGAAGCCGTGAACACCGCGTTCCTCACCACTTGGACCGCTCCGCCCATTGATGCCGTGCCCGTCGCGCAGCGCGAGGCGCGGTTGAACATTTCCATCGGCAAGGATGGCACCATCTTGAAGGCGCAGATGAGCAAGTTCTCGGGTTCGCATGCCCTGGACCAGTCCATTCTCGAGGCCGCCGGCCAGGTGAAAAAAATTTCCGCAGCACTGCCTTCAAATTTCTCCAAAGACAGCTACGATCTGGAGTTGAACTTCCTCCTGCTGCCCTGATCCCCACGCATGAACGCACGCGCTCTGCTTCTCACTCTGGCCCTCGCCGCCTGCCACGGCACGCAGGCCGAGGCTGGCATCTTGGACACCGTGCGCGGCTGGATCGGCCTGGGCGGCAAAAACAAGAGCGCGGAGTCCAAGAAAACGATGCCGCGCATTCTCATCGGCACCTTTACCGGTGGTACCGGGGCCAGCGCCCAGCAGGCGCTGCGCAAGGAACTGCTGGACTCGCGCGAGTTCTTCGTCGCTGGTGCGGAGGAAAAGATCGATTACACCGTGGAAGGCTCCTCCATCGGCGGGCGTGTCACCGGCAGGCTGCGTGATGCCAAAGGCAAGGAGCTCTTTCAGCGCAGCTACGCCGCCCCGGGCCTCGATGAAAACCTCAAGGCGCTCACCGACGACGTGATCTACACCATCACCGGCAGGCCCGGCCTCGCCACCAGCCGCATCGTCTTCGTCAGTGATAAATCAGGCCGCCGCCAGATTTATGTCTGCGATGCCGAAGGCGGTGAAGTGCATCAGGTCACGCATGACAAACACGGCGCCGTCTCCCCCTCGCTTTCGCCCGATTCCTCGATGGTCGCCTTCACCAGTTATCGCAGCGGCTTTCCCATCATCCGGCTGCTCGATCTGAATGTCGGCTGGGAACGTGGTGTCACCGACACGCCCGGCAGCAGCTTTGGCTCGGCGTTCTCCCCCGATGGTACGCATCTCGCCGCCGTGATGAGCTTCATCGGCAATCCCGAAATCTTTGTCAGTGACCTCAGCTCAAACACCGCCGCCTGTGTGAGCGATTCCATCGGCGCGCCCTCCAGTCCTTCCTGGAATCCCGATGGCAAACACATCGTCTTCTCCAACGACGACGGCAGTGGTCCGAAGCTCTACATCGTCGAAGTGCCACAGAAGGAAGGCGATGCCTCACGGCTCTTTCGCTGGCGCACCGGCTACCACTTCTGCACCGACCCCGAATGGTCGCCTGACGGCCAGAGCATCGCCTTCACCATCCGCAAAGGCGGCGAATGGACGGTCGCCATCAAACCCTATCCCAACGGCAGTGTGCGCATCGTTCAGGCCAGCGGTGCCCAGCACCCGTCGTGGAGTCCCAACGGGCATTTCATCACCTACGTCCAACATGGCGAGCTCTTCGTGCATGACCTCCGCAGCGGCAACCGCCGGTCCCTCCTGCGTGGCTTCGGCCACATCACCGAACCCCGCTGGATGAGATGAAAAATGACGAATGACGAAACCAGAATGACGAATTCTCCACCAACTCCGGCACGCGTGAATGTTCTGGCCACATTCATCATTCGTCATTCGCCATTCGTCATTCTTCTTCTCCTCCTTCCTTCCTGCGGCAGCATTCCGATGCCCGATTTCCTCAGGAATCCCTCCGATGAAGCCGTCGTCTATGCCCTCGGCCCCCGGGATGGTTACACTTCCCCCTTGAACGGCAGTCTCAAGCCCGCCTGCCCGGCGCTTGAGTTTGACGACGAGAGTTTCAAGACCACCGAGGCGCATGAACGCGCCATCCGCACCGTCGCACGGGAGATGCAGGAGAACAAAAAAGCCACCCTCCTCCTCGCCGGTTACGCGCCGCCGAATCTCCCGCAGGATCACGCCCGCTCCCTCTCTGAACGCCGTGCCCTGGCCGTGCGCCAGCGCCTCATCGAACTCGGCATCGAGGCCGCGAATCTGCAAACCGTCGGCTACGGCAACGATTTCTCCCCCAGCGGCCCGTCCTCGGCCGTGGTCGTCATCTACCGGCAGAATTGATGTCTGGAAGACGGGTCTGTACCAAGCTTCATTCCGTTCTCCCCGCAACTCCGGTCACTCGGCAAGATCATTTCACTTCCCTCGTTCCTTCCGCTCCCAGTCATGCCCAATCGTAACAACCTCCTCGTCGTACTCGCTCTCGTCGCTCCACTGGCCTTGCTCGCCGCCGCGCCAGACAAACCGAACAAGCCCAAGAAGGAAAAAGGCCCGTTCGTGGCTGCCAAACCTGCTTTCACGCCAGATTATAAAAATCCCGCGTTCGACCCCGCCAAGGTAAAGCCCGATCATTTGGAGCCGAGTGCGTTCAAAGTGCCCGAGGGTCTCGAAATCACCGTGTGGGCCACGTCACCGCAGTTGTTCAATCCGGCAAACATGGACATCGACCACGCGGGTCGCATCTGGGTCACCGAGGGCGTCAATTACCGCCGCCACAGCGGTCGCAGCCGCGAGGGCGATTGCGTCCGCGTTTTGCAGGACACCGATGGCGATGGCAAGTGCGACACCAGCCATGTCTTCGTGCGTGAGAAAGAACTCGAGTGCCCGCTCGGCGTTGCCGTGTTCGACAACGTCATCTTCGTCTCCAACACGCCCAACATCATCAAGTACACCGATGTGAACCGCGATTTGAAGTTCGATCCTGCCGTGGACAAGCGCGAGGTCTTCCTCACCGGCTTCGAGCAGCCGCAGCACGATCACAGCCTGCACAGCGTCTATGCCGGACCCGATGGCCGTTTGTATTTCAGCAATGGCAACTGCGGCGCTCAATTCAGCGACAAAAGCGGCAACACCTTTCGCATCGGCGGCGCTTACCTGAACAACGACTACGCCGGTCAGAAGAGCGATGACGGTCACGTCTATGTCGGCGGCTTCACGGCGAGCATTGACCCGAGCGGCCACAATGCGAAGGTTCTCGGCTACAACTATCGCAACAGTTACGAAGGCGTACGCACCTCTTTCGGCGACATGTTCCTCAACGACAACGATGATCCACCCGCCTGCCGCGTGAGCCATCTCATCGAAGGCGGCAGCTTTGGATTCTTCTCCCGCGACGGCAAACGCCAGTGGCGTGCCGACAAACGCCCTGGCCAGACCATTCCCGAAGCCGAATGGCGTCAGGATGATCCCGGCAGCATCCCTGCGGGCGATGTCTATGGCGGCGGCGCTCCCACCGGCATGTGCTTCTATGAAAACGGCGCCCTCGGCGACTCATGGAACGGCCTGCTGCTGAGCTGCGAAACCGGACGCAACGTCGTCTTCGGCTACCTGCCCAAACCCAACGGCGCGGGCTTCAAACTCGAACGCTTCGACTTCTGCACCACCAACACCACCGGTGTCTTCAAAGGCAGCGACTTCGTCGGCGGCGCGAACAACCTCTCTGACGACCGTCACACGCTCTTCCGACCCAGCGATGTATGCGTCGGACCCGATGGCGCGGTTTACATCACCGACTGGTTCGACAAACGCACCGGCGGCCACCAGGACACCGATGAAACCTGCAGCGGCACGATTTACCGCGTCGCACCCAAAGGATTCAAACCGCAAATCCCCGCGTTCAATCTCGACACCGTCGAAGGACAGCTCGCCGCACTGCAATCACCCGTGACCAACGTCCGTCACGTCGCCTTCACGCGCCTGAAGGAAGCGGGAACCTCGGTGCTGCCGCAGGTTCTTAAACTGCGAGACCATGCCAATCCTTACATCGCCTCCCGTGCCGTCTGGCTCGTGGCACAACTCGGCGAGAGTGGCATCATCGCCACGCGCAAGTGGCTGGAATCTGAAGATCCCATCAGACGCACCGTCGCGCTGCGTGCCATCCGCTCCGCCACCAATGATGGCATCGAAATTCTCAGCAGCATGGCCGCCGATCAGTCGCCCATGGTCCGCTGCGAGGTCGCCGTGGCCATGCGCGATGTTCCTGCCGCGCAAAGCGTGCCGCTGCTCGCAGCGCTTGCCCGCCACATTGATGGCGGTGACCGCTCGCAGCTCGAAGCCTGGGGCATCGGCTGCACCGGCAAGGAAACGGAAGTTTGGAACGCCCTGAAGTCCGATGGCGACTGGAGCGAAGGCTTTGCGCATCTCACCTGGCGCCTCCATCCCGCCGCCGCCGTGCCGGAACTGCAACAGCGTGCCTCCAACGGCAAACTCACGCCCGCTCAACGCAAGCTCGCGCTCGACACCCTCGCCTTCATCCCCGAAGCCAGCGCAGCCAAGGCCGTGCTCGCTTTGGCAAAGGATAAAGCCTCGCCGATCCACGCTGACATCATGTGGTGGCTCATCAAACGCAGCACCGATGAATGGGACGCCTTCGGCATCGCCGAGGCGCTCAAGAAGGAAGGCATCTTCGATCCCGAGAGTGCCAAGATCGTCGAGATTGTCACTCCGCCCGTCATTCCCAGCACGCTGAAGGTCGCTGATGTGCTCAAACTGAAGGGCAATCCTCAAAACGGCGCCCAGCTCGCGACCCGCTGCATCATGTGCCATCAGATCAACGGACAAGGCGTCGAGTTCGGCCCCAACCTCGATGGCTGGGGGCTCAGCCAGCCTGCGGAGATCATCGCGCAGTCCTTGATCGAGCCGAGCAAGGACATCGCCCACGGTTACGACGGCCAGGAACTTCAGCTCAAAGACGGCACCACCATCCACGGCATGCTCCTCACCGAAGGCAAGATCATGATCGTCCGCAGCATGGGCGGCCAGAACCAGTTCGTGCCGCAGTCCCGCGTGAAAAACCGCAAGAAACTCGACCGCAGCATGATGCTCAGCGCCACGCAGCTCGGCTTCAGCGCGCAGGATGTCGCGGACATCGTTGCGTATCTACGCACAGGCAAATGATGAGCAGTCACTCCGCCTTCCTCCTCCAATATGTCCCGCTTTCGTCTCTGTTTCCTTGCCGCAACACTCGGCCTCAGCAGTTGCAGCACTCCCACCGCGCCGGAGCCGGCCGAGTTCAAGCTGTCCCCTGCGGGCATCCGTCAGCAGTTTCCCGCCACTCGCACCGTGGGAGTCGTCGAACTGTTCGCCAAGGAAATCGAAACCACACGAGATGAACAAGGCGTTGAAACCCATCTGGCCACCGGCGGTGCTCTATTGATCAAGCAAGCGATAGACCCCATCTGGGCGCATGCTCCCAGCATCCTGGTCACCCCCGACTTCGCCGAGGTCCGCGGCAAGGCCACGGTGAAAAAAGACCAGCAACTTTACATCGGCAAAGAAGATTCCACCAAGTTCATCATCGAAAAGTCTGACATCATACCGACGGGACCGCATGCCATCCGTGCCATTGCCAGCGTCGTGAATGCTCCCGCGACCACCGAGCCAGAAAACCTCACTCCGCCTGTTCAGGAACCATCCGCCGAGGTTGCAACGAAACCCGAGCCTCCTCAGCCGCTTCCCAAACCTGCCCGCAAAGCTGTTTCAAAGCCCGCTGCCAAACCCAAGCCTGCGCCGCCGCCGGACAAACCGAAATCTCTGCCCGCAGACGAACGCGCCAAACTGCTGAATCTCATGCGCGCGCCCAAGGATCCCACCTGAGCCGCTCCCTCAAAACGCCCAGCGATACGGCGCGTTGTGGATCAGCTTGTTCTTCGGATAGGCCGAGATTCGCACCTGATTCTTCGAGTTCCCGCTGAGCAGCCACACGTTTGTGGCATCAAGCGCGTGCAGGAAACCGATGTGACCGCTGCTGGCTTGATCGGTGGTGAGCGGCTGCAAAATGCAGATGGCTCCATACGTGGCGGCCACGGGGCGGCCCCAGCTCCACCAGTCGGAAACTTTGGCGCTGCCCTTTGGCTGGTAGCCGGCACGAAGCACGCACCAGTTCACGAAGGCGGCGCACCAGGCGGTTTCATCGTGCAGCAGATTGCCGCTGATGCCGCAACTGCGCAGGTATTCGAGGATGCGCGGGTTGTCGCCATTCGTCCACTCCTGCACACCGACTTCCATGATGGCGATCTGCATCCACGGCGGCGGTGCGGCGAAACTCGTCGGTGCAGTGGCGACTGTCTCAGGCGGCAGACCGGTGACGACACCGCTGACGTTCACAATCTGCCCAGGAAACAACACTTTCCAGTTTCCTGAACCCCACTCGACCAAACCAGGGTTCAGCTTTTGGAATTGTCCGAGAGTCATGCCGAAGGATTTCGCAATCTTCGAGGGATTGTCGCCAGGTTGGACGGTGTATTGAGCCATGGGCAGGATCATTGCCGCGCCCTTTGGAAAAGTCACTGCTCATTTCGACCACTCAGGCCGCAGGCGCGTAATGCTCGCCGATGACCTTGCCGCGCAGGCGCGCGGCCTTGGCTCCAGCCTGATCGTATTCGAGCAGGCCGTCACGCAGACGGATGATGCGCGTGCAGCGTTCGACCATGCGCTCGTCATGAGTGACGAAGACGAGGGTTTTGCCCTGCTGGTTGAGTTCGTCGAAGAGATCGAGGATTTCCTTGCCCGACTTGGAGTCGAGATTGCCGGTGGCTTCGTCGGCGAGGATGACGATCGGGTTGTTGGAAAGCGCCCGTGCGATGGCAACGCGCTGCTGCTGACCGCCGGAGAGTTCATTGGGCTTGTGATAAAGACGGTGCTCCAAACCGACCTGCGTGGCAAGCCGTGTGCCGGTTTCGATCATGTCGGAGTCCTTGGCCCCACCGTAGTACATGGGCACGGCGATGTTTTCGATGACACTGAGCTGCTGGATGAGGTTGTAGCTCTGGAAGATGAAGCCGAGGTTGCGATTGCGGGCCTCGGAGAGGTCGTCATCATCGAGATGCGCCACATTCTGGCCACCGAGGAAGTAATCGCCGCTGGTGGGCTGGTCGAGACAGCCGAGCACGTTGAGCAACGTGGATTTGCCGCAGCCGGACGGGCCCATGATGCAGACATATTCGCCAGGATAAATGGAGAGCGAGACCCCCTGTAGCACGTGCTGGGTGGTGTCACCCATCTGGTAGCTCTTGCAGATGTCCACCAGTTTGATGATGGGATCGACAGGCGGCATCACGGTTTCGCGGCGGCAATGTCTTTATCCTTGGCCGGTTTCGGCTTGGCAGGCGCCGGTGCCTCACCAGCGGGTGCCGGCCTGCCACCACCGTTGATCGCCTCGATTTCAGATTTCTTTGGCAAAGTCAGCGCCACGGCTTCGCCGCCCTTCAAACCGTCCCTCACTTCGATGAACTCGTCATTGAACAGGCCGGTGTTGATCGCACGGCGCTCCAGGGTGCCGCTGTTGTTGATGTAGCAGAAGTGCTGGTCTTTCTCGACCTCCACAGACTGCACCGGCACGTAGAGCACATCGGCAAGCTGATCGACGATGATATCGACCTTGGCATTCATGCCGGGCTTCATCCACGGGTGGTAGCCATTGATGTGAATCGTGCAGGGATAGACCTTCAAATTCGGTGTGTAGCGGCTGCTGGTGGAGTCCGGCAGGATGGCCAGCTCAGCGACGCGGCCGTCGAGCTCCTTGCCCGGCTCGGCATCGACGCGAACCTTCACCGGCTGGCCGATGCGCACCTTTTTGATTTGGGACTCATGCACGTTCACCTTCACGCCCATCTGGCTCATGTCCGGGATGGTGAGCATCGTCTGGCGCAGGCGCACGGAAGCGCCCTCTTCGATAGGATAGTTGTAGTTGTAGTTGGAGCCGGCGTTTAGATCCCCGTAGGCGACGAGACCCGGCTGGGCGGCCTTGATGACGCAGGCTTTGAGCTGGTGTTCCAAAGCCTCGCGTTGGGTCAGCTCCATTTCGTAGCGACGCTTCGCGGTGGAGAACCTCGTCTCGGCCTGGGCCATGCGGGAACGGTTCGCACGGATCATGCGCTGGAGTTTGTTCAAAGCCTCCTGGTATCCTGCAACAAGGGTGGAGCACATCTTGCTGAACTCGTATTTCTTGAACAGGGCGAGCTGCGTCTCCGCCGTCTTCACCGCCAGCGCCACCTTTTCCAGCGTCACCTGATCGTTCTCAAGCTGCGCCTGGGCGATGTATTTCTTGTCGGCGAGACGTTTCGAGGCCTCCGCCTTCTGCTTGGCGACGGCAAGTTCGGAACGGCGCAGGAGCAGTTCATCCTCAAGCTGACGCCGCTTCTGCTGGGCTTCGCCGTCACTGGCCGCTTTCTGTTCCAGGAAAGGCGTGAAGTCGATGCGCTCCGAGGGCGTGGTAAGCGCGGCCTTTTTGGTTGCCGCAGGCTTGGCCTTGTCATCTGTCTTCGCTTTGGTCGTGTCTGTGGCAACGGGCGTGTTGGCCTGCGTTTCGAGCACATCGGCGTATTTTTCAAAGGCATTCACGTCCTTCGGCAAACCGGCGGTGCTCAGGATGGCGGCAGTGACATCGCGCCCGAGGTATTTCTCGAAATCCATCAGGGCGAAGATCGCGGTCTGCTTCGTGTCGCGCACGAAGCTCTGGTTTTCGCTGCGCTGAATCTCGCGGTTCTCATCAGCGTCGATGTAGGCGGAAACGGTCGTCTGGAACTCGATCTCGTGATTCTGGATGCGTGTTTTGAGGTCAGTGTTGTCGAGTTCGATGAGCACCTTGCCTTCTTTCACATCCTCTTCGGTGATGAGATAACCTTCCGGAATGAGGCTGAGAATTTTCGTGGGGATTTCGATCTCGCTCTTCACCGCAGTATTTTGAAGGGCGCGGATCTCACCGCCTTGCAGCACGTTGATCTCCAGCGGCCCGCGCTGAACCACAAAAGTGGCCACCTGCTCGGATTCATCCACACTGCCAGACATGAGCCACCAGCCGGCACCGCTCAATGCGACGATGGTTGCTGCGGCGACAAGCCCCTTGATGGTCTTTCCCTTCTTCATTCTCCCTTTGGCTGTTCGTTTTTTAATACGTCCACCCACGAGCCGTCTTTCTCGATAAACAGGACGCCCATGTCACGCCAGAGCTGCAATCTCACCAGCGCATGATTGATCTGGGTGGAGACGATCAGGTCGCGCGTGGTGTTCATGTCGCGCTGTGCATCGACGAGGTCGATGGCCGTTCCCTGCCCCTCCGCGTTGAACGCTTCTTCGACCTCAAGACGCGCGCTGCTGATCTCCAGGCCGCGTCTGGCCAGATCGTACTGTTTGCGCGCCACTTCAAGATCACGCCATCCCGATCTGACATCGCTGCGAACCTCCTCCTCGGCGAGTTCCAGTTCCCGCCTTGTGCGCTGCTCGGTCACCATGGAGGCGCGCAATGAGTTGCGCTCCGGCTTTGTATTCAGATTCAGATCAACGCCGAGGCCCAAGGTCGTGCTGCGATTCCGCGGTGTGAGCGAGAAGCCATTGCGATCCGGGTTGTCGAGAATGTTGTAATTCACCAGTGAGTTCACCGAGGGCAGAATGTCCTGCTTGGCGATCAACACACGGCGGCTGGCATCTTCCATGCGGTCCCGCGTATTCCATAGGTCCATGCGCGTGGTCAGCGCGGTGTCGATGGCCTCATCCAGTGTTCCCTTCGGATCATAGATTTCGAGATCACTCATGTCCTTGTAGTCCAGCACGATGCGTGCGGTCACAGGCAGGCCGAGCAGGATCTTCAAATCATCCAGCGCCTGCTCATAATTGCGTGTGGCGGTCAGCCAGCTTCGCTGGAAGCTGATCTGCGACTGCAACAGACGGCCGAGGGACGATTTGCTGCGCAGGTTTGCCTCCGCCATCGCCGTTTCACGCTGCACCACCGCGTTGAAAGCCATGTAGGCAATGTGGGCATTGCGGGCGGACTCACGCGTCTGGATCGTGCGGAAATACTGCGTCGCCACGTCCACCGCGAAGGTCTTGCGGTACTGCGTGAAGTTGCGGATGGCGTAGAGCACGTTGCGCTCTCCCTGCGTGAGCACCTCCGAGGCCGCGAGATAGCCCGCGCCACGCAGCAGCGGCTGTGTGAGTGTGAATCCGAGCTCCGAGGCCCCGGAATCACGACCGCCGGTGAAGAAGCGGATGAAATCCGTTGTGAGATTGGTCGCGAGACGCGCTCCGGTGCGTGTCAGGGTGGAAAACCCAAGGTCGCCGCTTGTCGTCAGCGTGGAGGTGCGCACCAGGTTGTTCACGCCGCTTTGCACCTTCGTGCTGTCCAGCGTGCCTGAACCGCCTCCGGCAAAAATCGGCGTGTACTGCTGCCGCGTCAGCGTCAGATCCAGTGCGGAGAGATAAACGATCTCCTTTTGCAGCAGATAGTTGCGATTGCGATGCACCGCAAAGTTCAGCGCGTCCGCCAGGCTCACCACGCGGGCGTTGTCCTCCACGAAGGCCCGGTCTCCCAGGAAATCGACCTTGCCTGTGCTCTTGCGCAGTTCCTCCATCCGCACCGGCGGCGGTGGGGTGATGTCCAGGATCGCCTGCCCCGAATTCGGCACCTTGCTGGCTTTCTTGCGCAGCAGGCCAAAAACCTCCTTGTCCGCCCACTTTTTGTAGGATGCCGCCGTGCAGCCAGTCAGCACCAGCGCAAGCAGCGTCATCGACGCGGCGGCAGGCTGGAAAAGGCGGTGTTTAGGCATGAGTTCAGAGACCGGCTTAGACTGGGGCCGGAAGGTTGGTTTTGGGGGGCTGTGCTATACGGGCCGGCTGTCACCTGTCTATCGTTGGAGTGGACAAAACCTCTTGGCCTGACGAATACTCGCCGTTACTATTCGCCCCCATGTCCGACCTGCCCAAAGTCGCTGAAACTGAAGAACTGCTCAAGCAGACCTCCGGATCGCCCCCGACCCGGAAAACGCTCATCGAGAAGCTCGACAATTGGGACGACTGGGCGAGCTGGGATGAGTTCTACCGCACCTACTCCGGCTTCGTCTTCCACGTCGCCCGCAAGACCGGCCTGAGCGACGATGAGGCCAGTGATGTCGTGCAGGAGACCTTCATCGGTGTCGCCAAGAACCTGCAGAAGAAGAAGTTCGACACCAGTCTCGGCTCCTTCAAATCCTTCCTCCTCAATCAAGCCCGCTGGCGCATTCTCGATCAATTCCGCCGCCGCAAGAAGCAGCAAAGCCGCGAGGCCAATCTCTACTCCGACGAAACCGAAGATCGCCGCACGCCGCCGATCGACCGCTGCGCCGATCCGAATGGTGTCGCTCTCGAAAAACTCTGGGAGAAGGAATGGCAGGACAAAGTGATGGACCTCGCCCTGCGCCGCGTGCGTGCGCTCGTTTCGCCACGTCAGTTCCAGATTTTCTCCTGCTATGTCATCAAAGGCTGGAGTCCCGAACGCGTGAAGAAGGAACTCGGTGTCAACGCCGCCCAGGTCTATCTCGCCAAGCATCGTGTCGGTCGCATTCTGAAACGCGAAGCGGCAAAGCTGGCGGAGACGGAGCAGTAAGAGAGCTAGCGGTCAAGGCTTCGCCGTCAAAGGGTCAAGAAGGTGCCTTCTTGACCCTCTTGACGACGACTTGACCTCTTGACCGCTGAAAGCGTCCGCATCTCCAACGCGTAGCCGTCTCATGCGCCGCATCCTCACCTTCCTCCTCGCTGCCTCGTTCCTCCACGCCACCGATCCCGTTCCGCTCTTCATCGAAGGCTACGCCGGACAGCGCAGCGTCGCTCAGGGCGAGGAGATTCCGATTCACGTCAGCACCACCGCAGCGAAGTTTGAGATCGAAGTCACCCGCCTCGGTGCCAAACGTGAAGTCATGTGGAAAAAGGCCGACGTGCCGGGCCAGGCGCATCCGGTGCCGGAAGATGCCTCCGCGAACGGCTGCCGCTGGCCGGAGAGCGTGCGCGTGCCCGTCGGTGCCGATTGGAAAAGCGGCTACTACGAGGTCGTCTTCCGCGCTGCTGATGCGGGCGGCAAATGGACGCATCGCGGCGCACGCACAGCCAGCAGCAGCGCATGGTTCATCGTGCGGCAGGCAAAGCCCGGCAGCACCTCGAAGATCCTGTTGCAGCTCTGCTCGAACACCTACAACGCCTACAACAACTGGGGCGGCTTCTCCGTGTATGCCTACAACAGCCTCTCGAAGAACCAGGGCAGCCGCGTGAGCTTTGAGCGGCCCGGCCCGTCGCAATTCAGCCGCTGGGAGCTGCCCTTCGTCGTGTGGGCGGAGCAAAACGGTTACCTGCTCGAATTCGCCGCCAATGACGACCTCGAATTCCGCCCCGACATGCTCGCCAGCTACAAACTCGTCCTCAGTGTCGGCCACGACGAATACTGGAGCACGCCGATGCGCGACAACCTCGAAGGCTGGATCGCAAAAGGCGGCAACGTGGCCTTCTTCAGCGGCAACACCTGCTGCTGGCAGGTGCGCAGCGAGGCCGAGGGCCGCGCCTTCACCTGCTTCAAGCAGAACTACCACCTCGATCCCGTCTTCCAGACACGCGACTTCAAAACACTGAGCACCGCATGGAGTCATCACCTGCTCAAGCGCCCCGAGAATGAACTCACCGGCGTCGGCTTTCTCTGGGGCGGCTACATGCGCAGCCATGGCCAGTTCATGGACGGCGACGCCTCCTTCATCGTGCACCGCCCCGACCACTGGATCTACGCCGGCACCGGCCTGAAGCGCGGCGACCGCTTTGGCGCGAAGGACACCATCGTCGGCTACGAGTGCGACGGCTGCGAACTCGAATGGCGCGACGGCCTGCCCTTCGCCACGCACAAGGACGGCACACCGAAGACCTTCGAAGTCCTCGGCACCTGCCCCGTGCGCTGGCACCCCGACGATGTGGAGTGGTATGAGAAATGGGAGATCGGCCGCACCGGTGCCGCCTGCCTCGGCCTCTACACCAACACCGGCACCGTCTTCACCGCCGCCACCACCGACTGGGCACATGGTCTTCAGGGCAATGATGCAGCGGTGGTGCGCATCACGAAGAATGTGCTGGAGCGGCTGGGGAAGTGACGACACATCCCGCCTGTTGACGACCGCTCACGAATTCGATATTCTCTCATAGTCATGTCACTCACCCAGCTCAAACAAGAAGCCGTGGAACTCTCGCCCGCCGAGCAGAGCGAGTTGATTGCCTTTCTCGGCTCGATCCAAATCGCCGAGGACGACGATCTCCGCGCCGAGCTGACCCGCAAGATCGACGATACCAATCCGGCCAACTGGGTGGACTTGGATGACCTTCAGAAGCGCTGGGCCAACTGATCCAAATGATCGAGTATCGACTGCTCGTGGATTTGGAAGCGGTGGTCGAACTCGACAGCCTTCCCAAACGCGACCGTAGTCGGCTGCTGCTCTTTTTCGAGAAGCTGCGTTCCTACCCCGAGCATTACGCCTCCGCCGACGAGCGTGATGATCGTGGTCGCCGAATCGACATCGCCTCCCACGCCGGCTGGCTCATCTACTACTGGACCGACTTCGCCGACCGCCACGTCAAGATCATGAAAATCAGGCGTGTGGCGGGAGGAACACGCCTACAAGGAAGAAAAAAGTGAGCATGCATTTCATTAATCTTCCCGAAAACGACATTCAGCGTGCTTTGATGTCATGGACGTGGCTGCCGCTGGCCGGGAAGTCCGTGATCAGAGTCACGGCATTTGGTGATTTCTTCCTCGCCGATGAGAATGGAATCTGGTTTCTGGACAAACTTGATGGATGCCTGACTCACGTCTGTGGAAGTGAATCAGAATTGGATTTTCTGCTTCAGAAGGAAGATGCGCAGGATCTATACCTGTTTGGTGGCTTTGTGGAGAAGTCTTACCGAGAAGGAATGCTCCTCAATGAAGGTCAGTGTTACGACTTCACGATCAGTCCTTTGCTCGGCGGTGTGCTCGAATACAAGAATGTCTGCGTTCGCAACTTCGTTGTGGCTGTCAGCCTCGCAGGACAGTTGCTTCAGAATATCAGGAGATTGCCAAATGATGCCAAAATCACCGGATTCACAGTCGCAAACTGACTTTGAATGACATGGAAAGCCATTCAAAGCAAAGGGCGTTGGTTCAAACATGAAACACCTGCTCCTCTGCTTCGCGCTTGCGCAGTCCCTCCTTGCCGCAGAACGGCCCTCGGTGACAAAACCACGCCAGACCAGTGGCGACGCCGCCGTACAGCCAAAGTGGGACGAGACGCTCACGATCACCGTCGGTGTGAAGGACGCGGACATCATTGGCAGTGACCAACGGGCAATTCAGTCGGCGGTGGATTATGTGGCGCGGCTGGGCGGCGGCACGGTGCGCATCAAGGCGGGCATGTATCGACTGCGAAACGCCGTTTATCTGCAAAGCGGCGTCCACCTCATCGGCGAGGGCGACAAGACGCTGCTCATCAAGGAGCCATCCACCACGACGCCGCTGAAGCTCGACAGCGACTGGTATGACCAGGAGATCACGCTGCATGATGCCACGGGCTTCCGGGTGGGCGATGGTGTGTGCTTGCGGGCAAAGGATGCCAAGACGGGCAAGGAAACCGTACTCAAGCGCACGCTGGTGGCCCGCAGCGGCAACCGCTTCAAGCTCGACAAGCCCCTGCGCGAGAACCTGTGGCAGATGAACGGCGCGACTTGCTCCACGCTGTTCCCGCTGCTCAGCGGTGAGTTCGTGGACGACGTGCGCATCGAGAATCTCGTGCTCGATGGCAATCGTGAGCACAATGCTGAGCTGGATGGCAATTACGCGGGCTGCATTTTCCTCCAGGACTGCAATCGCTTCCACATCAAGGGCGTCACCGCCCGCAACAACCACGGCGACGGCATCAGTTGGCAGATCTGCCATGATGTGATCGTCGAAAACTGCGTCAGCGAGAACAACAAAGGCCTCGGCCTGCATCCTGGCTCTGGCTCGCAGCGTCCCGTCATCCGCAACAACACGCTGCGCGGCAACGACATCGGCATCTTCTTCTGCTGGGGCGTCAAATACGGCCTCGCGGAGAACAATCAGATCGAAGGCAACCGTGTCGGCATCTCCATCGGCCACCGCGACACCGACAACCTCATCACCGCCAACACCATTCGCGGCAGCAAGCTCAACGGCGTCCTTTTTCGCCCCGAACGCGGCCCCGACTTCGCCGGGCATCGCAATCTCATCGAGAACAACACCTTCCTCGACAACGCCCCCGAAGGCGGAGCCGTCATCGACATCCAAGGCGGCACAGAGTCGATCACCATCCGCGACAACACCTTCACCGAAACCCGTGGCGGCAAACCTCGCGTGGCGGTGAAGCAGGGGCCGGACACGAAGCAGATCGTCGTTGAAGGCAGCAAGACGAAGGGATTGTGATTGTCACTTCAGCGCGTTCGTGATGAACTTCGTCTGCTCGCGCCGTTTGAGTGCGGTCACTTTCCAACCATGAAACACACGCTCCTCCTCGCCTTCTTCGCCGCAGCGCTCGCCCAGGCCGAAGACATCCGCCTTCAGCCGCCGAAAGACCTGAACGGCTACTTCCCCTTCAATCCGCCGTCATCGTTGAGTGAATGGGACCAGCGAAAGGAGCAGGTGCGTCGCCAAATCCTCGTTTCTCAGGGCTTGTGGCCGATGCCGACGAAGACGCCGCTCAATGCGGTTATTCATGGCAAGATCGAGCGGGAGGGCTACACCATCGAGAAAGTCTATTTCGAGAGCGCGCCCGGATTTTTTGTCACCGGCAGCCTCTACCGGCCCACCAACCCGAAAGGCAAGGTTCCCGGCGTCATGTTCGCTCATGGACACTGGAAGGATGCGCGTCTCTCCCTGTCCACCGATGACGTGGTGCGTCGTGAAATCGCCACAGGCGGTGAGCGCTTCGAGCGCGGTGGGAAGAGCATCTTCCAGTCGCTCTGCGTGCAACTCGCGCGCATGGGCTGCGTCGTCTGGCAGTGGGACATGCTCAGCGATTCAGATTCCGTTCAGATTCCGCGTGAGATCGTGCATACTTTCGCCAAACAACGCCCGGAGTCGAATACGACGGAGAATTGGGGCCTCTATAGCCCGCAGGCGGAGTCGCATCTGCAATCCATCATGGGCCTGCAAACCTGGAATGCCGTGCGCGGTCTCGATTTCCTGCTCTCGCTGCCCGAAGTTGATCCCGAGCGCACCGCCATCACCGGCGCGAGCGGCGGCGGCACACAGACGATGCTGCTCGCGGCCATCGACGACCGCATCAAGCTCTCCTTCCCCTGCGTGATGGTCAGCACGTCAATGCAAGGCGGCTGCACCTGCGAAAACTCATCACTGCTGCGCATCAACACCGGCAACATCGAATTCGCCGGACTCTTTGCGCCGAAACCGCAGGGCATGAACACCGCCAATGACTGGACGAAGGAACTCTCCACCAAAGGCTTCCCCGATTTACAGAAGCTGTACGCGACGCATGGCAAGAAGGACAACGTCTTCCTCCTGCGCGGCGAGCACTTCCCGCACAACTACAACGCAGTCACGCGCTCCGCGTTCTACACCTTCCTCAACAAGCACTTCAAGCTCGGCTTCCCCTCGCCCGTCATCGAGCAGGACTACGAACCGCTCACCAAGGAACAGCTCACGGTCTGGGACGAGAAACACCCCGCGCCGAAAGCCGCGGACCCTGAGTTTGAACGCAAGCTGCTCAAATACTTCACCGAGGATTCTAACAAACAACTGCGTGACGCTGATCCGCAAATCCTGCGCCAGGCAGTCGAAGTTGTCATTGGCCGCAGCTACGACAAGGCGGGCACGGTTGAGTGGGAACTCAAAGACAAGCAGGATCGCGGTGACCACCTTGAAATGACCGGCACGTTGACCAACAAGACCCACAGCGAGGAATTGAACGTGGCCTGGTTGTATCCGAAGCAGTGGAACGGCCGTGTGATCATCTGGCTTGATGACGCGGGCAAGTCCGGCATCGCCAACAAACAAGTGAAGGAGCTGGTCGCTGGTGGTAGCGCCGTTCTCGGTGTCGATTTGCTTTTCCAAGGTGGCGAACCGGTCAAACAAACGCGCGTCGTTGCCAATCCACGTGAGTTCGCCGGTTACACGCATGGTTACAACCACGCGCTCTTCGCGCAACGCACGCACGACGTGCTCACGCTCATCACCTTCCTGCGCAACACGAAGGTTGGCGATCATCCGAGTCCAAAAAATGTTTACCTCGCCGCTTTCGGCTCACAGACCGGCCCCATCGCCGTCGCAGCACGCGCTTTGGCCGGTGAAGCCGTGGAACGTGCCGCCATGGACACGCACGGCTTCCGCTTCGGCAAAGTGCTCGACTACCGCGATCCTATGTTCCTTCCTGGTGGGTCCAAATACCTCGACCTGCCCGGCATGATCGATCTCCAGGGGCCGCATCTGCGCTGGATCAAAGGCGAAGGCAAAGATCCCGAGAGTTCGGCAGTGGAGTGGTTGCTAAAGTAAGACCTCCTATCACTCAAACAAACAAGGGGCCGTTTGGCCCCTTGTTGCATGATTCGAAAGCGTTCTGGTGGTGAATCACACCACCACGCAATGCACGCGGGTGATGCCCTGGATCTTCTCCAGTTCGGCAAGCACTTCGACGGCGGGCGTGGAGTCGAGCGTGAGCAAAGTCAGCGCGGTGCCGCCTTCCTTGTTCCGGCTGAGGGACATGTCGGCAATGTTGACCTGGTTTTTCCCAAGGATGCTGCTGTAGGCGGCGATCATGCCGGGGCGGTCCTGGTTCTCGATGAGGAGCAGGGTGCCTTCAGGACGAGTCTCGATGTGGCGGTCGTTGACCTTCACAATGCGTGGCTCACCAGCGAAGAAGGTGCCGGCGATGCTGGAGGTCTCGGTGCCGTTGCTGGCCTGGACTTCGATGAGGTCGGTGAAGACGCTGGCCTCAGGCAGGCGGCTTTCGGTGAAGCGCAGGCCGAGGTTTTCAGCGACGCCGTTGGCATTGATGTAGTTCACCTGTTCCGGGCCGACCGCGCGTTCGAGGAAGCCTTTGAGCACGGCACGGGAGATGAGCGAGGTGTCGCCGCTGCCGATTTTGCCGCTGTAATTGATGCGGACGACGTTCGAGCGCGACGGAGCGAGCTGGGAAACAACGCGGCCAAGCAGTTCACCAAATTTGAGGAAGGGTCCGATCTCGGCGAGCACTTTGGGATCGACGTTCGGCATGTTCACCGCGTTCACGACGGTGCCGAGGAGGAGGTGGGCTTTGATGACTTCGGCGATCTCGATGCCGACGTTTTCCTGCGCCTCTTCCGTGCTGGCGCCGAGGTGCGGGGTGAAGACGGTGTTTGGAGCACTGAGCAGCGGGTAGTCGGCAGGTGGTGGCTCGACTTCGAAGACATCAAGCGCAGCACCGGCGATGATGCCATCGGTGAGCGCCTGGGCGAGAGCGGCGTCATCGATGAGACCGCCGCGGGCGCAGTTGATGATGCGGCAGGATTTTTTCAGCGAGGCGAGACGCTTCGCGTTGATCATGTGCTTCGTCTCCGGAGTGAGCGGCATGTGCATCGTGATGTAATCCGCCTGCACGATGGCGGCATCAAGGTCTTCGCACAGCTCCACGCCGAGGCTTTCGGCACGGTTTTTGGACAGATAGGGATCGTAAGCCACGACGCTCATGCCGAAGGCCTTCGCACGCTTGGCGAACTCAGCGCCGATGCGGCCCATGCCGAGCACGACGAGCGTTTTGCCATAGACTTCGGTGCCTTGAAAGCTTTTGCGGTCCCACTTGCCGCTGACAATGGTGGCGTGCGCCTGCGGGGTCTTGCGGGAGAGGGCCATCATCAAAGTGAAAGCCTGCTCGGCGGTGGAGATCGTGTTGCCGCCGGGAGTGTTCATCACCACCACGCCGCGCTTCGAGGCGACTGGCACGTCGATGTTATCGACGCCCACACCGGCGCGACCGATGACTTTGAGATTGGGGGCGGCTTCGAGCACTTTGGCGGTCACTTTGGCACCGCTGCGGACGATGATGGCGTGCGCGTTGCGGGAGGCTTCGATCATGGCATCCTCGGCCTTGAGATTCATGTTCACCTCGACGGAGAAAGACGGCTCCGCTTTGAGCAGGTCGATGCCTTTGCTCGAAATAGGGTCGTTGTTGCCGGCGATGAGGATGTTGAACTTGGACATGGGTTGGTTTGGGGGAAAGGGCGCGCAGACTAGCCACCTTTAACCTGCGCTCAAGGAGCAATGCGTGCTGGACAGAACAAGGGGGGCAGCGTTGAATGACGCATGCTTGCTGGAATCATGTCCGCGTCTGTTTTCCTCGCCTTGACAGGCCCTCTTTCCATGGAGGAGTTCGCTGTCGCGGCCGGAATCGCAGTACTGCTGCCGCTGATCGTCTGGCTGGTGATGCGGAGCAAATCCAAACGCCAGCAGGCCGAAGCCACCGCCGCTTTGGACAAACTGCGCACCGATTCCGCAGCCGCGTTGAAAGCCGAGCAGGAGAAGGCCGCCGCGCAGGCTGCCGCCGCTCACAAGACAGCGACTGAAGCCACCGCGCGTTTCACCGACCTGGAACAGCGTTTCACCACGCATCGCGAGGTCGCGGATCGCCGGGCGAACGATGCTTCGCAGCAGATCACCCGTTTGGAGAGCGAACTGGCCGCCACACGTGAGATCGCCGCGAAGCTTCCGCCCACAGAGTCTCGCATCAAGGATCTCGAAATCGCCCTGGCGGCCGAGCAGGGCCGGGTGAAGGCACAGGAACAGGCCATTGAGGCGACAAACGCCCGTGCCGCTGATTTTGAAAAGCGTTTGATCGAAGCGCAGGAAGTGCTGCTCAAAGGCAAGGCGCAGATGCAGGAGTTTGAGGCTGAAATGCGCAAGGTGAAGGCCGAGCAGGCTGCCTATGCCGCCGCGGGCGGCCCCGAAGCCGAACTGGCGAAGGCCCGCGAGGCCAATCAGCAGGCTGAGGCGAAGATTGCGAATCTGCAACGTGCCTTGAAAGCCGCCGAGGCCCGCATCGAGATGGTGCAGAAAGAATTCATGAACGCCGTCGGTGTCGCCTCCGCTCCTGTGATGGGCGGGCCTTCTCCTGCGGCCGTCAGCGACAAAAAGATTCGTGATTTGGAGGAAAAGCTGGCCCAACTGGAAGCCGAGTCGCGCAAACGTGCGCGTGAGGACGGTTACAAGATTGCAGAGCTCGAATACCGGCTCAGCGAAGCGCTGGAGAGCGCCAAGACTTCCTCTGGGAAGTCCGAGCCTCCCCAGGCGGTACCGCCGCCTGCTGAACCCCATTCACCCGCGGCGTCCCCTGTCATCGAGGAACCCGTGAGTGAATCCCCTGCGTTCGCCACCTCTCAGCAGGCAACGACCGAAGCAGAACCTGTGAAAGAGGAAACTCCGCCGTCATCGATCACGCTTGCCGGGACGCCCACACCCTCAGCCTAGCCTGAAGGCGGCTTTGGAGTCACCTGCGATCTCTCCTGGCAATTTTTCCCACACACACGCGTTTTACTCGCCCCGCATGAAACTCACCCTTGCCCTTCTCACCCTTTTCTCTGTCTCCGCCTTTTCCGCCACGGACTGGTCCCGCTTCCGCGGTCCGAATGGCAGCGGCCTCGCTGAAACCACCGGTTTGCCTGCCGTGGTCGATGACAGCACCACGCTGTGGAAAGTGCCGGTGGGCAAAGGCTGGTCCTCGCCCGTGCTCTGGGGCGACATGGTTGTTGTCACCGCCGAGACCTCCTCGCCTGTATTGGCCAAGCGAAACGAGAAAGCAGCCCCCAGTGCGGGCAAACGTGCCGTCATCGCCTTCTCCGCCAAGGATGGCAAGGAGCTGTGGCGGCATGAGGAGGAATTTGTCTCCCACCACATCCATCCGCAGTACAACACCTTCGCCAGCAGTTCCGCCTTCATCGACGCCGAGCGCATCTACATCAACTGGAGCACCGGCACGACCATCCAGGCTCTCGCCCTCGACCACAGCGGCAAACAGGTGTGGCGGAACGAGCATGTGGCCGATTACATCCATGAGCACGGCACCGGCATCTCCCCCGTTGTGGCCGATGGCATCATGATCGTGCGCAGCGAGTTCGACTGGCAGCGCGATGGCAAGGTGTACACCGAAGATCCCGCGCAGCAGAAATGGAAGTCCTGCATCGTCGGCCTCGACGCCAAAACCGGCAAGCAGGCCTGGAAGCTCGACATCCCCAACTGCCTCAACACCTTCTCCACGCCCGTGGTGCATGAATTGAAGAACGGCAAAAAAGAAGTGATCTGCGCCGATACCGGCAGCGGTGTCATAGGCATCGACCTCAAGACCGGCAAGATCAACTGGCAGCACAATCCCGGCTACAGCCAGCGCAGCCTCGGCTCCGGTGTGTTGAGCGACGACTTCTACTTCTGCACCTTCGGCACCGGCGGTGGTGTGAAGGAAGTGGCTGCGCTCGATTTGAAAAGCGGCAAGCCCCAGCCGGTGGCCTTCGACATCCCCAAAGGCCTGCCCTACGTCCCCTCGCCTCTCGTCATCGGCGAGCACATGTATCTCCTCGGCGACGGCGGCATCCTGCGCTGCGTGGAGTTCAAGACCGGCAAGGTCATCTACGAGGAGCGCATCGAAGGCACCGCTGGCAGCGCCAAGTTCTTCAGCAGCCCCGTCGCAGGAGACGGCAAAATCTTCTGCGCCAGCCAGCAGGGCGATCTCATCGTGATCAAAGCCGGTCCGAAGTTCGAGAAACTCGCCGCCAGCAAGCTCGATGGCCCGGTAAATTCCGTCCCTGCCATCGGCGACAAGCGTCTCTACGTCCGCACCGTGAACTCGCTCTACAGCATTGGTGCCAAGGGACAGCCGGTGCCGTGAGTGATGCGTCAGGGAACAGCGCCTTCGCGCTCGACTGACACAGAGCCATCGTTGTGAGCGACGATCTTTTTCTTCGTTCGATCTGCCTTCCGGCTGGTCAGGATGATGAGATTTCCCGCGTCGCTGTCGGTATGACCGGCACCCAGATACTCCCAGCCTTGACCGGGAACATTCAAATGTGACGGAAACTCAAGGAGTCTGCGATCCTCCAGAATCTTTTCATCGAACAACACATCCAGCGTGGGAGGATACTTGCCCTCGTGATCAGCCGCATACTGCTTCATGCCCAGCACAATCTGCTTCGCATTGTTCACGGCTTTCATCTGGTTGCCTTGGATCTGCACTTGGGTGAAAGCCGGCACCGCCAGCGAGGCAATGATCGCGATGAACGGGAGCGCCACGATCATGATGTAACCCGTGACGAGTCCTGTGACGGCCATGCCACTTCCCTTCAACACTCCGGCGGATTTTTTGATCGCCGAGAGTCCGAGGTGTCCCAAGATGATCGCAGGAATGCATGGCAGCCAAAGCAGCAGGCCCAAAATGCCGCAGATCATGCTCCCAACCGCCATCCCGGACGTTTTCGCGTTTGGCAAAGTCACGGAGGTTCTTGCCGCAGAAGGACCAAAGACGGGCGCTGAAGCGGCAGGAATCGGCGGCGTCTGTGGCGGGATCAGCTTCGACAGCGGTTCCCACTCCGCCATGCCCTCGCACCAGCCGAGGTCGCTGCCGCTGAGTTCGCCAGACACGAGGCGGCGATACACCTCCTGTTGGTCAAAGGGGCCTGACTTCTCTGCGTTTTTGGCGACGTGGTATTGCATGGCAGTGTGGGATGAGGATGGAAACGACCGCAGGAATACCAGAATCCACCATCCCGGCACAACGACAAAAGGGGCGTGTTTCCATCAATCCCGTTCATGGCTGCCATGAGGAAAATCTCCTTTGCCAAGGCGGAGCGGGCGGGTATGTCTGCGGCCCAAATTATGAGCAAAAAAAGTGACTTCGGATTGATCGGCCTCGCTGTGATGGGCCAAAACCTCGTTCTCAACGTCGAAAGCCGCGGCTTCCAGGTCAGCGTCTATAACCGCACCACCAGCGTGACGGATGAGTTCCTCGCCAAACATCCCGGCAAAGCCCTCGTCGGTGCCCAAACGCTCGAAGAATTCGTTCAGAGCCTCGCCCTGCCACGCAAGATCCACATCATGGTGAAATCCACCGCCGTGAAGGACAGCGACCGTGACGCCGTGGACGCCGTGATTGAGCAGCTCATCCCGCTCCTCGCCAAGGACGACATCATCATCGACGGCGGCAACAGCTTCTACCAGACCACCGAGCGTCGCGACGCCTACCTCGCTGAGAAAGGCCTTCGCTTCATCGGTGCCGGCGTCTCCGGCGGTGAAGAAGGCGCCCGCAAAGGCCCAAGTATCATGCCCGGCGGCCCTGCCAGCACCTGGGAGGTGATGAAGCCGATCTTTGAAAGCATCGCAGCCAAGGTCGATGGCGAACCTTGCGTCATCCACATCGGCCCAGGCGGTGCCGGTCACTACGTGAAGATGATCCACAACGGCATCGAGTATGGCGACATGCAGCTCATCTGCGAAGCCTACAACATCTTCAAGCACGCCGGCTTCACCACCGACGAGATGGCCGCCATCTTCAATGAATGGAACGAGGGCGACATGCAGAGCTACCTCATCCAGATCTCCGGCAAAGCCCTCGAACAGAAGGACCCCGAAACCGGCAAGTCCATCGTCGAACTCATCGTCGATAAGGCCGGCCAGAAAGGCACCGGCCAGTGGACGCTCATGAACGCCGCCGAAAACGCCGTCGTCATCAGCACCATCAACGCCGCCGTCGAAGCCCGCATCCTCTCCAGCCAGAAGAAGCAGCGCGTCGCCGCCAGCACCCAGCTCACCGGCCCGAAGGTCAACATCACCATCGCCAAGGCTGAGCTTGTGAAGAAAGTTCACGACGCCCTCTACGCCTCCAAGATCATCAGCTACGCCCAGGGTCTCGACCTCGTCAAAACCATGGGCGAGAAGAAGAAATGGGGCCTCGACCTCGGCCGCATCGCCAGCATCTGGCGCGGCGGTTGCATCATCCGCGCCCGCTTCCTCAATCGCATCACCGACGCCTATCGCACCAACGCCAGCCTCGCCAACCTCATGCTCGATCCGTTCTTCAAGGACGTCCTCAGCAAGACCCAGCAGAACTGGCGTGAAGTGGTCAGCATCGCCACCCTCAACGGCATCCCCTGCCCCGCCTTCAGCGCCAGCCTCGGCTACTACGACAGCTACCGCGCCGAGCGCCTTCCCGCCAACCTGCTGCAAGCCCAGCGCGACTTCTTCGGTGCCCACACCTACGAACGCACCGACAAGCCCGAAGGTCAGATGTTCCACACGGAGTGGCCGGAAGTGATCGGGTAAAGTGGTCCGCACAGTCCTCTGT